>CAVRRT010000088.1:0-110988 GCA_963723305.1 uncultured Pseudomonadota bacterium
GAAACCGTTAGGTCCGTCGTTTGTCTGGGGGTGAAAAAGTGCCGGCGAAATTTATGCGAAACTTAGGAAATTACCAGCGGTAATGCGCGAACGCCTTGTTGGCGTCCGCCATCTTGTGGGTGTCCTCGCGCTTCTTGACCGCGTTCCCCTTGTTGGACGAGGCGTCGAGCAGCTCGCCCGCCAGCTTCTCCTGCATCGTCCGCCCGTCCGACCGATCGCGGGCCGCCGAGATGATCCAGCGCATGCCGAGCGCCAGGGCCCGCTCCGGACGCACGTCGACGGGAACCTGATACGTCGCGCCGCCGACGCGCCGCGACTTCACCTCGACCTTGGGCTGCACGTTGCTGAGAGCGCGATCCCACACCTTGACCGGATCGTCCTTGGCCTTCTCGGCGATGATGTCGAACGCGCGGTAGACGATCTGCTCGGCGACCGCCTTCTTCCCCGAGCTCATGATGGTGTTGACGAACTTGGTCACCTTACGGCGCATATCGACGGGCTGATCCGTGAACTTCGGATCGGGAAGCGGCTTGCGCTTGGGAACTTCACCTTTGCGGGGCATGGTCTCTCTGGTCCCTTCGAGTTACTACTTAGGCCGCTTGGCGCCGTACTTCGAGCGCCCCTGCCGACGATTGGTGACGCCCGAGGTGTCGAGCGTGCCGCGGATGATGTGGTAGCGAACGCCCGGGAGATCCTTGACGCGGCCGCCACGAATCATCACCACCGAGTGCTCCTGGAGGTTGTGCCCCTCGCCCGGAATGTAGGTCGTTACTTCCATTCCATTCGTCAGTCGCACGCGCGCCACCTTGCGGAGCGCCGAGTTCGGCTTCTTCGGAGTGGTGGTGTAGACGCGCACGCAGACGCCGCGGCGTTGCGGGCAGGCCATGAGCGCCGGCGACGCCGTCTTGCGCCGCTGGGCCTGGCGGCCGAACTTGACCAGCTGATTGATGGTGGGCATCGGGGACGAAAACCTCGTGTTTATCGCGACTCTGGCGGAAATCGAAAGGCGCCCGCGCAGAGCACGGGCGCCAAGAAGGCAGGGATTATAGAGATGGCGCGTGTCTTGTCAACGGCAACTGTGGCAACCCGAGGCCAGCGCGACCGCGGCCTTGGAGGCGGCGCCGACCGGGCCGAGCAGGCGGCGGACCAGAGCGCGAGCGGTGTCGCTGCGGCGGAGAACCTCGGCCGCGGCGGGCCCGCTTCGGTAGTAGAGGTCCGTGGCGACCGCGAACATCGTGCTCGCCGGGCGAAGCCGATCACGGACCTTCCGCATGGCGTCCACCTCGGGGGCCAGCGCCGAGCCCCAGGCCGCCGTGGCCACGAAGCAACCGGAGAGCTGGGTGAACTTCATGGCGGGCGTCGTGAACGTCACCGTCGCGATCGGCGAGACCTGGCCGCAGGGATCCACCGCCCGCACGGCCGCCGCGTACTGAGTGGCCGGCTTGAGGTTGGAGATGGAAACAGAGGAGAGGGAGCCTGGGCTGCCCGGCGTGACCTGCGGCGCGCTGGCGGCGGAGCCGAACTGATCCTCGGTGATCGTCGGTCCGGTCTGGTAGCGGATGTCGTACTTCAGCACCGGCGCGCCGTTCGACTGGGCGTTGGCGAACTGCAACGTGGCGGAGGTGGAGGTCAGCATCCCGGGGGGCGCCGCGAGGTTCGAGACCGTGCTGGGCGGCGCGGGCGGAGGAACACACTGCAGCGGCGTGCAGGTCTGCTTCACGGGATCGCAGATGCTGCAGACGTTGGTGACCGGGTCGCAGACCAGCGTGAAGCAGGGGGCGACGCTGGCCAGAACACGCCCGTTGAGCCCGCTCGCGCCGTCGCTGATGGAGAGCAGCCGCGCCTCGCCCGAGCCGAGATCGGTCGTCGAGATGGTGGCGTCGGGCGGATTCATGACCCCCGTCGCCCCGGTCCAGTCGCCGTAGCCGGCGATCTGCGAGACCGCTTCGGCGTCGGTCGTCCCGGTCGTGACGTCGATGTGAATCGGAACCTGGTAGACGACGGACGGTTGTCCGAAGTTTCCGTCCGTGCCGTAGCCGGGCAGGTTGCCGTCGTCGAAGTCGGGGTGCATGTGCGAGGCGTTGGAGTCGTACTCCTTGTTCACCTCGACCATGAGCGAGTAGTCACCCGCCGGCAGCGTGGAGGGGACCGACCATCGCCCGAGGTAAGGCGTCCCGTAGGTCGGGGTCGCCGACGCCACCGCGTCGAGATCGTTGATCGCCGCAAACATCGGCGGGGCCGACCCGTCGTTGGAACCGAAGGAGGTGAGGTCGCTGCGGGGCGGGTAGTAGTTCGGCGTGGTGGGGTCGAACATCCCCTTCTCGCTGTTGAACTTGGTCGGGCAGGTGATGGCGTCCACGGTGTCGCCGATCGTCGTGGCCGTCTCACCGCTCTGCAGCGGGCGGCAGAAGTAGAGCTCCGTCGAGGAATACGATTCGTGCCAGCCCAGGCAGCTCTCGGCCGGGCCGCCCACGGCGCAGATCCCGTTCGGCTCCGACATGATGAGCGTCTCGTAGGTCTTCCCCCGAGCGTGCGCCCAGATCGGCAACGACATGACACGCTTGCCGTAGGGAAACAGCGGGCCGGAGAGGAAGTCCCAGCGCCCCGGGCGGTTGCCGATTCCGCGCACCGAGGTGGCGTTGGTGACCATCAGGGTGTCGACGAAGGCGCCGCTCGAATCCTGCAGCCACACGGCGATCTGCGGGCCGAGGTCCATGTGGGTGACCGACTGAACGCAGTCCGAGCTGGCGTCCGACCGGTAGCAATCCGGCTGGAACGAATATTGGAGCGTCATGCAGCTCTGCGCGCGCGCCGCGCCGGACCCGAGCGCGCTCAGAGCGAGCGCGGAAAAACCGCAGATCCAAGCCAGGCGAAGCGAGCGCAATAGACGGATATTCTGGCCCCGGCCTCCGGGGATGTGCAAGCGCCTGGCGCGTTCATTTGCAAAGGCCGGGCTGGGGGTGCCATCTTGGCGCGGTGCGGATCGGCATCGACGTCGGCGGCACCAAGATCGAAGGGATCCTGCTGGGGCAAGGGGGGCAGACCGGGCGTCTGCGGGTCGCCACCCCGATCGAATACGGCGAGGTGCTGGCTGCGATCAGCTCGCTGGTGAAGGAGCTCGACGGGCGGGTGTCGGGTGGCGTGGCCACGGTCGGGGTCGGAACCCCCGGTTTTCTGCAGCCGGGCGGAGGGGGGATCCGGAACTCGAACCTGCTCTGCCTGAACGGCCGGCCGCTCGACGAGGATCTCGCGGCGGCGCTCGGGCGCCCGGTGCGGCTGGCCAACGACGGCAAGTGCTTCGTGCTCTCCGAGGCGATCGATGGCGCGGCTGCCCCACCGAGCACGCTCGACCGCGGGCGCCCCGACGTCGTCTTCGGAGCGACGCTGGGGACGGGGGTCGGTGGTGGGATCGTCGTCGACGGGCGCGTCTTGACGGGCGAAAACGGCGCCGCCACCGAGTGGAGCCACACCACCCTTCCCTTTACCGGCCCCGACGAGCGGTCCCCCTACCTCTGCGTCTGCGGCCACCCAGGCTGTATCGAGTCGTTCATCTCGGGCCGCGGCCTCGAGGCGACCTACCGGGCGCTCGGGGGGGGGGATTCTGCGCGGGGACGAGCTGGCCGCGCGCGCCGAGCGCGGCGACGGCGCGGCGGCGCAAGCCTTCGGGCTCTACGAGGACCGGCTGGCGCGGGCGCTGGCGTCGGTCATCAACCTGCTCGACCCGCGGGTGATCGTGCTCGGGGGCGGCGTTTCGAACAACGGGCGCCTCTTCGCCAACGTGCCGCGCCTGTGGGAGCGCTACACGGTGGCGCGCGACCTCCGGACCCGCCTCTTGCCGGCGGCGCACGGCGACGCCAGCGGCGTGCGCGGGGCCGCCTTCCTGTGACCTGCGTCGGCCGATAGCCCCGTCATCAATTTACGATTTGCCCGACCCCGCCCCCTTCGACGATACTCGGGCGCATGAGAAAACCTTCATTGCGCCTGGGACACGCTTGGTTGCTGTGCTTGTCGGTCGCCTGCCTGTCGGTGGTGGCCTCCTCCTGCGGCAGCGGGGACTCGCTGATCACGATGGGCCAGTACTGCTCCCGGATCGGCGGCCCGCTCTGCAACCGCGAGATCATCTGCGGGAACATCCCCTCGAGCGAGCTCTCCTACTGCACGACTGAGTTTCAGGCCGGTTGCTGCGCCGACAACAACGCCTGTGGCCAGGCCGCCCCCAACGAGCAGGCCGCGATGGAGATCGAGACCGTCATCTCCGAATGCACCAGCGCCTTGTCGACCGCGAGCTGCACCGACCTCGCCGATGGGAATCCGCCCGTCGCCTGCGGCGGCACCAGCACCAACTACTACGTGACGCCGGCGGCCGTGAGGCCGGCGGCGGTCACTGCGACCGGTGCCAACCGGGCCGGCGCCGCCGCGGCCCGACGCCTCGCCAAGTAGCCCTGATCCTCACCGCGGCGCCCTGAACGGGTGCCGCAGCAGGCGCCGGCGGGGTGTTGCTGCCCCGCCGGCGCCCGAACCGATCCGCTTGTTAGTCCTCGAGCGGAACGGGCGCGGCGGCCGCGGAGGCGGCGGCGGCCAGCGGCGGCGTCGGCAGGTCCTCGGCGCCGGCGTCGTCGACGTGGATGGAGAGGCGCTTGTAGGCGCCCAGCCCCGTCCCGGCCGGGATGAGGCGCCCCATGATGACGTTCTCCTTGAGGCCGCGCAGGTAGTCGACCTTGCCGCAGACCGCAGCTTCGGTGAGCACCTTGGTAGTCTCCTGGAACGACGAGGCCGAGATGAAGCTCTCCGTCGAGAGCGACGCCTTGGTGATGCCGAGCAGCAACGGCTCGCCCTGCGCCGGCTTGGCGCCCTTCCCCATCACCCGATCGTTCTCCTCCTCGAACAGGTACTTCTCGACGTGCTCGTCGACGAGGAAGCCGGTGTCACCCACGTCCTGGACCCGGATGCGGCGGAGCATCTGCCGCACGATGGTCTCGATGTGCTTGTCGTTGATCTTGACGCCCTGGAGTCGGTAGACCTCCTGAACCTCGTCGACCAGGTACTTGGCCAGCGCCTTTTCGCCGAGCACCTTGAGGATGTCGTGCGGGTTGGCGGCGCCGTCCATGAGCGGCTCGCCGGCGCGGATCTTGTCCCCCTCGCGGACGGCCAGGTGCTTGCCCTTGGAGATGAGGTACTCCTTGGCGTCGCCCCGCTCCGGCGTGATGAGGACCTTGCGCTTCCCCTTGGTGTCCTTGCCGAAGCTGACCACGCCGTCGATCTCGGCGATGACCGCGTGCTCCTTGGGCTTGCGCGACTCGAACAGCTCGGCGACGCGCGGCAGACCACCGGTGATGTCCTTGGTCTTGGTCGTCTCGCGCGGGATACGCGCGATGATGTCGCCGGCCTCGACGCGATCCCCTTCCAGCGCGGCGATGGTCGAGCCCACCGGCAGGAAGTAGCGCGCGTCGTTCTCGCCGCTCGGGATCTTGAGCGTCTTGCCGTGCGAGTCCTTGAGCGAGATGCGCGGCCGCAACTCGGCGTCCTTCGACTCCGTGACGCTCTTGCGCGAGAGGCCGGTGACCTCGTCGAGCTGCTCGCTCATGGTGACGCCCTCGATGACGTCGCCGAACTTCACCACGCCCGAGACCTCGGTGAGGATCGGCACCGAGAAGGGATCCCACTCCGAGAGGAGCGCCCCGGCCTTGACCTTGTCGCCGTCTCCGAAGTGGAGACGCGCGCCGTAGGTCAGCCCGTAGCGCTCGCGCTCGCGACCGGTCTCGTCCTGGACGACGATCTCGCCGTGGCGAGTCATCACGATCCAGGTCTTCTCCCGCTTGACGACGGTGGTGTTCTCGATCTTCACGATGCCGTCGTAGCGCGCCTCGAGCTGTGACTGCTCGGTGCGCACCTGACCGACGCCGCCGATGTGGAACGTCCGCATGGTGAGCTGGGTGCCCGGCTCGCCGATCGACTGGGCGGCGATGACGCCGACCGCCTCGCCGATGTTGACCATGTGCCCGCGGGCCAGGTCGCGGCCGTAGCAAAGCACGCAGATACCGCGCCGGGTCTCGCAGGTGAGCACCGAGCGGATCTTGACGTGGTCGATGCCCGCGTCCTCGATGACCTTGACCTTCTCCTCCGTGATCTCGTCGCCCGAGGCCACCAGCACCTCGCCGGTGTACGGATCGAAGATGTCCTCCACCGCGACGCGGCCGAGGATACGATCCCCCAGCTTCTCGATGATCTCGCCGCCTTCCACCAGCGCGCCGAGCTCGATCCCGTCGATGGTGCCGCAGTCGTACTCGGCGATGATGCAGTCCTGCGCCACGTCGACGAGCCGCCGGGTGAGATACCCGGAGTTGGCCGTCTTGAGGGCGGTGTCCGCCAGACCCTTGCGGGCGCCGTGGGTGGAGATGAAGTACTGGAGCACCGACAACCCCTCGCGGAAGTTGGTGGTGATCGGCGTCTCGATGATTTCGCCCGAGGGCTTGGCCATGAGGCCGCGCATGCCGGCCAGCTGACGGATCTGCTGGGCCGAACCGCGGGCGCCCGAATCAGCCATGATGTAGATCGGGTTGAACGACGGGCTGCGCCGCTTCTCCCCGGTCTCCTCGTTGGTGAGCTCTTCGGTGCCGATCTCGCTCATCATCTCTTCGGCGATCTGCTCCGAGACCTGCGCCCAGATGTCGACCACCTTGTTGTAGCGCTCGCCGTCGGTGATGAGACCCTCGGTGTACTGCTCCTCGATCTCCTGCACGTCCTTCTGCGCCGCCTCGAGCAGCTCCACCTTGCGCGCCGGGATCTGAAGATCGTCGACGCAGATCGAGACGCCGGCCTTGGTCGAGTGGGCGTAGCCGAGCGACCGCAGCTTGTCGGCCAGGAGCACGGTCTCCTTTTGGCCGCAGGCGCGGTAGCAGCTGTCGATGAGGTCGCCGAGCTGCTTCTTCCCCATCACGCGGTTAACGATCTTGAACGGCAACTGCTTGGGGACGATCTCGTAGAGCAGCACGCGGCCGGTGGTGCTGGCCACGATCTCGCCCTCGAAGCGGACGCGGATCGCCGCCTGCAGGTCGAGCTCGCCGTGGTCATAGGCCAGGCGCACCTCCTCGGGCGAGGAGAAGACGCCGTGCATCTTGTTGGCGGGGATCTTCTCCGCCTTGACGTCGCCCTTGTCGCCCTTCTTCATGTCCTCGGGCTTGCCGTGCGGGTACTCGCCTTTGGCGAAGGTCCGCTCGCGGGTCATGTAGTAGAGGCCGAGCACGATGTCCTGCGAGGGCAGGATGATCGGGCGGCCGTTGGCCGGCGAGAGGATGTTGTTCGTGCTCATCATGAGCACGCGCGCCTCCATCTGCGCCTCCAGCGACAGCGGCACGTGAACCGCCATCTGATCGCCGTCGAAGTCGGCGTTGAACGCCGCGCAGACCAGCGGGTGCAGCTGGATCGCCTTGCCCTCGATGAGCAGCGGCTCGAAGGCCTGGATGCCGAGCCGGTGCAGCGTCGGCGCGCGGTTGAGGAGGATCGGGTGCTCCTTGATGACCTCTTCGAGGATGTCCCACACCTCGGGACGCTCCTTCTCCACCAGCTTCTTGGCGCTCTTGATGGTGGTGACGAGGCCGCGCTCTTCGAGCTTGTTGTAGATGAACGGCTTGAACAGCTCGAGCGCCATCTTCTTCGGCAGGCCGCACTGGTGCAGCTTGAGCTCGGGGCCCACGACGATGACCGAACGGCCCGAGTAGTCGACGCGCTTGCCGAGGAGGTTCTGACGGAACCGCCCCTGCTTGCCCTTGAGCATGTCGGAGAGCGACTTGAGCGGCCGCTTGTTGGGGCCGGTGATGGTCTTGCCGCGGCGCCCGTTGTCGAACAGGGCGTCGACCGCCTCCTGCAGCATCCGCTTCTCGTTGCGGATGATGATCTCCGGGGCGTTCAGCTCCTGGAGCCGCTTGAGCCGGTTGTTCCGGTTGATCACGCGGCGGTAGAGGTCGTTGAGATCGGAGGTCGCGAAGCGGCCGCCGTCGAGCGGCACGAGCGGGCGCAGATCCGGCGGGATCACCGGGATCACGTCGAGCATCATCCACTCCGGCTTGTTGCCGGACTCGCGGAAGGCGTCGACCACCTTGAGGCGCTTGGAGAGCTTCTTGCGCTTCGCCTCGCTGGTCGCTTCCTTCATCTCGCCGCGGAGCTGCTCCGACAGCGAGTGGATGTCGATGTACTTGAGGAGGTCGCGGATGGCCTCGGCGCCCATGCCGGCCGAGAAGGCCTCGTCGCCGAACTCCTCGACGGCCTTCATGTAGCGCTCCTCGGTGAGGAGCTCGCCCGCGGACGAGACCCGTCTCCTTGGGGTCGGTGACGACGTACGACTCGCAGTAGAGGATCTTCTCCAGGTCCTTGAGCGTGATGTCGAGCAGGTTGCCGATGCGCGAGGGCAGCGACTTCAGGAACCAGATGTGCGCGACCGGCGTGGCCAGGTTGATGTGGCCCAGGCGCTCACGACGCACCTTCGACTGGATCACCTCGACGCCGCACTTCTCGCAGACGATCCCGCGGTGCTTCATGCGCTTGTACTTGCCGCAGTTGCACTCGTAGTCTTTGACTGGGCCAAAGATCTTGGCGCAGAAGAGGCCGTCGCGCTCCGGCTTGAAGGTCCGGTAGTTGATGGTCTCCGGCTTCTTCACCTCGCCGTGCGACCACTCCCGGATCTTCTCCGGCGACGCCAGCGAGATGCGGATCGCCGAAAACGACAGCGGATCTTTCGGCTTCTCGAAGAAATTGAAGATGTCTTTCATCTTGCCTCTGTGTTGGTCCGGACCGTTTGTGCGTAAGACTTTTTAAAATTCGTTCGGGCGGCTATTCGCCGCCCAGCTCGCTGGCGCTGGCCGCCGGCGGCGCTGGCGCGAGGCCGCCGCCGCGCTGGCCTTGGCGGCCACCTCGCGCGCCATCAGCTCGAGGGTCGACTCCTGCTTGCGCGGGGCGTTGGGATCCTCGATGAGCTCGACGTTCAGGCAGAGCGACTGCAGCTCCTTCAAGAGCACGTTGAACGACTCCGGCAGCCCGGACTCGAGCACGTGCTCCCCCTTGACGATCGCCTCGTACATGCGGGTGCGGCCGATGACGTCGTCGGACTTCACGGTCAGGAACTCCTGCAGACCGTAAGCGGCGCCGTACGCCTCCATCGCCCAGACCTCCATCTCCCCCAGCCGCTGCCCGCCGAACTGCGCCTTGCCGCCCAGCGGCTGCTGGGTGACCAGCGAGTAGGGCCCAATCGACCGCGCGTGGATCTTGTCGTCGACCAGGTGGTGGAGCTTCAGCATGTACATGACCCCGACGGTGACGTCGTGATCGAAGGCGTCGCCGCTCTTGCCGTCGAACAGCGTCGCCTGCCCGTTGGAGGCGAGGCTGGCCAGCGCCAGCAGGCTCTTGATGTCGACCTCCTTGGCGCCGTCGAAGACCGGGGTCGCCAGGTGGACACCCTCGCGCACCGTCTGCGCGAAGCGCAGCAGCCCCTTGTCGTCGAGCGCGTCGAGCATCTCGACGTGGTGCGCGATCGGTGAAGATCTTCTTGAGCCGCGTCCGGAGGGCGTCCCCCGTCCACTCGCGCTGAATCATCTCGTCGACCTGCTTGCCGAGGTAGAGCGCCGCGCCGCCCAGGTGGGTCTCGAGAATCTGCCCCACGTTCATGCGCGACGGAACGCCCAGCGGGTTGAGGACGATGTCGACCGGCGTCCCGTCGGCGAGGAACGGCATGTCCTCCTCCGGTAGCACGCGAGAGACGACGCCCTTGTTCCCGTGGCGGCCGGCCATCTTGTCGCCGACCGACAGCTTGCGCTTGATGGCCACGTAGACCTTGACCATCTTGATGACGCCCGGCGGGAGCTCGTCGCCCTTGGTGAGCTTGGAGATCTTGTCGCGGTAGAGCGCCTCGATGGCGGCCACGTCCTCGGCCAGCCGAGCAGCGAGCTGCTCGAGCTTCTCCTCGCCCTTGCCGGCGTCCTCGACCTGAAGCTCCGACCAGTAGCGCGCCGGAATCTCGTCGAGCGTGGCGCTTTCGATCTTCTGCCCCTTGGCGCAGAGGACCTTCCCCTTGTCGTCGACCAGGCGCACCGCCGTGGTCTTTCCGACCAGCAGCTTGCGCATCTTGGCGTAGTACGACTCCGAGACGATCTTCACCTCGTCGCGCTGGTCGGCGAGGAGCTTCTCCTTCTCGGCGTCCTCGATGTCCTTGGCGCGCTCGTCCTTCTCCGTGCCTTTGCGGGAGAAGACCTTGGCGCTGATGACGATCCCCTGCACGCCCGGGGGCACGCGCAGCGAACTGTCGCGCACGTCGCCGGCCTTCTCGCCGAAGATCGCCCGCAGCAGCTTCTCTTCGGGCGAGAGCTGGGTCTCGCCTTTGGGAGTGATCTTGCCGACCAGGATGTCCTGCGGCTTCACCTCGGCGCCGATGCGCACGATGCCCGACTCGTCGAGGTCCTTGAGGGCCTCCTCGCCGACGTTGGGGATGTCGCAGGTGATCTCCTCCTTGCCGAGCTTGGTGTCGCGCGCGACGCACTCGAACTCCTCGATGTGGATCGAGGTGAAGTGGTCGTTGCGCATCAGCCGCTCGGAGACGAGGATCGAGTCCTCGAAGTTGTAGCCACCCCAGGGCATGAAGGCGACCAGGATGTTCTCGCCCAGCGCCAGCTCACCGCGCTCGGTGGCCGGACCGTCGGCCAGGACGTCGCCCATCTTGACGTGGTCGCCGCGCTCGATGATCGGCTTCTGGTTGATGCAGGTGTTCTGGTTCGACCGCTGAAACTTGGTCAGGTTGTAGATGTCCGGCTTGGCCGACAGCGGATCGTTCTCGCTCTCCTGGGTCGGACGCACCACGATGCGGGTGGCGTCGACCGAGTCGACCACGCCGTCGCGCCGGGCGACCATGGTGACGCCCGAGTCGCGCGCCACGATCCCCTCGATCCCGGTGCCGATGAGCGGCGAGCGGGTGCGGATGAGCGGCACCGCCTGGCGCTGCATGTTCGATCCCATGAGCGCCCGGTTGGCGTCGTCGTTCTCCAGGAAGGGGATGAGCGAGGCGGCCACCGAGACCAGCTGGTTCGGCGAGACGTCCATGAGCGTGACCTCTTCGGCCTTCGCCATCACGAACTCGGTGTTGTGCCGGCAGGAGATGAAGTCGTCGGTGAACTTCCCCTTCTTGTCGATGCCGGTGTTGGACTGGGCGATGTAGTGCCCCTCCTCCTGCAGCGCCGAGTAGAACTCCACCTTGTCGGTGACGCTGGCGCCGTCGACCTTGCGGTAGGGCGTCTCGATGAAGCCGAACTCGTTGACACGCGCGTAGGTGGAGAGCGAGGCGATGAGGCCGATGTTCGGGCCTTCCGGCGTCTCGATCGGGCAGATGCGGCCGTAGTGCGTGCCGTGGACGTCGCGCACCTCGAAGCCGGCGCGCTCGCGGGTGAGACCGCCCGGCCCGAGGGCCGAGAGCCGCCGCTTGTGCGTCACTTCGGAGAGCGGATTGGTCTGGTCCATGAACTGCGACAGCTGCGAGGACCCGAAGTACTCCTTCACCACCGCCGAGACCGGCTTGGCGTTGATGAGGTCGTGCGGCATCAGCGTCTCGATCTCCTGAGACATGCTCATGCGCTCTTTGATGGCGCGCTCCATGCGAACCAGGCCGATGCGGTACTGGTTCTCCATCAGCTCGCCGACCGCCCGGACGCGGCGGTTACCGAGGTGATCGATGTCGTCGATCGACCCCTTGCCGTTCTTGAGATCGATGAGGTAGCGGATCGTCTCCAGGATGTCGCGCTTGGTGAGGACCGTGTTGTCGAGCGGCTCGTCCAGCTTGAACTTGTAGTTCAACTTGAGGCGACCGACCTTGGAGAGGTCGTAGCGCTCCGGATTGAAGAACAGGTTGTTGAACAGGTTCATCGCCGTCTCGAGCGTGGGCGGATCCCCCGGGCGGAGGCGGCGGTAGATCTCCATGATCGCCTCGTCCGACGTCTGCAGCTTGTCGGCGATCAGCGTGTCGCGCAGGTACGACCCGACGTTCAGGTTGTCGATGAAGAGGACCTTGATCTCGTTGATCCCGTGCTCGCGCAGCTCGTCGAGCTTCGGTCTCGGTGACCTCCTCGTTGCACTGGAGGACCACCTCGCCCGTCGCCTCGTCGATGACGTCGCCGGCGGCGACCTTGCCGACCAGGTCCGAGACCTCGACCGCCAGGCGCTCGACGTTCGAGTCCTTCAGCTTCTTGATGGCGAGCTTGGTGAACTTGCGGTTCTTCTTGACCAGGATCTCGCGCGAGTCCGGGTGGCGGATGTCGCGGCTGGCGCGCTGGCCGGGGAGGAGATCGTACTCGACCGACTTGGCGTACTTCTTGTTCGGCTCGAGGTAGATCGTCTCGGTGTCGTAGTAGTAGTTGAGCAGCTCCTCGGTCGAGTACCCGAGCGCGCGCAGCAGCACGGTCGCGTGCAGCTTGCGGCGGCGATCGATGCGGACGTAGAGCAGGTCCTTGGGATCGAACTCGAAGTCGAGCCACGAGCCGCGGTAGGGGATGATGCGGGCGCTGTAGAGCAGCTTGCCCGAGGAGTGGGTCTTGCCCTTGTCGTGATCGTAGAAGACGCCCGGGCTGCGGTGGAGCTGGCTGACGACGACGCGCTCCGTGCCGTTGATGATGAACGTCCCGTTGTCGGTCATGAGCGGGATCTCTCCGAAGAAGACCTCCTGCTCCTTGACGTCGCGGATCGACTGCGAGCCGGTCTCTTCGTTGGTGTCCCAGACCACCAGCCGAACGATGACCTTGATCGGCGCCGCGAAGGTCATGCCGCGCTGGCGGCACTCGTCGACGTCGTACTTTGGCTTGTCCAGCGTGTACGAGACGAACTCCAGCGACGACGTCTCCGAGAAGTCCTTGATCGGGAAGACGCTCTTGAAGACCCCCTGAAGGCCCAGGTCCTCGCGCTTGTCGAGAGCGATGTCCTTCTGAAGGAACTTCTCGTAGCTCTGCTTCTGGATGTCGATCAGGTTGGGGATGTCGATGATCTTCGCGATTTTTGCGAAGGTCTTCCGCGCCCTGAAGTTGTTCTGGATCACCGGAGACGCCATCTAAACTCCTTCTTGCTGACTCTTGATGGGAACCCTGGAGAGAGTTCCCACCCTCCCGCGATGAGCACCGCCAGGTAAACCCCGCCGGCGCTCACACGATTCCAAAATGGCCGAGGCGCAAGTTCCCCATGCCGTCTGAGACGGGGAACTTGCGACCAAAAATTTCGAATTGCTGTGCGTTTGAGTGTCCGTTACGGATCGAGGCGGGGACCGAAGAACGACCTGCCGAACCTGAAACCGCCCCCGAAAGTTGATCGCGCCGAGGGCGGGCGAGCTCAGCTCGACCGACCTCATCGCGGAGGGGGGCCGCGGGACCCTTCTCGGGTCCCACAAGTTACTTGACTTCGACCTTTGCGCCAGCCTCGGTCAGCTTTTTCTTGATCGACTCTGCGTCGGCCTTGTTGACGCCTTCCTTCACGGTCTTCGGCGCGCCGTCGACGAGATCCTTGGCCTCCTTGAGGCCGAGGTTCGTCACTTCGCGGACCGCCTTGATGACACCGATCTTGTTCGCGCCGGCCTCGAGGAGGACAATCGTGAACTCGGTCTGCTCGGCGGCCGCGGCCGCAGCGCCACCGCCACCCGCCGCCGGAGCCGCTGCCACGGCAACGGGAGCCGCCTTGACGCCCCACTTGTCCTCCAGCTCTTTGGTCAGAGCCGCCAGGTCAAGAACGGACATCTGGGAAAGAAAACTGACAACCTGCTCCTTCGTCACGTCGGCCATTTCAATCGCTCCTTCGGGTGGTTATTTCTGATGTTCAAAGAGAGAAAAAGGTGCCCTGATCGCTGGTTCTGCGGAGTCCTACTTGGTGCCCTCTTCCGAGAGGGCACGCTCGCGCGCAGCCAGCAGAAGGGCGAAGTTCTGCTGGGCGGCGGTGGTGAGCCGCAGGAAGTTCTGAGGCACAGCCAGCAAAGTTGCAAGGAAGGTCGCGCGCAGCTCATCCTTGCCCGGGAGGTTCGACAGCGCCACGACGCCTTTGACGTCCAGCGCCTTGCCGTCGACGTACCCCCCCTTGATGACGAACTTCTCTTCGGTTTTGGCGACCTTGGCGGCGACCTTGGCCGGCGCCGCCGGATCCTCGAAGGAGTAGGCGATGGCCGTCGGCCCGACGAACAGCTTCTCCAGCCCCTCCATCGGCGTCCCCTTGACCGCGATGCCGAGCAGCGTGTTCTTCACCACCTGGTAGTGGCAGCCGCTGCTGCGAAACTCCCGGCGCAGGTTGGTGTCGTTCTTCACCGTGATGCCGCGGAAATCGGCGAGCACCAGGCTGGTCGCCTTGGCCAGCGACGCCTTGAGCGCGCTGATATTTTCCTCTTTGACTGCTTTTTCCATTGGTCCTCGGCGTCCTTGCTTCTTTTCCCGACTTACTTGGTCTCGAACTCGGCGACCAGCGGCAGGTGGTCGACCTTGATCCCCGGCCCCATCGTCGTCGAGACGGTGACCGACCTCATGTACGTCCCCTTGGCCGACGGCGGCTTGAGGCGCAGCAGCGTGTCAATCATGGCGCGGGCGTTGTCGCGCAGCTTGTCGCCGCCGAACGACACCTTGCCGATGCGGGCCTGGACGACGCCGGCCTTCTCGACGCGGAACTCCACGCGGCCGGCCTTGAGCTCGCGAACGGCCTTGGCCACGTCGTTGGTGACCGTCCCGACCTTCGGGTTCGGCATCAGCCCCTTGGGGCCGAGAACGCGGCCCAGCCGGCCGACCAGGCCCATCATGTCGGGCGTGGCGACCATCGAGTCGAACTCGGTCCAGCTCTCCTTCTGAATCTTCTCCACCAGGTCCTCGGCGCCCACGGCGTCGGCGCCGGCTGCCCGGGCCTCGTTCGCTTTGTCGCCCTTGGCGACGACGATGACGCGCTGGCTCTTGCCCGTGCCGTGCGGGAGCACGACCGCGCCGCGGACCATCTGGTCGGCGTGCTTGGGATCGACGCCCAGGCGGACGGCGATGTCGACGCTCTCGTCGAACGTGGCGACCTTCGTCTCGGGGACGAGCTTGCACGCCTCGTCGATCGGGTAGCGCTTCCCCCGCTCGATCTTGGCGAACGCGTTTCTGAATTTCTTTCCGTGCTGGGACATTTCTATTCCTCTATCGGACCTACTGGCGGCCTAAAGGCCTTCCACCTCGATACCCATGGATCGCGCCGTGCCGGCGATGGTGCGCATCGCCGAATCGACGTCGGTGGTGTTGAGGTCCGGCATCTTCAGGGTGGCGATATCCCGCAGCTGTTTCTGCGAGATCTTGCCGACCTTGACCTTGTTGGGTTCCTTCGAACCGGAGCCCGGCTTCTTCTGCGTCACCAGGCCAGCGGCCTTCTTGAGCAGGATGGGCGCCGGCGGCGTCTTGGTGATGAAGGTGAACGAGCGGTCTGAGTAGACCGTGATCTCGACCGGGATCGTGACGTCGTCCTTCGCCTGCGCCTGCGTGCGGGCGTTGAACTGCTTGCAGAACTCCATGATGTTGACGCCGTGCTGACCGAGCGCCGGCCCGATGGGCGGCGAGGGGTTGGCTTTCCCGGCGGGGACCTGGAGCTTGATGAATCCGGATACCTTCTTCATTGGTCGACTCTTCTTCTACGCTTTCGCTTTGTACGCTTTTCGCTTTGTCTTACGCGCTTCTACGACTTCTCGACTTGCGCGAAGTCCAGCTCGACCGGGGTGGCGCGGCCGAAGATGGAGACGTTGACGCGAATCTTCTGCTTCTCGGCCTTCACCTCGACCACCGTCCCCGTGAAGTTGGCGAACGGACCGTCGATCACGCGCACGGTCTCGTTCGCCTCGAACGAGATGCGCGGCTTGGGGCGGGTGGCTCCCTCGGTCATGGCGACGTTGATGTTCTGGATCTCCGTCTCCTTGACCGGCTGCGGGTTGGTGCCGCCGAGGAACCCCGTGATCTTGGGCGTGTTCTTGACCAGGTGGAACGTCTCCTGGTCGAGATCCATCTGCACGAACATGTAGCCGGGGAAAAACTTGCGCGTGGTCGACCGCTTCTGTCCCTTCACCAGCTCCACGACCGTGTCGGTCGGGATGAGGATGTCCCCGAACTTCTCGTTCAGAGACGCCTGGCGGACGCGATCGAGCAGCGAGAGCTTGGCCTTGTTCTCGTGGCCCGAATAGGTGTGCACGACGTACCACTTCATCGGCATCAGGCGACCCTCGAGTCGATTAGCGGAGGAACCAGTTTGTGAAGAATGACCAAAGTGCATCGAAGCTGCTCAAAATGAGGGCCGCGATCAACACCGTCACAATGACGACGATGGTCGCTGCCGACGTTTCCTTTCGGGTAGGCCAAGTAACCTTTTCCAGCTCGCGCGTGATGTCGACGACCGACGCGTAAACCTTCTCGTTGCGGTAGGTGATGATCGCGGCCGTGCCCGCGATCAGGATGGCGAAGCCGTTCACGATCAGATCGTTGGGCTTGGCAAAGTAGCTCCAGGCCCAATCCGTCGCGCGCGACAGAACGAACGCCGCCAGAAGCCCGGCCAGCGCGAACGTCAAATGTACGAATTTGTTGGGTCCCATGGTCTGATCGTCTTGTTTCGCCCAGCAGGGCAGGAGGGACTCGAACCCACAACCCGCGGATTTGGAGTCCGCTGCTCTACCATTAGAGCTACTGCCCTATGAGTCCTGCCTGCGGTGTTTACTTGGTTTCCTTGTGTTTGCTGTGCTTCCGGCAGCGCGAGCAAAACTTCGAAAGCTCGAGCTTCTCGGCATTGGCGCGCTTGTTCTTCGTCGTGGAGTAATTGCGCTCCCGACACTCGGTACATTCGAGGGTGATGATGACGCGTTGGGCGGCCATGTCTTACTCCAATTACTCCAAAATCTGCGCGGTTACTTGGCTTTGACGTTACTTAGCTTTGACTTCACTTGGCCTTGACTTCGTCGGGATGAATCTTGGTGACGACGCCGGCGCCCACGGTCTTGCCGCCCTCGCGAATCGCGAAGCGCAGACCCTCCTCCATCGCGATCGGCGTCAGCAGATCGATCTTCAGGCTCACGTTGTCGCCGGGCATCACCATCTCCGCCCCCTCGGGCAACGTCACCAGGCCAGTCACGTCCGTGGTCCGGAAGTAGAACTGCGGCCGGTACCCCTTGAAGAACGGCGTGTGGCGTCCACCCTCCTCTTTCTTCAGGATGTACACCTCCCCCTGGAAGCTCTTGTGCGGCGTGATGCTCCCCGGCTTCGACAGCACCTGCCCGCGCTCGATCTCCTCCCGCTTCGTCCCCCGCAGGAGCGCCCCGATGTTGTCCCCGGCCCGCCCCTCGTCCAGCAGCTTCCGGAACATCTCCACGCCGGTGACCACCGTCTTGACCGTGTCCTTGAAGCCCACGATCTCGATCTCCTCGCCCACCTTCACGATCCCGCGCTCCACCCGCCCCGTCACCACCGTCCCGCGCCCGGAGATCGTGAACACGTCCTCCACCGGCATCAGGAACGGCTTGTCGATCTCCCGCTTCGGCTCCTTGATGAACGTGTCGCACGCGTCGAGCAGCTTCAGCACCGACGGCTCCCCCAGCTCGCCAGGGTCACCCTCCAGCGCCTTCAAAGCGCTCCCCCGAATGATCGGCGTGTCGTCGCCAGGGTACTGGTACTTCGTCAGAAGCTCGCGCAGCTCCATCTCGACCAGGTCGAGCAGCTCCGCGTCCTCCTTGGCGATCATGTCCACCTTGTTCAGGTACACGACGATCGCCGGGATCCCCACCTGGCGCCCGAGCAGGATGTGCTCCCGCGTCTGCGGCATCGGGCCGTCCGGCGCCGACACCACCAGGATCGCCCCGTCCATCTGCGCCGCGCCCGTGATCATGTTCTTGATGTAGTCCGCGTGCCCGGGGCAGTCGACGTGCGCGTAGTGCCGCTTCTCCGTCTCGTACTCCACGTGCGCGATCGCGATCGTGATTCCGCGCTCCCGCTCCTCCGGCGCCTTGTCGATCTGGTCGTACGCCAGGAACTTCGCGAAGCCCTTCTTCGTCAGCACCTTGGTGATCGCCGCCGTCAGCGTCGTCTTCCCGTGGTCGACGTGCCCGATCGTCCCGATGTTCAGGTGCGGCTTGTTTCGGATGAATTTTTCTTTGGCCATCGGATTGTCCTCTTTATGCCCTCGAGCCCACGACCCGGATTGAACGGGTGACCTCGTCCTTACCAAGGACGTGCTCTGCCAACTGAGCTACGTGGGCGTCATTCCCGGAGCGGGAGACGGGTCTCGAACCCGCGACGTCCAGCTTGGAAGGCTGGAGCTCTACCAACTGAGCTACTCCCGCGTGCGTTCGATTGGTCGAATTCATGAAAGCGGTGCTTCTTGCCTTCCTAACCCTTACTTCCTCGCTTACTTCCTCGCTTACTCGCGCGCTTGCTCGCTTGCTTGCATGGCTCGTTGGTGTTGGTGGACGGGGAAGGATTCGAACCTTCGAAGTCAGAGACGACAGATTTACAGTCTGTTCCCTTTGGCCACTCGGGAACCCGTCCGAAAAGACGCCAACGGAGCTGGCGATGGGACTCGAACCCGCAACCTGCTGATTACAAATCAGCTGCTCTACCATTGAGCTACGCCAGCGCCGGTATCCATCCCTGTCCATTGTCGTGTGATTCTGATGACTTTGACTTTGTTCCCGCATCGACATAGGTATCCCAGGCCGGCGCGCAGAGTGCGGACGTATAGTTCGATAGCGTGGCACTGTCAAGCGACATTGAGCTAGCTGGCCGAGTTCTTGCCAGGCGCTCGCCGACCCGTCGCGTTAACCCCTGATTCTTCTAGAGAATCTGGCGCTCTGGAGCGGCCTCCTGGGGTGCCTGATCCTTGGGATCGCGGATGGACGGTTCACCCGCCGGCGCGCCGCCGCGCTCAGCCGGCGGGGTAGGTGCCGGTGGCGGCGGGGGCGCGGGGGTCTCGGCGCCGGCGCTGGAGGGGTCGGCGAACTCGAACTTGTAGCTCGGGTCGAGCAGCCTCTGCAGCTTGGCGAAGGCCAGCTTCGATTTGTCCCGCCATTCGTTCTGCACCCCCAGCCGCTCGAGCATCAGGAGATTCTGCTCGTGCGTGCGGAGCGCCTTCTCGAGCAGGATCCGGATCCGCTTCCGCAGCTCCTCGTAGTAGACCTCGCGCTTCTCCTGGTTTGCCTCCCCCTGAAGCTGGTCCGGGATCGGCGCGTGGATGAAGGCCTCGTAGAACTCCTCGTAGAGCGAGCCGATCTGATAGCCCGAGGCGGCCGCCCACTGCGGGTTGCCGATCTTGATCGTCTCGATGTACTGCCGCTGGGCCGCCAGCAAGAGGCGCGCCTTGTCCTCCATGTCGATCCCCATCTGCTTCTCGGGCAGCCGGAGCGGGACGGCGCGGAACCGCTCGTGGGGGATCTCCCCCAGGTGGAAGCGCACCAGGCCGAGGTAGAAGTCGGTTTCCAGGCGCTCTTCGCTGGCGATGCTGTTGAAGTAGTAGATCGCCGACTGGAAGGTCCGCTCGGCGGTGTCCAGGTCCTTCAGCTGAAACTGCGCGAACCCGCGCCGCCCCATCGCCTCGATCTTGTCGTCGGCGGTCAGATCCTTCCGCTCCAGGATCTGGGCGAACGTCGTGGCGGAGGTGGGCCAGTTCCCCATCTCGGCGTAGCAGGCGCCGATCTGAAACTGCGCGTCCTTGGCGTCCGAGCTCTCGGGGTGCTCCGTCGCCAGCCGCTGGAACCGGGCGATGGCGGTCTGCCAGTCCTTGGTCCCCTCGTAGGCCAGCCCCCCGTTGTAGAGGGCGGCCTTGGTGAAGCGCGTGTCGGGGAACTCCTTGAGCAGCTGGTCGTAGTCGCGCGCGGCGTCGGCCGGCCGCTTGGCCGACAGCGCGGCTCCTGCCCGCTCGAAGAGCTCGGTCACGTCGTAGGTCTCGAGGTGCGTGCCGTCGGGCCCCTTGACCGCGGCGATCTTGATGGGGTCCATCTCGATCTGCTCGACCGGCGCCCCCGGCGGCACGATGGTGACGTCGTTCTTCCCCTTGCCGGCGCAGGCGGCGAGCAGCGTCAGCGGAACCACCCAGAGTCGTCTCGTCATCGGGAGCCCCTCTCGTCAGTTTTAAGGACAACGCTGAGGCCCGCCAGGTTCCATCGAAGCTGCGCCGTTGCGCGGATTCGCCTGGTTTGGCCGGATCGGCCTGGAATTGGCGGTTGAAAGCGGCCAGACGGTCGTGCCACGGTGGTCGGGATGCCGACCAGGGAGCTGATTTCCCCCACCGCCATCGCCGAGCGGGTCGCCGAGATGGGGGCCGAGATCGACGCTCGCCTCCCGCCAGGGCCGCTGACCGTGGTCGGGGTGCTGCGCGGCGCCTTCGTCTTCATGGCCGATCTGGTGCGGGCCATTCCACGCCAGCTGACCTGCGACTTTCTCGGGGTGCGCAGCTACGGCGACGCCACCGTCTCCTCGGGCGTCGTCGAGATCACCAGCGATCTCGGTGGCCCCGATCGCCGGCCGCCACGTCCTGCTGGTGGAGGACATCGTCGACACCGGCCTCACGCTCCGCTATCTGCTCGACCTCCTGCGCGCCCGCGGCCCGGCCAGCGTTCATGTCTGCGCCTTGCTGGCCAAGCCCGCGCACACCACCACCGGCGCGGCGCTCGACTTCGTCGGCTTCCTGGCGCCCGACGCCTTCGTGGTCGGCTACGGCCTGGACGCCCGGCAGCTCTACCGGAACCTGCCCGGGATCTGCGCGCTGGAGGAGTGAGGCGCGCCGGGCGGCGGCCGGTGGCCAGGCCCCGGTGACCTCCGCCGCCTAGCGATTCTTCTTCCGTCGGTCGAGCTCTTCCTTGAGCCGGACCTTGATGCCGTTGTAGCGCTGCAAGAACTCGAAGTGCTTCTGGCGGAAGGCCTGCAGGTAGCGCCGCTCGTGCGCCTTCTGCTTGAGCGCCTCGCGGATCTCGCCGAGGGGCCCCACCAGCTGCCCCGCCTCTGCGTAGCTGCCGACCAGGGTCATCACCCGTCCGGCGTCGATCAGCTTCACCTCGCCGGTGCGCCCACTCTTGCCGGGCGGGCTGTAGAGCAGCGTCAAGACGTCGGGGGCGCCCGACTTGACGGTGTTGACGACCATGCTCCCTGGCAGATCCGGCAGGTCCTCTTTGACGATGACGATCTGGGGACGCGTCTGGGTGACGACGTCGAGCGCCTCCCCGCCCGAGAGCGCCGCGCGGAACTGCCACCCCTCGGCCGCCGTCAGCACCTGCTCCAGCTTCTCGATCGCTGTCGGGTCGTCGTCGACGACGACCACGCTCACGTGCCCCAGGCTGGTCGCGTCGTCCGCGGTCCGCCCCGAGGCGCGGTCCTCGAGGTCGAGCAGCTCGTGCGAGACCTCGCGCAGCCGCCGCAGGAACTCCTCGTGCGTCTCGGCGACCTCCTCGAGCAGACTGTTGCGGTCGGCGGTCGCCTTGATGTCGCCGGCGGCCTCGATCACCCGCTCGCGCAGGTAGGGGACGACGTCCGGCTCCTTGAGGACGACGTCGGCCGCGCCGGCGCGGAACGCCCTGACCGCGGTCTCATACGACTTGCGCGCCGTCATGATCACCACCGAGGTGAGCGGAGACTTGTCGCGCGCGAACTGCAAGAGCTCGATGCCGCCGCCCGGCGTGGGCGTGTCGGCGTCGACCAGCGCCACGGCGTAAAACTTGTTCAGCAGCTGGTCGCGCGCCCTGACCGGATCGTGGGTGCCGGTGACGATCAACCCGACCTTGGTCAGCAGCCGATCGAGCCCCTTGACGACTTGCTCGTCGGCGTCGACGACCAGGACCTCTTGCCCGGCGGCGGCGGGTTGATTAGCCACGTTACGGAGAACTTACCCCGGCGCTCGGTCACGCATCAAGCGAACCGGCCCGGCGAGCTGGTACTCTTGTTGAAAATTGGGAATCGCGAGGGCATCCGACGTGGACTCTTTCTTCGACAGAGCGCTGCTGGCGGCGCGGCGGCTGGGCGCCTCGGACGTTCATCTGAAGCCGGGGCTGGCCCCGATTCTCCGGATCGCGGGCGAGCTGCGCACGCTGAGCGACGTCCCCCCGCTGTCGCGCGAGTTCCTCCACAGCCTGGGCCTCTCGCTGCTGAACGATCGCCGGCGCGAGACCCTGGAGCGAACGGGCGACGTGATCGTCGCGCTGGCCACCAGCAACGGCGGGCGGCAGCGGGCGCACCTCTTTCACCACCGCGGGGGCCTCAGCCTGGCGCTCCGCCTGATCCCGCCCGAGGTCCCGGCGTTCGACACGCTGGGGCTGCCGGCCGAGGCGCGCCAGCTGACCGAGCCGGGCGCCGGCCTGGTGATCGTGGCCGCCGGCCCGGGACAGGGCAAGACCACCACGCTGGCCGCGCTCGTGGAGAGCGTCACCGCGCGGCGCCCCTGCCGCGTCCTGACCATCGAGGACCCGGTCGAGTACCTGCTGAGGGACCGCCAGGGGGTGGTCGTCCAGCGAGAGGTGGGGACCGACGTCCCCTCGACCGTAGCGGCGCTCCGGGCGATGAGCCGGCAGGACGTCGACGTCCTGGTCATCGGCGATCTCGGCGACCCGGAGGCGGCGCGGCTGGCGATCGAGGCGGTCGAGACGGGGCGGCTGGTCATCGCAGGATTGGCTGCGACGAGCGTTGCCCAGAGCGTTGCGCGGCTGACCGCGGGGCCCGGCGACGAGCACGAGCCGCTTCCGCGCGGGCGGGTCGCCGCCGCCCTGCGCGGCCTCATCGTCCAGCGGCTGGTCTCGACCGCCGGCGGGAAGGGGCGCCGGCCGGCCGGGACGCTGCTGCGGGTCGCCCCGGAAACGCGGGAGCGCCTCGCCGACGGGAGCGCCTCGCTCGAGACGCCCGAGCTGCCTGGCAGCCTGGCGTTCGAGCCCCCGGCCGAGCCGCCCCGAAAGCGGCGCGCAGGAGAAACGCGCACGGCTGTTGAGGACGACGCCGCGGACGACTAGTCTTCGCTCCCCCCATGTCCTCACAGCCGTCCCTTCCCTCTTCCGTCCCCGCCCTGTCGCTCGACGCGCGCCGCGCCTTTCTCGACTACTTCGCCCAGCGCGGCCACCAGGAGACGCCGAGCGCGTCGCTGGTTCCGGAGAACGATCCGACGTTGCTCTTCACCAACGCCGGGATGAACCAGTTCAAGGACTTCTTCACCGGCAAGGCCAAGACCACGTTCTCGCGCGCCACCAGCTCGCAGAAGTGCGTCCGCGCCGGCGGCAAGCACAACGACCTGGATAACGTCGGCCGCACCGCCCGCCACCAGACGTTCTTCGAGATGCTGGGGAACTTCTCGTTCGGCGACTACTTCAAGGCCGACGCCATCGCCTTCGCGCACGAGCTGCTGACCAAGACCTACGCCATCGACGCCGCCCGGCTCGTCTACACGGTGCACGAGACCGACGACGAAGCGCGCGCGCTCTGGAAGAGGATCGCGGGCGTGGGCGACGATCGCGTCGTCGGCCTGGGCGACAAGGACAACTTCTGGGCCATGGGCGAGACCGGCCCCTGCGGCCCCTGCAGCGAGATCCACTACCTGCAGGGCGCCGAGATCCACTGCGCCGTGGAGACGGCCGGCGGACATTGTCAGGGCCCGGCCTGCGACTGCGACCGCTGGGTGGAGATCTGGAACCTGGTCTTCATGCAGTTCGAGCAGGTGGCGCCGGGTGATCGCCGCCCGCTGCCGAAGCCGTCGGTCGACACCGGCATGGGGCTCGAACGGCTGTGCGCGGTCTTGCAGGGCGTGCGCTCCAACTACGAGACGGATCTGTCTGCGTCCGCTCATCGATCCGAACCGCCGATCTGTCGAACAGGAGATTCGACGCCCACCGACTACCAGTGGAGCGAGCGTCTCGCTGCGCGCCATCGCCGACCACGCCCGCGCGGCGGCTTTCTTGATCGCCGACGGCGTCTTCCCCGACAAGACCGGGCGCGAGTACGTGCTGCGGCGGATCATGCGGCGGGCGGTCTATCACGGCTGGCTCCTGGGCATCAAAGAGCCGTTCCTCGACGCACTGGCGGCCGACGTGGTGATGAAGATGGGCGGCGTGTATCCCGCGCTCGCCGAGCGCGCCAGCCTGATCGCCAAGATCACGCGCGAGGAGGAGGTGCGCTTCCGCGAGACGCTGGAGCGCGGCGTGCGCCTCCTCGACGAGAAGGTCTTTGCGGCGGGCGGCGGCACCAAGGAGATCCCCGGCGCGACCGCGTTCATGCTCTATGACACCTACGGTTTCCCCCTCGATCTGACCCGCGTGATCGCCGAGCAACACCACTACCGCGTTGACGAGGCCGGCTTCGCGCGCGCCATGGACGAGCAGCGCCGGCGCAGCGAGTTCCAGGGCTCGGGCGAGGTGGCGGTGGCGGCGGTGTTCCAGCAGATTGCCGACCGCGTCGGCCCGACGAAGTTCCTCGGCTACGACAAGACGACCGCCTCGTCGAAGGTCGTGGCGCTCATCGCCGACGGCAAGGAGGTCGACACCGTCGGTCCGTACTCCAAGGATGTCGCGGTGATCGTCGGCGAGACACCGTTCTATGGCGAGCAAGGCGGACAGATCGGCGACGCCGGGACGATGACCTCGCCCAAGGCCCGCCTGGCGGTGCGCGACTCCAAGCGGCCGGTGGCGACGCTGTGGGTCCACTTCGCCGAGGTGGAGAGCGGCGAGCTGCACGTCGGCGACACCGTCGAGCTGACCGTCGACGTCGAGCGGCGGGACGACATCCGCCGCAACCACTCGGCGACCCACCTGCTCCACTGGGCGCTCCGCCACGTGCTCGGCGCCCACGTGACGCAAAAGGGCTCGCTGGTGGCCCCCGATCGCCTGCGCTTCGACTTCTCCCACACCTCGCCGCTCACCGACGAGGAGAAGCAGAAGGTCGAGGATCTGGTCAACGCGCGCGTGCGCAAGAACGTGGCCACCGACACCGCCGTGCTCCCCATCGCGGAGGCCAAGCAGGCCGGCGCCATCGCCTTCTTCGGCGAGAAGTACGGCGACACGGTGCGCGTCGTGACGATGGGCGAATCGAAGGAGTTCTGCGGCGGCACGCACGTCGCGCGCACCGGCGACATCGCGCTCTTCAAGCTGACCGAGGAGACCGGCGTCGCGCAGGGGGTGCGGCGCATCGAGGCCGCCACCGGCGCCGGGGCGCTCGCCCACGTGCGGAGGATGGAGACCGAGCTCCTCGAATCGAGCCGTTTGTTGCGCGCCGGCGAGTTCGAGGTCGCCGCCCGCATCAGCAAGCTGCAGGGGGACCAGCGGGCGCTGGAAAAGGAGCTCGAGAAGCTGCGCCGCAAGCTCGCCTCGGGCGGCGGCCGCGACCTCCTCTCCGAGGCGCGCGAGGTGAACGGCGTGCGCGTGCTGGCGACCCGCGCCGACGTCGCCGATCCGAAGGCGTTGCGCGAGGTCGCCGATCAGCTGCGCGACAAGCTGGGGTCGGGCGTGATCGTTCTGGCCGGCGTCGAAGGGGACAAGATCGCACTGGTGGCGATGGTGTCGCCCGACCTCATCGGCAAGCACCACGCCGGCAAGATCGTCGGCGAGGTGGCCAAGGCCGTCGGCGGCAAGGGGGGCGGTCGCCCTGACATGGCACAGGGAGGCGGCTCCGATCCAACCGCGCTCGACGCGGCGCTGGCCCGCGTGATCGATCTCGTCCGTGGTTGAGCGCGGCGCCGCCACGTCGTTCGAGCTCGACGCGGCCGACGCGGGGGTCACGCTGGCCGCGGCCCTGCGGCGTCGGCTGGCCGGGAAGAGCTGGACCGAGGTGCGGACGCTCTGCTCGACCGGCAAGGTCAGCCTCGACGGCGAGCGGGAGCTCGATCCGGCCGTCCGCGTGAGCGCCGGCCAGAAGATCGAGCTCCGTCCCAACGCCCCCAAACCGATGACCGTCCCGGCCGGGTTCCGGATCGTCCTCGAGGACGTCCACCTGGTGGTGATCGAAAAGCCGTCGGGGATCTCCAGCGTCCCCTACGAGCGCAAGGAGACCGGCACCGCGCTCGATCTGATCCGCGCCACCTGGAAGCGGGCCGGCAAGCGCGCCACGGCGACGCCGCTCTACACCGTCCACCGGATCGACAAGGACACCTCGGGGCTCCTCGTCTTCGCCAAGACGAAGCTCGCCGAGCGCGGGCTGCACGAGATCTTCCAGCGCCACACCGCCGCGCGCGCCTACCTGGCCGTCGCCGAGGGGGACGTGGGGGCGGTGCGCATCGAATCGCAGCTCGTCGCCGACCGCGGCGACGGCATCCGCGGCTCGACCCGGAACCCGCAGCACGAAGCCGGACAGCTGGCCATCACCTATGTCGAACCGCTCAAGCACTACGCGCGGAAATCGCGCGCCGCGGCCGGGCCTGCGGGAGCGATCGTCGCTACACTTTGCCGCGTGCGCCTCGAGACCGGACGAACCCATCAGATCCGCATCCACCTCTCCGAGCGCGGCCATCCGCTGGTCGGCGAGACGGTCTACATTCGCGATCTCCTGCGCGCCGGCCGGCAGCCGCTGCCGGCGCCCCGCCTGATGTTACACGCGGCGCTGCTCGGCTTCGACCATCCGGTGACGGGCGCGCCGATCGAGCTGCGCGCCACGCCGCCGGAGGACTTCATGCAGGTGATCGAATCGCTGGGGGGTGCCCGTGGCGACTGCCGGCTCTGACGGCGGCATCAAGTCGGCGCTCGGCGCGGTGGTGGAGGCGATGCGCTCGGCCTACGGACCGGCTGCCAAGCGGGCCGCCGACCTCCCCAACGGGGGCCTCGATCCCGCCTTTGTCGATCGGACAGCGCCGCTGCTCGAGTTCCTCTGGTCGCGCTACTTTCGCGTCCGCCTGCTCGGCATCGAGAACGTCCCCGCCACCGGCGCCGCCATGCTGGTCGGCAACCATTCGGGCGGCATCCCCTACGACGGGGCGCTGCTTTTGCACGGCGTCCACCGCGACCACCCCTGCCACCGGCGGGTGAGACCGCTGGTGGCGAACTTCGCCTTTCGGGCCGGCTGGATGGCCAACGTCGTGGCGCGCGTGGGGGGCGTCCGGGCGTCTCGGGAGACGGCCTTACCCCTCCTTGCCGCGGGAGAGCTGATTGCCGTGTTTCCGGAGGGTCTCAAAGGGGTTGGCAAGCTCTACCGGGAACGTTACAGAATGGCCCGCTTCGGTCGGGGGGGCTTCGCTCGACTGGCCGGTGAGGCACAGGTGCCCCTCCTTCCGGTCGCAATCGTCGGCGCTGAGGAGATCCATCCGGTCATCGCGAAACTAACCTCTCTTGCGGAACCTCTTGGGCTGCCTTACATCCCAATTACGCCGACGTTTCCATGGCTTGGGCCCCTGGGCCTGCTCCCGGTACCGACCAAATGGACGATACAGATAGGACCACCCATCGAACCGCCATCCGCTGGCGACAGCGCGGGGACCGTCCGCGTGGCGGAGGTGGTCCGGACGGCGATCGACGGAATGATCGCCGATTTGCTGGTCCAGCGCCGGTCGATTCTTTTCGGTTGACCGCCGGGAAACGTTTGGCTTCTCGTACGTTATATTCGTGCGGCACTATACAGTTCAGCTATAAACTGGAGGCTTAGCCCCCGGCTTCATGATCGATATCGGGCACACGATCGGGAACTACAAGATCACCGCCAAGCTCGGAGAGGGGGGCATGGGCGTGGTGTACCTCGCGGAGCACCCGGTCATTGGCAAGAAGGTTGCCATGAAGGCAATCCACCCGGAGCTCTCGAAGAACTCCGACGTGGTGTCGCGCTTCATCACCGAGGCCAAGGCGGTCAACCAGATTGGCCACGAGCACATCGTGGACATTGCCGACTTCGGCAACACCTCCGACGGCGAGTTCTACTTCGTGATGGAGTACCTGCAGGGCGAGTCCCTGTCGGACCGCCTCAAACGCGAAAAGCGGATTCCGCTGGGGCAGGCCATGTCGATCAGCGCGCAGATCGCCGACGCGCTGAACGCCTCGCACCAGCAGGGGATCATCCACCGCGACCTCAAGCCGGAGAACATCTTCCTCTGCCACCGCGGCGCGAACCGCGAGTTCGTCAAGGTGCTCGACTTCGGGCTGGCCAAGCTGACCCAGAACGATCAGAAGGTCACCCACAAGACCCGCACCGGCTCGGTGATGGGGACGCCGTATTACATGTCCCCCGAGCAGTGCGAGGGGAAGACCGAGATCGACTACCGCGCCGACATCTATTCGCTGGGCGTGCTGATCTTCGAGATGCTGACCGGCAAGGTTCCCTTCGGCGGCGAGGGATACGGCGAGATCATCGTCAAGCACGTGACGATGCCGCCGCCGTCGGTCCGCAGCGTGGTCCCCGAGCTGCCGGAGTACATGGACTCCATCATGTACCGGGTTCTGGCCAAGGATCGCGAGCAGCGATTCCAGACCATGTCCGACCTGCGCGAAGCGCTGCTCGATCCGGAGCGCTACGCCAGCTCGGCGCCTGACGTCGGCATCCCCGACGATCTCTCGGGGATCGCCCGGGCCGCGGCGCCGATGGCGCGCGCCGAGCTGGAGGCGCGCTCCGCGCTCGGGCACCCCTCGCAGATCCTCACGCCGCCGCCGACGGGCGGAACGCCCTCGGGCCGGGGCGAGCTGATCGAGAACATCGACAACCTGATCCGGACCAAGCCGGGGAGCCGGCTGGTGCTGCTGCTCGGTCTCGGGTCAGCGACGGTGGCGCTGTTCGCGGTGTTCGGCCGCCACGACACCCGGCGCCCGATCCCGGCGGCGAGCATGCCGCTTCATCCGGCGACCGTGCGCGTGAACTTCAACTCCGATCCCGACGGCGCGGTGGTGGCGCGTTCGGATGGCAAGACCCTGGGTCTGACGCCGCTGTCGATCGAGATCCCCTACAGCGATTCAGCGGTGGAGTATCAGTTCAAGAAATCGGGCTACGAGCCCAAGACGATGTACGTCGTCCCCAACCTCCCCTCACCGCTCTTCGCGACGCTGCGGCGCGCGGACATCGAGCCCGCGTCCGTCGAGGGGGCCGGTGGCTCGGTCGGAGAGGCCAAGGCTGCTTTGAATCGCCCGCATCGCTCGCACGCCGCCGCGCCTCAGGCACCGATCCGTCCCCAAAAAGACGACGAAGACGGCGTCCTCGAGCCCAGCATCCGTTAACACAGGAACCCTGGGAGGGTTCCTGCGACCTCGCGCGATGAGGTCGTACGAGCGAAGCTCGCCCGACCTCGAAGCGGACAACGAATCAGGACCCGATCCGATCAGTTGATCGGAGGCGGGCTCTGCCCGCCGGAGACTTGCGGGCCGAGGAGATCCGGGGTCGAGCTCATCTGATCCGTCGGGGTGGGCCCGTGGGAGGGGCGAAGCCCCTCCCGCGCGCGCTTACGCGCAGACGCGGTTGCGGCCGCTGGCCTTCGCTTCGTAGAGGCGCTCGTCGGCGCGCTTGATGATGGCGGCGGACTCCGTCAGCTCGGCGTCGACGGTGGCGATCCCCATCGAGATGGTCACCGGGATGCGCACGTTCTCGAACTTGAACTCCGTCTTCTCCACGATCTGCCGGATCTTCTCGGCGAACGGAAGGCAGCTGCCGCCGTCGATCTCGGGGAGCACGATGGCGAACTCCTCGCCGCCGTAGCGGGCAAAGCAGTCCTCGCGGCGGATCTTGGCGCGCACCGTCTGCGCCAGGTGCTTGAGCACGTAGTCGCCGGCCAGGTGACCGTACCCGTCGTTCACCTTCTTGAAGTGATCGATGTCGAACATCACCAGCGAGAGCGGGCGGCGATAGCGATGCGCGCGCGCGAGCTCACGCTCGATGGTGTCGAGGAAGTAGCGCTTGTTGAAGATCTGCGTGAGGCCGTCGACCGTGGTGAGGCGATAGATCTCCTCGTGGTAGGCGTTCTCGATGTTGCCGCCGGTGAGGAACTTGAAGATCGTCCGGCCGATCTTGATCAGATCCGCGTCGCGCAGGATGTACTCGTCGACGGGCTCGTCGTTGACGTACGTTCCATTCGTCGAGCCGAGATCGCGCACCAGGATCGACTTGCCGGTGTTGACGATCTTCGAGTGGTTGCGCGAGATCGATTCCTGATCGATCTGGATGTCGCACTTCGACGAGCGGCCGATGACCATCGACGCCGCGTTGAGATTGTATTTTTTTCCCAGCTCCGAGCCGTAGATCACGACCAGGCAGGCTTCGTTCCCAGCCGGCCGCTCGGTGATGCGGCTGATGCTGGTGACGACCGTCTTCGCTCGGACATGGTCCGATTCGGATGTGTCGTTGGGATCTCGGGGATGGCGCGCCACGGGGACCGGCGAAGCAGGCTAGGTCAAAGCCATGAAGGCGGCAAGGGGAGGATAATTTGACACTTCCACCTACATGTATGACGGTGTCATTATGGCACATACCCACCGGATCGCAACGGGCGCCTTCATTCTTTTCGTCTCGTTGCCCGCGCGGGGCCAATCCCCGACCGTCAAACCCGAGTCGATCCGTCTCGCCGGGCACCACTATGTCGCCGATCTCACAGATGGCGGGCACGCCGAGCTGACGCTGGATCCGCGCCTACAAACCAGCACCGACGAAGTCCTGCACGCCTTCCAGATCCCCTACGCCGGCGCGGTCGTCGTCTCGATCCCCGACGGCCGCGTGCTGGCGATGGTGGGACGGTCGGCCGCTGATCCGCGGCTTGGCCCGGCCGACCTGGCGCTGCACCCCTGGGCACCCTCCGCCTCGGTGTTCAAGGTCGTCTCGGCGACGGCGCTGGTCGAGAGCGGCGTTCCAGGGACGACGCGCATCTGCTACCACGGCGGCGTCTCCTCGGTGCTGCCCGACAACCTGATCAACATCCCCACCATCGACAAGAGCTGCGCCACGCTGGCGTACGGGATCGGGAAGTCGCAGAACGCGATCGTCGCCAAGCTGGTCACCGAGCACCTCACCGCCGCGGATCTCGCGCGCGAGGGACGCAGCTTCGGCTTCGGCGAGACGATCCCCTTCGAGATCCCCGTCGAGCCGTCGCACCTCGACGTCCCGACGAACAACAGGCTGGAGATGGCGCGCGCCGCGGCGGGCTTCTGGCATTCGACGCTGTCGCCGATGCACGGCGCGCTGCTGGCGGCCACCATCGCCAACGGGGGGACGATGCCGTCACCGACGCTGATCGAGCGCGCCATCGACGCGGACGGCCGCCTGGAACAGCTCCCCATCGCCGCCCCCCGGCACGTCGCCGCGAGCGCGGCGGCAGCCGAGGTGGGGCGAATGATGGAGCTGACCACCCGGATCGGCACCGCCAAGGCCACCTTCCGCAACAAGCGCGGCCAGCGCTATCTCCCCGTCGAGGTCGCCGGCAAGACCGGGACGCTGAACGCCGAGACCGACCACGGCCCCATCGGCTACAGCTGGTTCGTCGGCTACGCGCCGGCGGACCACCCCACCATCGCCTTCGCCGTGGTCCTGGGGAACGCGCCCAACTGGCGCATCAAGGCGACCTACGTCGGCCGCCACATCGTGACCGAGTACCTCGCCGAGAAGAGCGAGCGCGCCGGCACGCACCTCGTCGCGGCCCGCTAAACAGCCCCTCCAGACCGGCCCGCCACCGGCTCCGCGAACCGGCCCCAAACCGGCCCGAAATCGACGAAACAACGACCTGCCAGCGACCCCCTCCAGCGACCTGCGGGCACCCGGCGCGCGCGACCGGCAGGCGCCCTGTGGGCGCCTCGACGAAAAAGCCGCCCCTGGCGCTTCTGGCCGGTGGGCCTTGTGGCGGGGAACAGTCGGCGTATAAACTGATCGGCGCTTTTCGAAAGGCCTCCGCCCGCAGCATGCAGCTTTACGAATGGCTTTCGAGCGTCGCCTCGAACCAGAGCAGTGGTAAGGCTCTGGTCTATCGCGACACGTATCTCTCGTGGCGCGGGCTGCTCCACCGGGTCGACCGGCGCGCGCAGGAGCTGTACGCGCTGGGGATCACGCCCGGGGCCTGGGTCGGGCTGATGCTCGGCAATGTCCCCGACTTCGTCATTCTGGCGCTGGCGCTGTCGAAGATCGACGCCGTGATCGTCCCGCTCGATCCCACCACCGGGAACCGCGAGCTGGAGATGGTGCTCGAGGCGGCGCCGCTGCGGGCCCTCATCACCCGACCGCGCGGCGGTGAAGGGGGACAGGCCACCGCGGGGCTCCCCTACTACGCCGGCCCCGTCGCGCCGCGGCCGCCCTCCGGGCCGCCGTCGAAGTTCGTCCCCGAGTCACGCCGCCGGCTGCAGGGGACGCTGCTCACCTGCGGGCTCTACAAGCGCACCGGGCCGAGCAAGCTGACCGAGGGACCGGGCGCACCCGAGGTCGTGCAGCTCACCGCCAGCGTCGGCGGGGACCCCAAGGGGGTCATCAAGACGTCTGCCAATCTCGAGGCGGCCGCCGCGGCAATCCGCAAGACGCTGGACGCGACCGCCGCCGATCGCATCCTCTGCTCGCTGCCGCTGCACGCCAGCTACGGCTTCGACTTCGGCCTGCTGACCTCGCTGGCCAACGGAGCCACTCTCTTCCTGGAGGACGAGGTGTCGCCCAAGCGAATCGCCAAGCTCCTGCGCGAGCAGCGGATCGATCTGTTCGCCGGAACGCCGGCGCTGTTCGGGTCGCTGGCGCGCGTCCCCACGGTCAAGCCGCTCAAGATCAGCGGCGCGCGCTTCCTGAGCTCGGGCTCGATGCTGCCGGCGAACATCGCCGAGGCGTTCCAGCTGCGCTTCGGCGTGCGGCTCCTGTCCTGCTACCACAGCACGCAGGCGGGTCCGCTGGCGATCGATCGCGGCGGCAAGGATCCGGAGAGCGTCGGGCGATCGTTCGAGGGGGTCGAGCTGCGCATCGCGGGACCCAAGGGGGATCGGCTCTCGAGCAGCGAGACGGGCCCGATCTGGGTGCGCTCGGGGGCGCTGTCGACGGTGTCGGTGCCGAAGATCCACCTCCCCAAGCGCGCCGACGGCATCCCCATCGGCGGGCTCGATGACGGCTGGCTGCGCACCGGCGATCTCGGCCAGCAGGACAAGGCCGGACGGACGGTGATCACCGGCCGCGAGGACGACCTGGTCAAGGTCGACGGCAAGCGGGTGGCGCTGGGTGAGGTCGAGGGGTGCCTGGAGGCGTTCCCCAAGGTGAAGGCGGCGCAGGCGCGGATCGTCACCGACGATCTGGGCGGCCCAATGGTGGTGGCGCGCGTCGTGCGTGCCGGCGTCTGCCGCGCCGAGGACATCATCGACCACTGCGCCCGCAACCTGGCGCCCTACAAGGTCCCCCGCCAGATCGAGTTCTGCGAGCAGCTCACGTAGTCGCCTGGAGCGTGGAGCGCGCCGGGCTCCACCCGCTGCCTCAGTCCAAGAGCTCGCGCAGCTTGGCGTTGACGACGGTCCGGCTGCCCGGCGGCAGATCGACTTCCTGGAAGAAGGAGTAGTAGCCGGGGTGCCGGATCTCGATCCGGTGGAAGCCGGCGCGGAGCTGGTGCCCTTCGCCTTTCCACTCCGTGGTGCTGCCGGCCAGGAGATCGTCGATCCAGACGGTGGCGTCGGGGACGTTGCACTCGACCCGAACGCCGACCGCCCCCATCTCCAGGGTGTGGGCGCACCCGCCAGTGGCGGCGACCAGCAGGGCCAGCGCCAGCAGGCCTGCTCTGAGCGAACGGAGTCGGAGGCGGATCCGCATCAGGGGTTGCTCCCGGTCTCGGAGGTGGCAGGCGCGCGCAGCCGGGCCCGCAGACGGATGACGCCGGCGGAGGTCTGCACGTCACTCAAGCTCGATCATCGCGTCGGCGTCGCGCGAGAGCGCCGCCGCCACCGGCGCCGGGGCCGAGCGGGTGCGGGCGCGGATCTCGGCGCGGCCGCCGCCGACCCGCACCAGATCGGCGGCCGAGACCGCCCCCACCGCGCGCACGCTCTTGAGGAGCGCGGAGACCGCCGCCGGCTCGACCACGTCGGCCTCGATGGTGAGAATCGGCAGCTCGGACGCCGACCCGGCCGACGCGGACAGCGCCCCGGCCATGTCGGCCGCCAGCAGGCCGGCCAGCCGCGCCAGACAGTCGGTCCGGCCGACCTCCGTGCTGTCGGCGAAGGCGCGGGTGTTCGCCGCCCGGTCGGGGATCGAGACGCCGGTGAACCGCGCGGCCGCCCGGCAGGAGACCGAGACGCGCCCGGTGCCGCGCAGCGCCCCCTCGTCGGTCGTCGAGGCGGTCACCGTCGCAGCGGGGCTGGAGGGGGAAGCGGCGGCACCGGGGTCGGCGGCGCGGGCGTGCACGCCGGCCGACGACAGCGCGGCCGCGACGCCCGCCGCGAAGGCCGCCAGCGTGCCGTCGCCGGCCAGCACGGCAATCGAGAACGGCGACGCGTGCGCTGGCGGCTGCACGGGAGCCGCGTTCCAGCGCTCGATCTTGCTCTTGAGCGCGGAGCCGTCGACCTCGGCCTGGATGGTGATCTTGTAGACGCCGTTCTCCTCGCCCTCTTCGAGCGTCCGGTAGCGGCCGACGAAGCTGTGCGCCTTCGCCTCGAGCGCGCGGATGGCCTTGCCCTGGGCGGCCCGCGTCTGCGGATCGCAGAGATCGTCGATCGCCAGGTCGACCACCTGGCGGATCGCGTCTTCGAGCGCGCGCTCCGCGCGCGCCGGCGGCGTTCCCCCCCACGATGGGGGCCTGCCCGGTCGCCACCCGGGCGCCCGGATCGACCGCCGGATCGGCGATCGACGGCCGCGGCGGCCAAGCTGGCGCCGGTGCCGGTGTTGGTGCGGGCGCCGGTGACTGCGCCGACGCCGGCGGCGCGATGACGCCCGCCAGGACGCCCGCCAGGACGGCGGCGCCCGGAACAGACAGCCAGAACCTCCTCACCTCAGCACCTTCTGAACGTAGATCAGAGCCGGGCCGTGGGCGAGCCTTGCCGCCAGATCCGCGTTGCCGTCGACGACCAGGCGGCCGGTGTGGTCGAGGCGGGCGGCGCGCGCCGCCGCGCCGGCGGGCGGCGCGCCCAGGTGATAGGTCGCCGCGCCGATCGAGATCTCCTGGCCGCCGACGACGGCCGTCGGCGCGGCGCCGAGGTGCGCCTCGTGAACGCTGAGCGCGATCGGCGGCGCGCCGGGCCCTGCCAGCCAGTCGGCGAACCCGACCTCCATCCGGATCACCGCCCCGCCGTTCGACTGATACTGGACGTCCGCGGCCCGCGCGTGGGCGAGGGCGCGGTCGATTCGATCGGGATCGAGCCGCTGGCCACCGCCCAGAGGGAGCGCCGCCAGCGCCCCCCGCAGCTTGCCGATCGCCGCCGCCCGGGCCCGCCGCTCGGCGCCGGGGCGCGCCAGGTCGACGCTCGGCATGCGCAGGTCGGCCGCCGCGCCGCCCGAGGCGCTCAGCGTCCCAGCGCGCCAGTCGATGGTGACGCCGTCGCGCGTCTCGACCAGATCGGGGGCGCCGCTCTGCGCCGAAGCGAGCGCCGACCAGGCGAGCGCAGCGACGACGAGCGCGGCGCTATTCCCACTCGATCGTCGCGGGGGGCTTCGACGAGATGTCATAGACGACGCGGTTCATCCCTTTGACCTCGTTGACGATGCGCGACGAGATGGTGGCGAGCAGATCGTACGGCAGCGGAACCCAGTCGGCGGTCATGCCGTCCCGCGAATGCACGGCGCGCAGCGCCAGCACGTCGGCGTAGGTCCGCTCGTCCCCCATGACGCCGACGGTGCGCACCGGCAGGAGGACACCGAACGACTGCCAGATCGATTCGTAGAGGCCGGCGGCGCGGATCTCCTGCTCGATGATGGTGTCGGCGGCGCGCAGGACGTCGCAACGCTCGCGGGTCACCTCGCCGAGCACGCGCACCGCCAGGCCCGGCCCAGGAAACGGCTGGCGCCACAGCACGTGGTGCGGCAGCCCCAGCTCGGCACCGAGCGCGCGCACCTCGTCCTTGAACAGCTCGCGCAGCGGCTCGACCAGCTTGAGGTTCATGCGCTCGGGCAGGCCGCCCACGTTGTGGTGCGATTTGATCGTCGCCGACGGCCCCTTGTGCGAGACCGACTCGATGACGTCGGGGTAGAGCGTCCCCTGGACCAAGAAGTCGGCGCCGCCGGCCAGCTTCTTCGCTTCTTCCTCGAAGACGGCGATGAACTCCCCGCCGATGATCTTCCGTTTTTTCTCGGGATCGGTGACGCCGGCCAGCTTCGACAGGAACCGCTCGCTGGCGTCGACGACGCGCAGGTCGGCCTTGAAGGCGTCGCGGAACAGCGACTCGACCTGCGCCGCCTCGTTGGCCCGCGAGAGGCCGGTGTCCACGAAGATGCAGGTCAGGCGCGCGCCGATCGCCTTGAGGACCAGCGCCGCGGCGACGGAGGAGTCGACGCCGCCCGACAGGCCGCAGATGGCGTGGGCGTTCGGTCCCACGCGCGCCTCGACGGCGGCGATCGCCTGGCCGACGAAACCGGCCATCGTCCAGTTCGGCGCGGCGTCGCAGATCCGGAACAGGAAGTTGGCCAGGATCTCGCCGCCGCGCGGGGTGTGGGCCACCTCGGGATGGAACTGCACGCCCCAGAACTTGCGCGCCGGCGCGGCGACGGCAGCCGCCGGACAGTTGGCGCTCTCGCCGGTGACCGCGAACCCAGCCGGCAGCGCCTCGACCCGGTCGCCATGCGACATCCAGACCGGAATCTCTTCGCCGGGGACGAAACCGTGGAACAGATCGCTCGTCTCCGTGACCCGCAGCGTGGCGCGTCCGTACTCCCGCCGCTCGGCCGGGACCACCTTGCCGCCCAGAAGCAGCGCCGTCAGCTGGACGCCGTAACAGATGCCCAGGATCGGCACGCCGAGGTCGAAGATCTCGGTGCTGATCTTCGGCGCGCCGGGATCGTACGACGACGAGGGCCCACCCGAGAGGATGATCCCCCGCGGCGCCAGCTCGCGGATGCGCCCGAGCGGCAAGTTGAAGGGGTGAATCTCGGAGTACACCTTCTGCTCGCGCACCCGCCGGGCGATGAGCTGCGTGTACTGCGACCCAAAGTCGAGGATGAGGATGAGGTCGCGACGCGCGGAGGTAACTGGGCTTCGCCCGGCGGCGTCCTTCGCGGGGGGGTGAGGCAGGGTCCCCTTGGCAGGATGTTCCATCTACTGCTCGACGCGGTAGTTGGGCGCCTCTTTGGTGATGATGACGTCGTGCACGTGCGACTCGCGCAGCCCCATCGCCGTGGCGCGCACGAAGCGCGCCTTGGTCCGCAGCTCCTCGATCGTCCGGCAGCCGGTGTAGCCCATCCCCGACTTGAGCCCGCCGATCAGCTGGTAGAGCGATTGCGACAGCGGCCCGCGGTAGGGCACCCGCCCCTCGATCCCCTCGGGGACCAGCTTGGCGTCGCTCGTCACCTCGGTCTGGAAATAGCGGTCGCGGCTGCCGGCGCGCATGGCGCCAATCGAGCCCATCCCGCGGTAAACTTTGTAGCTGCGCCCCTGGTAGAGAATGATCTCGCCCGGCGCCTCGTCGGTGCCGGCGAACAGGCTGCCGATCATGACCGTGTTGGCGCCGGCGGCGATGGCCTTGGCCACGTCGCCCGAGTACTTGATGCCGCCATCCGCGATGATCGTGACGTCCAGCCCCGCCACCGCCTTGGCGCAGTCGGCGATGGCCGTGATCTGCGGAACGCCGACACCGGCGACCACGCGCGTGGTGCAGATGGAGCCCGGGCCGATGCCGACCTTCACCGCGTTGGCCCCGGCCTTGGCCAGCGCCAACGCCGCCTCGCCGGTCGCCACGTTGCCGGCGATGATCTGGGCCTTGGGAAAATTGCGGCGGACGTCGGCGACCGCCTGCACGACGGCGCGCGAGTGGCCGTGGGCGGTGTCGATGCAGATCACGTCGGTGCCGGCCTTGAGAAGCGCGTCGACCCGCTCGTCCCGATCGGGCCCCACGCCGACCGCCGCGCCGACGCGCAGCCGGCCGAAGTCGTCTTTGGCGGCGAAGGGGTGGGCCTGCGCCTTCTCGATGTCCTTGATGGTGACGAGGCCCTTCAGGAAGCCGCCGCCGTCGATGACCAGCAGCTTTTCGATCCGGTTCCTGTGCAGCAGCTCCTTGGCGCTCTCGACGCTGGTCCCCTCGGCGATGGTGATGAGCTTCTTGGTCATCATCGCGCTGATCGGCTGCTCGAGGTTCCGCTCGAACCGGATGTCGCGGTTGGTGAGGATGCCGACCGGCCGTCCGTCGGAGGCGACCACCGGCAGGCCGGAGATCTCGTGCCGCTTCATCAGCTCGAGCGCGACGGCCAGCTTCTGGTCGGGGCCGACGGTGACCGGATCGACCACCACACCGCTCTCCGCCTTCTTGACCTTGGTGACCTCCAGCGCCTGCTGGGGGATGGTGTAGTTCTTGTGCACGATCCCGATGCCGCCGTCGCGCGCCATGCAGATCGCCGTGGCCGCCTCGGTTACCGTGTCCATCGCGGACGACACGATCGGCATCGCCAGTGGAATGCCCGCGGTCAGGTTGGTCCGCACCTCGACGTCCTTCGGGACCACGTCGCTCTCGGCCGGAACCAAGAGGACGTCGTCGAAAGTGAGGGCTTCCCGCAGCTGGTCAGGCAGCATCTCGGGAGATTAGCCGAACGCCCTCCCGTGCGGCAAGGCGAGACTGCGCCGCTACTTCGCGCCGCGCTTGCTGCAGGTCGCGACGATGGCGTCGGCCTGTTTCTGCGCTTCCGGTTTGACCCCCGGCATCGCCTTGAAGCGACCGAGCTCCGACCTGGCGGCCGGGCAGTCCCCCTTGGCGACGAGGACCTTCATGAGCTCGTAGTGGGCGAGCGGGCTCTGAGGGTCGAGGTCGACGGCGGCGCGGCATTCGCCGGCGGCCCGTGCGGCGTCCTTTTGCTCCAGCAAGGCGCGGCAGAGATCGGCCGCGAAGGCGCCGTTCTTGCCGTCGAGCTTGCGGGCGCGCTCCTGGGCGGCGACCGCCGCGGGGAGCTGACCGCGCTTCAGCTCGACGCGGCCGAGGCGGTTCCAGCCCAGCGCGAAGTCGGGCTTCAGCTTGGTCGCCTTGTCGAGCGCCGCTTGCGCTTCGTCGTAGCTCTTCTGGTCGGAGAGCACCATTCCGAGGTCGGCCCAGGCGACCGGATCGCGCGGCGCCAGGCGGGTGGCGTCCTTGAGCGCCGCGACTGCCCCGGCCACGTCGCCCGTGCGCCGCAGCGCGGCCCCCAGGTTCAACCGATAGCCGGCGTCGGAGGGCTTGAGCCGGACGGCGGCCCGGTAGGCGGCGACCGCCTCCGGCTTCCTGCCGAGCGCGTCGCGCGCAACGCCCAGGTTGTATTGCGCCTCGGCGTAGTCCGGCTTCGTCCGCACCGCCGCCTCGAGCTCGCCGGCGGCGCCGGCCGCATCGCCACGCGCGAGCAGCAGCGCGCCGAGATTGTTGTGCGCCTCGGAAAAATCGTTCTTGAGGCCGATGGCCCGGCGATAGGCGGCGGTCGCCGCCGCGGCGTCCCCCTTCTTCTCCAGCGCCACACCGGCCAGGTACTGCGGGCGTGCGTCGCGCGGGTCGGCCTTGGCGGCCTCCTCGAAGGCGGAAAGCGCGCCGGCCGTGTCCCCCTGGCGAAACAGCCGTTCCCCTTTTTCGAGCAGCGGCGCGGCGCCGCCGCCGGGATCGTTCTGGGCCAGGAGCGCGAGCAGCGGCAAGAGCTGACCAAACGACGGGAGCGCGATCATCGCGCGCAGTCTACCTTTGGGCGAGCAGGTCCAGAAGCCTGGTCTTGAGCCGCGCCATCCGCTCGGGGTCGGTGATCTTCACCAGGTTCGCCTTGTCGCGCACGTAGAAGACGTCGATGGCGCGGTTGGCCTCGGTGGCGATCTTGGAGCGGTGGATGTCGAGCCCGTCGTTGAACAGCGTCCGCGCGATGGCGTAGAGGACGCCCGGGCGGTCCTCGGTGATCACCTCCATGACCGTGAAGTCGCGGCTCACCTCGTTGTCGATCTTGAGCTCCGTCGGCACGGCCGGCGTCCGCCAGGCGGCGATCGAGTCGCCGCGTGGGCGGGCCGCCACCAGCGACTCGCCGGTGACCTTCCCCGACAGCACGGCCTCCAGATCCTCGCGGACTTTCTTCCAGCGCCCCTCGTCCATGACCGGGCGCCGCATCCCGTCGCGCACCCGGAAGATGTCGAGCGCCTCCGCCTCCTCGCCGGGATCGACCGGCTGGCGCGAGTAGATCGCCGCGTCGACGACCTCGATGCGGTTGGCGAAGAGGACGCCGGCCACCTCGGCCAGCAGGCCGGGGAGATCGCGCGCCGCCAGCACCATCTCGGTGAGGCCGAGACGTTCCTCGTGCGCGATCTCCACCAGCGCGCTCTTGTTCGCGCCGCGGCGCTCGCGGATCAGGCGCACGTGCTTGGCGATCCGCAGCGCCGAGTTCTCCGCGAAGTAGCGGTCGGGAAAGCCGCCGAAGAGAGTGGTGAGCGCCGGGTTCTTCTCCGGCTCGTCGAGGATCGCCGCCGCGCGCTTCTGGCGCCGCTCGACGATCTCCGCGCGCTCGGCCCCCAGGAGATCGGGCCCGCGCCGCAGGAACTTCAGCGTCCGCGAGTAGAGCTCGGCGAGGAGGGTCTCCTTCCAGCTCGACATGGCGTCGGGCGCCACCGAGGCCAGATCGCAGAACGTCAGCAGATACAGCTCGTGCAGGTTCTCCTCGTCGCCGCAGAGGGTGGCGAAGTCGGAGATCATCCCCACGTCGTCGAGGTCGCGCCGCTGCGACATCTGCCCCATCACCAGGTGCTGCTTGACCAGGAACTCCACCCGCCGGATGTCCTCCTCGTCGATGCCGAGCCGCCGGCAGATGGTCACCGCCAGCCCGGCGCCGATCTCGCTGTGCGGGCTGCCGTAAGGCTTGCCGACGTCATGAAGCAACGTCCCGGCCGCCAGCGCCACCGGCCGTGTCACCGCACGCACCGTCTCGGTCGGGGTGGGGAACTGGTCGGCGTGGTCCCCGCGGCCGAGCGCGTGCAGCCGGCCGACCGCGTAGAGCGCGTGCTGGTCGACGGTGTAGACGTGATAGATATCGTGCTGCACCCGCCCCGTCGACGGCTCCCACTCGGGCATCAGCGCGCCCAGCAGGCCGAGGTCCTGCATCTGCTCCAGCCGCGAAGGGTTGGCCCGGTCGCGCCCGTCGCAGACGATCTCGATGAACCGGCGCCCGGAGTCGGGATCGGCCCGCAGCGCCTCGCCGCGCGTCGCCGCCAGCTCCCCCAGCATCTCCAGCGTGCGCAGCGACAGCGGGATGTCGAAGGCGATCGCCACCTGGAAGATGCGGATCATCTCCGACGGCTTCTTCTCGAACACCGCGCCGTCTTTTCCTTCCAGCGCCCCCTCCCGCACGACGAAGCTCTCGTCGACGGCGCCACCGTCCAGCGTGGGGACCGGCTGGCTGGCGCGGCGCGGCTCGTCCCGGGCCGTGGCCCGCTGCAGGAGGCGCTCGGCCTCGTTGCGGATCAGCTTGGCGTGGGCGTGGTACTGGTGCATCAGCGCCTCGACGGCCGGGTGCACCGCCGGCCGGATGACGCCCCCGGTGTCGCGCGCCTCGGGATAGAGCACCGGCGCGATCGCCTCCTGCAGCGCGAAGCGCAGGTGATCCTGCCGGCGGCCGGCGGCCGCGTGCATGGCGATCCGGACCCGCAGCAGCCACTCGGTCGCCGTCGACGAACGCCTGCGCCAGGCGCCCGGTCATGACCCCCTTGGCCAGCAGCTCTTTGGCATCCGAGGTGCCGAAGCGGGCCATCGCCGCCCAGCGACCGACGCAGAGATCGCGCATGCCGCCCGGGCCGTTCTTGAGGTCGGGCTCGAGCAGGAAGATCGTGTCGCCGAAGCGGCTGTGGCGGGCCTTCTGCTCGGCGCGCAACCGGGCCACGAAGTCCTCGGCCGCCGTCGTGGCCACGCGCGCCCGGAACGCCTCCAGGAACTTGCGCGGCCAGCTCGGCGTCGCCGGTCAGAAAGCGCGCGTCGAGCAGCGCGGTCGCCGCCGCCAGATCGCTCTCCGGCAGCGACAGCGCCTGGCTTGTACGAGCGGACCGCGTGCCCGGCGTCGACCTTGGCGTCCCACAGCGGATAGAGAATCGCCTCGGCCAGCGCCTGCACCTCGGCCCCCGGGGTCTTGGCGCACAGCACCAGCAGATCGAGGTCGGAATACGGCGCCAGCTCGGAGCGGCCGAAGCCGCCGGTCGCGAGGATGGCCACCGGCGTCTGGCACTTGGCGACTTCCCGCCCGGCCACCTCGATCGACGATGCCGTCCACGTCGCGCGAGAGCGCGCGCGAGACCTCGGATGCCGTTGCCCCCCGCGCGCACGGCGGCGGCGGCGCGCTCTCGGGCGGCGGCGAACCTCGGCGCGATATCCGACGGCATCGGCTGGAGGGACATTACCAGAATCCGACGGCCGCGCATTGACGACGGTCGGTGCGTGCGGCACGGTAAGTCGCATGGCAGAGATCGAGCTGGCGCCGCTTTCACACCGTCTGGACGAGGAGGAGATGCGGACGCTCGCCAAGCTGCTGGTCGAGGCGGGCGCACCGCCGCTCGACAAGGCCGACGAGCACGCCTCGCACACCATCGCCGCCCGGATCTCCGAGGAGGCGCTGACCGAGTTTCTGGACCGCCTCGACGCCCACGACCTGGGCGCGGAGATCTACGTGCCGCTCGAGTTCGAAGGGCGCGTCACGTGGGTGATTTTCGAGTCGCCTCGTCGCAGGCGCTGCTGGACGTGCTGGAGGAGATGCGCGAGGAGCTGAGCGTCGATGCCGACGACGAAGAGGACGAGGAAGAAGAAGAGGACGCCGAGGACGAGGACGAGGGGACGGTCATCGAGGCCCAGCTCCGCCACATCTGGCACCTGGTCGCCGACGGCGCCACCGAGTCGATCGAGAAGGGCATGCCGCTACACATTCAGCTGTGAGGCACGATTGTGAGCGGCTGCGCCGCTCAGGCGCGCATGAAGACGTGCGGCGGGATGGGCTCGGGATAGACGGCGCGCAGCTCGACCTTGCGCTCGAGATCGCGCACGATGGCCGTGCCCGACGTCGATCTCGTACAGCTCGTTGATGTTGGCGATGCCGCCCGGCGCGAAGACGTTGATCTCGAGGATCTTGTCGCCGACCAGATCGACGCCCACGAAGTAGAGCCCGTCGGCCACCAGGCGCGGCCGCAGCAGATCGCAGATCCGGCGCTCGGCGTCCGAGAACTCGGTCCGGCCGGCGCGAGCCGCCGACGTGGATGTTGTTCCGGATGTCGTCCTTGGGGCGCATCCGCTTGTAGGCCGCCACGACGCCACCTACGTCGAGCGGCGCGCCCCCCAGCAGCAGCACCCGCTTGTCGCCCTTGGCCACCGCCGGGAGGTACTCCTGCACGATGACGTAGCCGGCGCGCCGCACGGTCGAGATCATCTGCTGCAGGTTCACGCTCTGCCCGCGCGCCACGTAAAAGACGTTCTTGCCGCCGAACCCCGCCAGCGGCTTGATGATGGCCGGACCGTCGAGCTCGCGGAGGAAGGCGCGCATCCGCTCGATCGACCGCGTGATCAGGGTCTTCGGCCGCAGCTCGACCGGAAACCCCGCCAGGTACATCTTGGACCCGGCGCGCGACAGCCCATCTGGATCGTTGACCACCAGCACGCCCAGCTGCTTGAGCCGGCGCCCGAAGTCGAGCGCCGGGTTGAACCGGTCGCCTTCCGCGCCGCCGGCGTTGGGGTTGTTGCGCAGGAAGATCACGTCGAAGTCGACGAGGCGCGCCTCTTCGCGCGGGGCCTCGGCGGCGGTCAGCGCCTTGGCGTAGGCCGCGGCGTCGCGCAGGCGGCCGGGCTTCGGGCGCACCACCTCGGCCACGATGTCGGTCCCCTCCCCTTGCGAGAACGCGTCGACCGAGGCGAACGCGACGTCGTGCCCGCGCCGGTAGGCGGCGAAGGCCAGGTGCAAGCGTCGTGTAGGTGGCCTTCTGCGTGCGGGCGCTGTTGACGACGAAGCAGAGGCGCATGCGGCGCGACGAAACTATACATGGCTGCCCCGCTTTTGAACCAGCGGCTCTGGAACCCGGACTTGATTCCGCTGCGCGATCGCTGGGGATCTGGGCAGATATCCGTTAAGATTCTAAGGTCATGGCCGGTAAGACCTTTCCGGGGATTGGCGAGCTTGGAGGACGAGTCGGCCCCACTCGCTCCGGCCGACGCAGCGGACAGCAGCGGTGACGGACAGTTCTATTCCGGTCCGACCGTCGTCGATGAGGCCAAGGTCGAACAGGGGCTGAAGAAGCTCCGCTCGCTCGATGCGCCGCCCGGACCGCTGACCGGGATTCACCGAGCGGTCGCCGACGCGCTGGCCGACCCCCGCATCACGCCGCAGGTCACCATCCCCGGCACGCTCATGATGCCGGAGTTCAAGATCGATGCGGGGCGCGGAACCGCCGTGGGGCGGAGCGTGAGCGGACCGATCCCGGGCCAGCAAAAGACGCAGCCGTTCGACGACCGCGCGCTGCGCGGCACCATGTTCGGCCACGGCGTTCATCTCCCCGACCTCGATCTCCCCGAGCTCGAGCGGCCGCGCCCGAAGGAGGTGGAGACGTCGAAGGCGCTCGCCATCGTCGAGCGTGGTGTGCCGACCACCAACGAAATCGCCATCTTCCAACCCGGCCCCTACGCGCAGCACGGGGGCATCCCGCTCGGGCACGACCCTCACCTGCGCTCCAACCGGTTTCACGCCCGCGAGACGCCCATCGACCTGCGGGCGGTCTCGCCGCGCAAGAAGCTCGCCCTTCGGGTCGCGGCGGCGGCGGCGTGCATCGGGGCGATCGTGGTGGCGGCGCTGCTCTGGGTCCGCTCGACCAATGAGGAAGCCGAGACAGGCCTGCGGTCGACCGCCACGCTCCCGGCGCCGCCGCCGGCGCCGCCACCGGCGCATCCGATCGACATCGCGCCCATGCCGCAGCTGGCGGCGCCGCCCCCGCTGGCTGCCGGAGCCACGGCGCCACCTCCGCCGGCGCTCGCCCCGAGGGCCCCCGCCCGCAACAGCGACGAGGACGATCTGCCGGGCGCCGGCTCCCCGGCCCGCCCGCGGCCCGCGCCCACGGCGTTGGCGACGCGACCCGTCGCGCCGGTGCTGGCCGGTCCGGCGGCACCGCTCCACCGTACCCACCCGAGCGCGACGCGCCCCGACCGGCGACACCCAGCCGCGCCCAAAGCCTCCGACGACGACGGCCAGAGGCTCGACAAGGGCGACAAGCCGGACCAGGCCGCCGCGCCCGTCAAGCCGACCAAGCCGAAGCGCTCGCTCGAGGACGATCCGGACGCCACGATGGCCCCGACCATCGAATGAGCGCCCCCGCGGCCGTGTGGAAGACCGGGTCCAGGACCGTATCAAAGACCGCGCATCCAATTGCCGGCGTCAAACTGGCGTGTTACCCCTACCCGGGATGAACATCGCCCTGGATCGAATCGATCCCGACGCGGCCAACGTCGTCCGGAGGTTGAAAGACTCCGGCCACGCCGCGTACCTGGTGGGCGGCTGCGTCCGCGACCTCCTGCTGGGCCTCAAGCCGAAGGACTTCGACGTCGTCACCAGCGCCACCCCCCCCGAGATCAAACGCCGTTTTCACAACTCGCGCATCATCGGCCGCCGCTTCCGCTTGGCCCACATCTTCTTCGGCCCGAAGATCATCGAGACCTCGACCTTCCGCGCCAACCCGCGTGAGATGGAGGACGACGACAACGACGGCGCCGCGCCCGAGAGCGGTGACCTGCTCATCCGGCGCGACAACGTCTTCGGCACGCCCGAGCAGGACGCCCGGCGGCGCGACTTCACCATCAACGGTCTCTTCTACGACATCGAGACCAAGCAGGTGATCGACCACGTGCAGGGGCTGCCCGACCTGGAAGCGCGGGTGGTGCGCACCATCGGCGATCCCGACATTCGATTTCGCGAGGACCCGATCCGGATCCTGCGGGCGGTGAAGTTCGCCGCGCGGTGCGATCTGACCATCGAGCCGGAGACCTACCGGCGGATGATGGAGCACCGGCAAGAGATCACCAAGTGCGCGCAGGCGCGCGTCTCCGAGGAGTTCTACCGCCTCTTGCGCGCCGGGGCCGCCAAGCGGTCGCTCGAGCTGCTGGTCGAGACCGAGCTGCTCGAGTTCCTGGTCCCCGAGCTGGCGCGCGGGCTCAAGGGTGAGCCGGCCGACGAAGAGGCGACGCTGCGGCGGGCACGCCTGTGGGGCTATCTGGCGGCGCTCGATCGCTCGGCGGCGACCCGCCCGGTGCCGCCGTCGAACGCCCTCATTCTCGCCGCGCTCCTGTTGCCACCGCTGCGAGACTCGCTCGATCCGGACAGCAACGGCGTGCGCGACATCGGACAGATGGTGGCCCAGGCGATCGCGCCGGCGCTCGACCGGCTGCGCCCCTCGCGTCGCGACAGCGAGCTGGCGCGCCAGATCCTGCTCGCGCTCCGCCGCCTCCTGCCCTCGAAGCGCACCCGCCGTCCGTCCCGCTCACGCGATCACGGGCGGGAGTATCTTGGCGAGGCGCTGCGGCTGGCGGAGATCGTCTTCGACGCCGAGTCCCAGGACCCGACCCTGGCCGGACGACCCATCGTCGCCGAGGGCCCGGACGTCCCCTACCCCGACGAGCTCGAGGCGGAGGAGGAGATCCCCACGGCCGAGTTCGAGCGCGGGCGTCACCGTGACCGGGAACGGGGACGGGGACGGATCCAGCAGCCGGTTCCTGCGCGCCAGGTGCCGAGCCAGCCGGCGCTGGCCGTCGATCTCCACTCCCTCGGCAACGCGGCCCGCGCCCTGCTGACGGCCGATCTGCGCCCCGCGTTCCTGGGCGCCGGCAGCTTCGGCGGCCCCTGGAGCCGCGCCGACTGAAGCCAGGCGGGCGCTGCCGTAGAGCGACGGCGACGAGCGAAGCGAACCACGCCCGCCGCCGTGCCGCCCGCCCCCAGGCAGCAGCCTAGACGTAGCGGGTAGGATCTTCGACGCCTGCGCCTTCGAAGCCCCGGCGGCGGAGCTGGCACGAATCGCAGCCACCGCAGGCCGCACCCGACGGCGCCGGATCGTAGCAGGAGTGGGTGAGGCCGTAGTCGATGCCCAGCTTGATGCCGGCGCGGATGATCTCCGCCTTCGACATCTTGATGAGCGGCGCGCGGATGGTGACCGGGCGTCGCTCGACGCCGGTCTTGGTGCCGAGCCGGGCCACCTCCTGCATCGCCGCCAGCCACTCGGGGCGGCAGTCGGGATATCCCGACGAGTCGAGCACGTTCACGCCGACGACGATCTCCGATGCGTCGCGCACCTCGGCCAGCGCGATGGCGTAGGACAGGAAGATGGTGTTGCGCGCCGGGACGTAGGTGACCGGGATGCCGCTTCCGATCGCCGCCTCGTCGCGCCCCTTGGGGACGGCGATGTCGTCGGTGAGCGCCGAGCCGCCGATGGCGCGCAGGTCGAGCGTCATCACGTCGTGGCGGATGGCGCCGAGGGCGCGGGCCACCCGCGCCGCCGCCTCGAGCTCGATGGCGTGGCGCTGTCCGTAGCGGAACGAGAGCGCGTGACAGCGGTGGCCGGCGGCGCGGGTCATGGCCAGCGCCGTTGCCGAATCGATCCCGCCCGACAGAAGCACGATGGCGTCCATGGGTCGCAAGCTCCCGCGACCACCGTCTCCGAGTCAAGCGCCAGCGATGCGGTCGGCTGCTGGGTACAATGACCGGCGTGCGAAGCCCGTTCGACGACCCCCTGCTCTACGACTGGGAGTATCGCCGGCGACGCGACGACGTCCGCTTCTACCGCACGCTGGCCGACGAGCGGGGCGGTCCGGTGCTGGATCTCGGCTGCGGGACCGGGCGGCTGCTGTTGCCGCTGCTCGCCGACGGGCACGTCGTGGTGGGCCTCGATCGCGCGCCCGCCATGCTGGCCCGCGCGGCGGCGCGAATCGCCCGGGCTGGCGCCGCCAAGCGACGGCGGGCGGTCCTCGTCCGCGGCGATCTGCGGGCGCTTCCGTTCAAGCGGCGCCGGTTTTCGTTGGCGGTGGCGGCGTTCCACACCGTCCAGCACTGCGAATCCGACGGCGATCTCCTGCGGTTCTTCCGGGGCGCGGCTGCCGCGCTGCTGCCCGGCGGGTGGCTGGCCTTCGACACGTTCGCGCCGACGCGCCTCTTTCTCGAGCGCCGCGGGCCGTCGGGACCGACCCGGTTTCGCGATCCAGGCAGCGGCCGCGCAACGATCTACACCGAGAGCCACACGCTCGAAGGGAGGGTGCTGGCCATGACCTTCCGCTATGAGCCCGTCGCTGCGCGCGGCGATCGGGCCCGGCGCCGCGCCCGGACCGTCTCGCTGCGCCACCGTCTGCTTCAACCCCGCGAAATCGAAGCGCTGCTGGTCCGCGCGGGGCTCGAGCTCATCGCCAGCTGGGGCGGCTTCGACGGCCGCCCGCTCGACCCCACCGACGAGCGCGGCGAACAACACATCTATCTGGCACGCATCGCGCACACGCACGTCGCGGGTCGCAAGACGACGCGACGCGTGGGCTCGAAATAATACGAAAAACAGAGGTTGGACCAGCGATCGGCGTCGGGAATCCCACTTGACAGCCCTGCGTCCCCCGATACGATGCACGTGACTTTTTGCAGCTGAAGTTTTCGCAAACTTTCTGACGGAGGGCTGCCGACATGGCGGAAAAAGTCGCAAAGCTGGGTGTCGAGCGTGAGAAGGACTTCATGTATTACGTGAAGGACGGCGAGGTCTGGAAGGTTCAGCGAAAGCAACCTGGCGTGCCCAAAGGACGCCCGGAGAAGGTCGCCGACGGTGGCTTCGAGATGGATACGAACTACATCTACTTCGTCGATCGCGACGGCGACGTCGCGCGCGCCAAACGCGCCGTCGGTGGGCAGAAGCGAAAGAAGAAGGGCCGCGCCATCAAGGCCAAGGCGAAGGCCAAGCCCAAGAAGAAGAGCAGCGGCAAGAAGGCAAAGAAGGTGGCCAAGAAGAAGGGCGGCGCCAAGAAGAAGGCCGCCCCGAAGAAGAAGCCCGCCAAGAAGCGCGGTCGACGTTAGTCGTTCGTCAGCCCTCGTACCGCCAAAAGGCCGCCGGGCATTCGTGCCGGCGGCCTTTTTCGTTGTGTGGCCCCATCGAGCGGGAGGGCGCGCGCGAAGCGGCGCGATCGGCGACCCGGCCCTCCGTTTAGCGGCCGCGCCCGCGGGATCGGCCCCCGCCCCGCCGCCGGCTGTTCCCGCCACCGGCGCGCCGCGACGGTTTGCGCTGATTGATCGAGGCCGGGACGTCGGCCGCCGCGACCGCCACTGCGCCCGCGCTGGCCCCGGCGCTTGCCTCCACCGACGGGAGGTAGGCGAAGCGGTAGAGGATCCAGACGAACCCCAGCAGCGTGACGACCGACATCGCCATGTACTGCTCGTCGAGCCACTGCGACCACTTGAGGCCCATCCAGGGTTTGACGTCGGGGATGTAGCGCGTCGGCGACCAATCGATGATGCCGGTCAGCGCCGTCATCCCCAGCAGGATCACGCCGGCCTCGCGCCGCTTGTGGTAGAGCAGCGTGATGGCGAAGAGGAACGAGTAGTAGTAGCAAGTCAGCTCGACCCCGACCGCCATCATCATCGCGCCGAGCGAGCAGGCCACCCACGGCTCGGCGTCGCGCAGCGCCTGGTACAGCAGCACCACGAACCCGCCGGCCAAGACGAGGTAGAGCCCAAACCGCGCGTGGAAGGTGCGGAGCTTCTGGCGCTTCCAGGGGCCCCAGGGATCCTCCTGGCGATCGTCCTTCATCACGCGGCCCGCTTCCGACGGGCTGTAGGCCACGACGGTGCGCAGGCCCATGTAGTTGGTGAGCGGCGTCTCCTTGTGCTTCTGGGTGTTGAAGGCGAACGCCCGGTAGCCGGCGATGCCGTTGCTGGTCACCAGGCTGATCGGCACCAGGATCACCAGCGCCAGCGCCGCACCGGCCAGGATGGAGACGAAGCGGCGGTCGACCCGCGCGCCCAGCGCCTGCCACGACGCCCAGGGCTCCGGCTTCCACCAGGGCCGCGGTGGCGGCTGGTCGCTGACCTTCGCCTCGCCGAGCGCCGGAGCCGTGGCAGATCCGGCCGCCGCCGTGGCGGCCGAGGGGAACGCACCAACCTTGCCCCAAAGCTGCCTGATGATCACCAGGATCGGCCCCGAGAAGATGAAGAGCGGGAAGATCCGCAGCAGCGTCGAGTAGCCGAGGAAGAATCCCCCCAAGAGCGGGCGGTCTTTCTTCACCAGGCAGACGCCCCCCACCAGATAGAACAGCCAGTCCCAGCGCAGGAGCGAGCCGCCCGTCCAGTAGAAGCGTGAGGGGAAATTGGTGGCGAACACCGCCAGCGCGACGCACATCGTCCGCCAGCCGAACGCCCACCAGGACATGAGGATGATCCCGAAGATGAAGAACGGATCGATCTTGGTGAGGAAGCTGACCTGGGCGTCGCTGATGGGCGACATGTTGGTCAGCGTCGTGCCGACGATGTTCCAGACCGGCGAGCCGTTGTACCCGTGATCGGTCTGCGCCTCTTCCCAGCGCTTGATGTCGTGGTGGTTCCGGAAGTAGGCCACGTCGTGCTTGAAGTCGGCCCAGCGCTCCGCCGTGAAGTGGACCTTACAGGTCCCGTTGGGGTCGGCCATGATGTCCTTGGTGTCGACCATCATGTTGGTGCGCAGGTTCATGATCTTCCGCAGCTCGACCCGGCGCTTGAGCCCCGGCTCCTCGGCGTCAGCGACGGCGACGCACTCGTAAAGCCGATCGTACGACAGCTCTTTGAAGTACTTCGAGCCAATGTAGTAGTGGAACGTGTCCCACATGTGGACGTAGTTCCCGAAGTGGAAGCTGAAGAAGTTCCAGTAGGCGCAGAACGACAGCACGCCGACCACGATCAGCAGCCGGTCGCGCAGCTTGCGCTTGAAATTCTCCCGCCCCTTCTTGGTCAGCCAGAGCCCCCAGCCGAGCAGCGCCATCGCCGCCAAGGCCAGGCACATCTCGAACCGTGAGCTGGCGTCGTTCTCCCACCAGGCGAACTTCCAGAACCCCGGCTCGACGACGATTGCCGGCGGCGCGTTGCTGATGGTCAGCTTGGGCGGAAACGGCGTCGGCGCCCGGCAGTAGGCCTGGAACTCCCCGATGGAGTAGGCGCCGTCGCCGACCGGCTCGCCGACTTTGAGGAAGCGGACCGGCGTCGCGTCGATGCTGACCGTCCGGGTCCGGAACCCGTGTCCCTGCGAGGCGACCACGTTGTCGATCTCGACCAACAGCTTGAACGCCTCTGGCTTGTTCTCTTCGGCGCCGAAGATCTTGTAGGTGTCGTTGGCGTCGGCCTGCAGCAGGAACGACGACACCGGCCGCACGGAGCCGAGGTCGTAGGTGAGCGAGCCGGCCGGCGTCTCGAGAATCACGCCGACGGGCGCGTCCCATTGCGCTCCCTCGGGAGCGACCGCCTCATCCGTCGGCAGATGAAGATCGCCGCGGATGTCCTGGCGCCAAACGGGCACCTTGTGGGAGAGCAGGTTGTCGGTCGTGCACTCGCTCGAGGAGGAGAGCGGCGCCTCGGCGGCGCCGGCCCGCCGCTCGATGCCCGGCGCCAGCGCGGCCAGCCCGAACGCCAAACCCAAGGCTAATTTACGGGAAATCACAGCGGGGCGACATTACCACTAATCGGGTTTGCCGAAGCCCCTGGACGAAGCGCCACTTCGCCCGGGAACCTCCCGGGGTTCCTGTGTCGCGACGATGTATGCGATTCTCCGGGCTCCATGCACCCGAGTGTCGCGCTGCTGCTCACGGCGGTGATGGTCCTGGCCAACGCTTTCTTCGTCGCGGCCGAGTTCGCCTTCGTCAAGATGCGGCCGACCCGGCTGCAGCAGCTGGCGCGCGAGGGGCGCCGGCGCGCCCGCCTCCTGCTCACCATCACCCAGCAGCTCCCGGCGTATCTGTCGGCCAGCCAGCTCGGCATCACGGTGGCCTCGCTGACGCTCGGATGGCTGGGTGAGCCGGCCTTCGCGCAGCTCTTGCGGCCGCTGCTCTCCCGCGCTGGCCTCTTCTCCGATCGCACGCTGCACACGCTGGCCGCCACGGTCAGCCTCATCGCCATCACCTTCCTGCACACGGTACTCGGCGAGCTGGCGCCGAAGGCGCTGGCGATTCAGCTCACCGAGCCCATCGCCCTGTGGGCCGTGGTGCCGTTCCGCGTGTTCTACGTGATCACCTTCCCCATCATCTGGACGCTCAAGGGGGCGGCGGCGCTGGTGCTCAAGATCCTGCGGCTGCCGCCGGCCGTCCGAGGCGGAGATGGTCCACTCGCCCGACGAGCTGCGCCTGGTCCTGCAGCACGTCCACCTCGACCCGGGCGCGCGCCGCCTCATCGACCGGGTGTTCGACTACACGCACCGGCTGGCGCGCCACGTGATGACGCTCCGCCGCGACGTGGTGACGCTGGAGGCCGGGCGGCCGTTCGACGACAACCTGCGGATCGCGGTGGCCAACCAGTACACCCGCTACCCGCTGGTCGAGCCGCTCACTGACCGCGTGGTCGGCTACGTCCACCTCAAGGACATCGTCACCGCGCTGGCCTCGGGCAATCGCCCCGACCGGATGCGGGAGCTGGTGCGGGAACCGATCTACGCCTCGGAGGACACGCGCCTCGAGTGGCTGCGGCGCGAGTTCCAGCGCCGCCGGGTCCACATCGCCGTCATCCTGGGGAGCGGCCACACCTTCACCGGGATCGTCACGCTGGAGGATCTGGTCGAAGAGGTGGTGGGTGAGATCCAGGACGAGCAGGACGCCGAGGAGATCCCACCCATCCGGCGCAACGCCGACGGCAGCTTCGACGTCGACGGCCGCCTCACGCTCGACGTCGCGGCCCGCGAGCTGGGCCTCATCTTCCCGAAAGTTCCGCCGGAGGTCGAGACGCTGGGCGGCTTCATCATCACCCAGCTCCCCGAGCTCCCCGTCCCCGGCGACGAGATCTCCACGGTCGGATTCCACTTCACGGTCCTCGATGTTCGCGATCGGCGCGTCAGGCGCCTGCACGCGGTGCCTTTGCCGGCCGCCGATCCCCCCTCCTCCGACGAGTGACTCTGTATTTTCAGTTACTTGCGACCTGAGGTCGCAGAACCTGAAAGTTTTTTGAGCCTCAGCCTGTGACTCTTGCCACCTACTCACATGGTGCGCCCTCCGTACCGAGGAATGGGTGCGGGCACTGTCGCGCTAGTCCTGGCGACGCTCGTGCCTGCCTGTGCTCCGAGCTCTCCGGACGTCGGCAGCGAGGTCGCCGCCAGCGATCCGCATCTGCTGACGGGCGAGTTCATCACCTACGTCGCTGATAACAGGGACGGCACCAGCGAGTGGTGGCACGCGGTGCGCACCTCCGACGGGCGCGAGGTGCGGCTCGACTTCGACACGCCACCGTTCACCGCCACCGGCACCCAGGTGACCGTCCAGGGCGACATGGTCGGCGCGAACATGCACGTGAGCAGCATCGAAGCGGTCCCCACCGCGCAGATCGCCGCCGAAGCTGACTCCACGGAGCCGCCCACTTACGCGGCGCCGTCGCCCGACTCTTACGCGCTGGTGCTCGTCGATCTGGGGAGCGGCGTCAACCTGACGGCCGCGCAGGGGGCGACCTACCTCAGCAGCATGACCCCCTCCGACAAGTCGTTCGCCGAGTACTACAACGAGGTCTCGTACGGGAAGTACCAGGTGACCGGCTCGGTCATCGGCCCCTATCCGTTCTCGATGACCACCTGTGACACCACCGGGATGTACCAGGCGATCGAGCCGATGATCACCGGCACCTACAACCACCTCATCTACTACTTCAACGAGACCAGCCTGTGCACCTTCGGCGGCCTCGGCGAAGAGGGATCGGCCTTGAAGCCGGCCAAGCGGACCTGGATGAACGGGTCGCTCTCCTGCGTCGTGCTGATGCAGGAGCCGGGGCACAACCTCGGCCTCATGCACGCCAACACTATCAAGTGCGGGACCAGCAGCTTCTCCACCACGCCGGCCACGGCGTGCACCATCACCGAGTACGGCAGCTCGATGTCGACGATGGGCGGCGGCTGCAAGCAGTTCAACGCCTACGAGCGCTGGTACATGTCCTGGCTCTCCGGCTGCAACGGGGTCAAGGTGCCGGCCAACGGCACCTTCAACCTGCTGCCGCTCGAAAACAACTGCTCCGGCGGCAGCGGCGTCCAGGTGCTGCAGGTCCCGTTCCCGGCGACGTTGACGGTGAACGACCCCCAGGCGACGACCACCGCCGTCAACCTGAACAACTACTACGTCGAGCTGCGCACCTCCGGCGGGATCTTCGACGCCTACGCGACAAAGGCGCCGAGCTCGGGCGTCGTCTTCACCGGGCCGACGGTCTTCGTCTACACCAGCGACAACATCCACCTTCCGACGACGACCACCGGCCGCGGCGGCACCACCAGCACGAACCAGACGAGCAGCGTCTGGACCGAGCTGCTCAACATGAACCCCACCGCCAACGCGTTCGCCGGTCTCACCACCGCGGGCCAGAGCTTCGTCGATCCGGCGGGCGGCCCGACGATCACGCTGACGTCGATCAGCGCGACCGGCGCCAGCGTGACGGTCAGCTATCCCGGCGGCGGCACCGGCTCGCCCACCTGCATCGACGGCACCACGCTGACGGCGCCCGGACCCACGAGCTGTGCTGGCAGCAGCAGCACCGGCACCGGCGGCGCGCCCGGCACGGGTGGCGCCGCCGCGACCGGCGGCACGACCGGCGCCGCCGGCACCAGCGGTAAAGGCGGCAGCACCGGCACCGGCGGCACGACCACCAGCGGCAGCGCGGGCGCCTCGGGAAAGGGCGGCGCCACGGGAACTGGCGGCACGACGACGACCGGAACCGGCGGCGCGCCGGGAACCGGCGGCGCGACCGTGATCGGAACGGGCGGCGCCACCGGAACCGGCGGCACGACGACGACCGGAACCGGCGGCGGCGACCGTGATCGGCACCGGCGGCGCCACCGGAGCCGGCGCCGGTGAAACGACGCCGAACGCGACCGGCACGGTCTTGGGCGGCTGTTCGTGCAGCTTCGATCCCGCGCATCCCGCGGGATCGTCCAGCGGGTTCGCGATGGCCCTGACCGGCGTCGTCGGTCTGGTCCTCGCGCGGCGCCGACGCAAGCGCGCCTGAGCACCGCCGCACCATGGGCGCACGCTTGGCTCTCCGACCGCGGGCGTCGCTGCCGCGCTGCCTCCTGCTGATGGTCGCCGCCGTCGGGGCGCTGCTGCCGGCCCGGGAGGCGCGCGCTGACGGCGCCTTCCCCGATTCGCTCAGCATCCTGACCCCCGCGCAGCTGCCCGACGAGACGCTGCTGGCGACCAACTTCGGCCTGGTCATGTCCTTCGACCGCGACCAGACCTGGATCTGGTCGTGCGAGCAGCCGCTGAACAGCTTCGGGACGCTCTATCAGATGGGCCCGCCGCCGAAGAACCGCATCTTCGCCATCGCGGCAGGCCTCATCTACAGCGACGACAGCTCCTGCACCTGGACCGCGGCCGGCGGCGCCGCCACCGCGGCGGACGCCTTCGCCGACCCGACCAACCCGAACCGCGTCCTGGCCGTCGTGACCTCCACGGTGGGCGACGCGGGCGCCGTCTACACGGTGGTCGAGTCGAGCGACGCCGGCACCACGTTTTCCCAGCTCCGCTACACGGCCGCCGCCGGGGACCACATCACGGGCGTGGAGATCTCCCGCTCCGATCCCGAGACGGTCTATCTGACGCTCACCAGCGGCACCGCCTACACGCCGAAGGTCGCGGTCACCACCGACGGCGGCACCAGCTGGACGCTGCACGATCTCACCACCAGCCTGCCGGCCGGGACGTACAGCATCCGCCTGGTCGCCGTCGATCCGACCAATCCCGAGACGCTGTTCCTGCGGGTCGGCAGCACGGGAAGCCAGGCGCTGGCGGTGAGCGTGAACGGCGGCGCCAGCGCCACCACGCCGCTCACCTTTCCGGCGGGGGCCTTCAACGTATTCGCGCGCCTCGACAGCGGCTCGCTCATCGCCGGCGGCGTCGTGGGGACCGCCAACGTCGCCTACCGCTCGGTCAACGGGGGCACCTCTTTCGATCCGCTGCCGGCGGTGCCGTTCACCTTCACCGGGTTGTCGGCGCGCGGGACCAGGCTCTACGCCGCGCTGGAGAACATGACCGATCTCTACGCCATCGAAACCTCCGATGACGAGGGGATGAGCTGGCAGCCCCTGATGCGCTTCAACCAGGACGTGGACGCCGGCGCCACCGGCTACATCCAAGCCATCCAGACCTGCGTGATGTCGTTCTGCCAGGACGATTGCAACACGCGCGCGGGAGCCGACCTCTTCTCGCAGGACGTCTGCTCGGCGACGGTCGCCCCCGATCCGCTCGACGGCGGGGCGGGCGGGACGGCGCCCGGCAGCGGGAGCGGCGGCGGCAGCGGAGGCACTCAGCCGACGACGGGCGGAGGGGGACAGGCAAGCGGCACCGGCGGGACCAGCGGCGCCGGCGGCTCGGGCGGCGCGCCCTCGTCGAGCAGCGGCTGCCACTGCGCCCTGTCGCCCGAGGTGCCCACTTCACCGCTCGCGAGGGCCGCGCTCCTGGTCGCCGCCTTCGCGCTCTGCCTCCGCCGCCGACGCCGCGAGATCCGCCCGCGTCGCTAGATCGCCGGCGGCGCTGGTTCCGCCAAGACCCTTAGATCCGTCGGCGGCGATAGTTCTGCCGACGCCACAGGATCCGCCGACACCGCTGCCGACCCCCCGCGGACGCTACGATGCCCCCCGATCTGCCGACCCCGCTCGGCCGACCCCGCTAGAATGAGGGCATGTCCCGCGTCACGCTCCTTGCGCTCGTGGCCTTGGCCGCCTGCCCTGGCGCCGCGCAGGCGGCCAGCGCGTGCAACTTTCCGGACGCGCGGATCCTGGTCGAGACCGGAACGCACCGGCTGGCGCTGTGCGAGCGGGACCGCGAGATCGCCTCCTTCTCCGTGCGCCTCGGGCGCGGCGGCGTCGGCAAGACCGCCGCGGGGGACGGCAAGACGCCGCTCGGCGCCTACCCTCTCGGCGACCCGCGCAAGTCCGACCGCTACGGCACCTTCATCCCCATCGGCTACCCGACGCCCGACCAGCGCCGGCGCGGCTTCACCGGCGCCGACGTCGGCGTCCACGGGCCACACCGCTGGGTCCGCTGGCTGGGGCCGCTGGTGAACAGCTTCGACTCCTCGAGCGGCTGCGTCGGGCTGGCGACCGACGCCGAGATGGAGGCGATCGTCACCTGGATCAAGGCCGCGCACGCCCGAACCATCGAACTGCGGTAGCGCGGGCTGCGGTGCGCGGGCTGCGGTGGCGTGAACCGCCGTGGCGCGACCCGCGGTGGCGCAAGCACCTTCTCCGGGGCGGCGCCGAAGATCAGCCAATTTGAGCCACGAACTGGAACATCGCCCACCAGTGGATGTAGCGTCTAAGACCAAATGATCTCGATGCGGAGCTTTTGGGTGCTCTGCGCGGCGACCTTCGGCGCGGCGCTCGCGCCGACCGTTGCTGTCGCGGCGCCGGGGGACGCGGCGCGGCCGCGGGTGGTGGTGGTGAACGCGGTCGATCTGCCAGACAGCCTCGCCGACGTGCGCGCCCAGCTGCGGACCACGTTGAACGACGCGGTCACCAAGCACGGCTACGACCTGGCCCCGCAGGCCGGATCGTGCGCCGATCGCGAATGCATGAAGGTCGCCGCGGTCAGCTCGGGCGCCAGCGACGTGCTGGTGGCGACGGGCGGCCGCAACGACATGCGCGGCTACCACGTCCAGCTACAGATCTGGAACGTCGCCAGCGACCGGGAAGACAACGCCGTCGCCGAGTGCAACATCTGCGCGGCCCAGCAGATGGTCGAGAGCGTCGAGAACGCCGCCGACCCGCTCCTCGACCGCGTCCCGACCCTGCACGCGAACCTCTCCGCGACCGCGGCCCCACCATCGGCCGGGGCGCCGCCGGCCACAATCATGGCCCCGGCCGTGACCGCCCCCGACGCGGTAGTTCCAGAAACCAAGAACCCGCACCGCTGGCTCGGCTGGACGCTGATCGGCGCAGGAATCGTCGGGGGCGCCGCGAGCGGCTACTTGTTTGCGATCAACGGCGACGCCACGGACTGTCTGAGTTCTTCAGCGGCCGCGATGGCTAACGTTCCACAATGCGCGGCCAAGCGGACGACGCTGGTCCCAGGGTTCATCACCGCGGGGCTTTCCGCCGCAGCCATCGTCGGCGGAATCGTGTACCTTCATTTCGGTAGCGAGGACCACAGCCTGGCCCTCTCGATTCAACCGTTCGGCGTGACACTGGGAGGTCAGCTGTGAGCGTTCGGTGGATGTGGAGTCTGGCTCTGCTCGCGACCGCAGCCTTCGGCTGCTCGAAGCTGAACTCGACCCGTTGCGACCAGAACAGCGACTGCCCGAGCCAGCACTGCACGACCTCGACCAAGACCTGCGTCCCGGTCGACGGCGGCGCGACCGGCACCGGCGGAACCGGCGGGAAAGGCGGCGGCGGCGGCACCGCCGGCTCCCAAGGCACGGGCGGCACTGCCTTCTCCTGCGCTGTCGCGAACTGCTCGGGCAGCACACCTTTCTGCGACATCGACGCTGGCAGCTGCAAAGGCTGCGAAATCGACACGAATACCTGTATGAATCTTGATGATGGAGGCACCCCGGTCTGCGTGACGACCGCCGACGCAGGGTCCGGAGCAACGAAAGGCTCGTGCGTCCGCTGCCTCGTGAACAGTGACTGCAGCGCCTCCACGCCCGTCTGCGTGACGGCTACCGACGGAGGCGCGGGCCCGATGCAACATACGTGCGTCGGCTGTCTCAGCAACAGCGACTGCAAAGGCACGAAACCCATCTGCGACCTGACCTCGAACACATGCATGGCCTGCGGCCAAGACTCAGACTGCGCGAACGTCGGCCCCGACATCTGTATGACCGACGGCCACTGCGCCACCGATAGCGAAACGATCTACGTCCAGAACAACACGGCGACCTGCACCGACACACCGTCTAGCGCAGACGGCGGCGCCAACGCGGGAACGAGCAAACAGCCGTTGTGCTCAATGCAGCCGGTAATAACGCTCCTATCGCCAAGTCGCGATCTTGTCGTGGTAAACGGAATGAGCGGAACGATCACCGGTGGAAGCTGGACGTACGCCGATCAGATTCAGCAGGGTCAACTTTCGGTTGTCGGCCAACAGAACGCGACAATTGGGAGTGTTTCGACCCCCGTATTCAGTATGCAAAGCGGCACCGTCAGCGTACGCGCGGTGAAGTTTTCGCCCTCCGCGTCGATTGGGATCAAATCGACTGGCGGGTCTCTAACGCTCACAGGCGTTACCGTAGACAGTTGCATGGGTGGCGGAATCCTTCTCAGCGGTGTCACCTTCGACATCGAAAGGACGACGGTCACGAACAACGGGCCCGGGCCACAGGGAACGAGCTGGAGGCATCAGCGTGAGCGCCGCAGGGTCGGGCAGCACGCTCAATTTGGTAACGATCGAGAACAACAAGCCGATCGGGATCACCTGCGACACTAGCGTCAATGAAACGGGCGTGTATGTCATGTCCAACACAGGTGGTAACGTCGCGATGAACTGTAATTTCTCGTCGTGCCCAACACTCGGTTCCGGCTGCGGCGCTCCATGACTGAAACCCGCGAACATATTCAGTTTGGGCCTTACGTCGTCGTCCGCGTGTCGGGCGCGGGGGGGATGGGGAGGATTGAGCTGGCATTGCGGGCGGACGCGAAGGATCCCGACGTCTGCGTGATCAAGCGGCTGCATGGGGCGGTGAATGATGAGGAGCAGGAGGCGCGGTTTCGGCGGGAGGCGCAGATTGCGGCGCGGCTCGAGCACGAGAACATCGCGCGCACGCTGCGGACGGAGAAGATCGACGGGGAGCTCTGCATCGCGCAGGAGTTCGTCGAGGGGGTGAATCTGGGGAAGGTGATGCGGCAGCTCGGCGCGCGGCCGGTGCCGGTCGCGGTCGCGGTTCATGTCGTGCGCGAGGTCGCACGCGGGCTGGGGTACGCGCACGGTTTTGGCAAGCTCGGCATCGTCCACCGCGACGTGACGCCGGAGAACGTCATGTTGTCGTTCGCGGGCGACGTGAAGTTGATCGACTTCGGGATCGCGCGCTCTACCGTCGACGGCACGCTGACCAACACCGGCGTCGTCGTCGGGCGGCGCAGCTACGTTCCGCCCGAAGCGTGGGAGGGCGAGAAGGTCGACGCGCGCGCTGACGTTTTCGCGCTGGGGGTGGTCCTCTGGGAGCTGCTCACGGGCCGCCGCGCCGAGGAGACGCACGAGCCGACGCTCCCCGAACCGGCGACGCTGAACGCCGAGGTACAGCCGCTGCTGAGCCAGGTCGTCGCGCGGGCGATGGCGCACGCGCCCCACGATCGCCATCAGTCGGCCGACGAGCTCTCGGCGGCGCTGGCGGCGTTCGTGCCGCCCGGCAGCGACCCGCGGCAGGAGCTGACCGATCTGCTGGGGCTCTGCTTCAACGTTGCGCTTCAGCAGAAGCTCCTGGCGGAGGAGATCGCCGAGGCGAAGCAGTTCGTGCGCGCCCGGCGCGTCGCGCCTGCCTCGGCCTCCCTCACCGAGGTGATCACGCCGCCACCCGCGGCACCGACGGTCATCATGGCCGCGCAGACGACCAGCAAGCGGCGCAGCGGCAATGGACCCTGGATCGCCGCTGGCGTGGCCGCGATCGTGGCCACCTCCGGGATCGGCCTGCTTCGCACGCACGGGCGCACGGCACGCGCGCGCGCCTCGGCGGCGTCGCTGGTCGCCGAGCCGTCGCCGGCTCCCGTCGCGGCGTCGCCTGCGGCGCCGGTTCTTGCCGCGGCCGCCGCCGCGACCGGCGCGGCGCCCGCGGCGCCGCTGCTCGCACCGCCGGCGCAGACACCGGACTGGCCGGTCGCGCCCCTGGCGCACGGCGCGCCCCTGGCGCACGGCGCGCCCCTGGCGCACGGCGCGCCCCTGGCGCACGGCGCGCCCGCGACCAAGCTGCCGGCGGCGATCGCGGCGCGCGTTCCGTCGACGGCGAACGAGGCGCGGCGAGTCGCCGGACGCGCTCCTGATTCGATCGGCCGCAATCCGCACAACACCCGCGCCGACCAGCTGCTCCGGCAGGCCAACGATCTGTGGGAGCGCGGAAACTCGCCGGGCGCCTACGCGCTGGCGCGCCAGGCGCTGGCGGCCGGGGCCGGCGCGCCCGCGCACGTTTTGCTGGGGACGCTGCTCATCAACATGCGGAACTACGCCGCGGCCGAGCCGGAGCTGGCGACCGCCGTGCGGCTCGATCCCCGCAACGCCGAGGCCCGCCGCATGCTGGCGCTGCTGCACACGACGACCGACGAGCAGCAGAGCAAGTAGCGGCGCGACGAGGCGTGATGGCGGTCAAAATGCGCGGCGGGCGAAGTCGACGTCCGCGGTGAGCCTGACGGGCCTCCAACTGCTACTGCAGTTAGAATGGCGGCGACCGCAACACAGCCGGCAGCTTTCCAGACGAGCCCGGTGCTCCGCGCAGATCGCGGGGACGGGCTATGACGCCGGGAGATTCCGCGCTATGAATGCTGGAAATCCGGCCGAGGTGATCCGATGGTCGAGATTCCCGACTCTCTCGTTGAGAGGCTCAAGGCGCGTCAGGTCGTCCTGGTCACGGGTCTTGGTTGCAGCGAGCTGGCTGGCGCGCCGAGCTGGAAGACATTCATCGAATCGCTCGCCGATCGTCCGGTGTTCTCGGACGTGCGCGCACAGATCGCCGGGCTCATCGCCGCCGGGCGGCTCGGCGACGCGCTCGCGCTGATCCGCGATCTGCTCCCCCCGGCGCAGATCGAGGAGGCGATCGATCAGGCCTTCCGAGACGGGGCGCCGTTGCCCGACAGCGTCAGGCAGGCGGCCGACTTCCCCTGGCGCGCGGTGGTGACGACCGCCTTCGACGACCAGTGGGCGCGCGCGCTGGCGACGGCCACCGGGCGCCGCGATCCGCTGCGCGTGCTGGTCGGCATCGACGCCTCGGCGCGCGCGCAGTTCGGCGGGCCGGACACGCCGCTCTTGCACCTGTGCGGGCGGCGGGCGCTCCCCAAGAGCCTGTGCGTCGGGCCGGCGGAGGCGCGCGTGCGCCTCCTGCCGTCGGCCGGGATCGCCTGGCTCGATCAGCTGCGCCGCCGCCGGTCACTGGTGTTCATCGGGTTTCGACCGACCGATCCCGATCTGGTCTGGCTGTCGTCCTGGCTCGGCGCGCACCCGGCCGCCGGCGGACCGCACTATCTCTTCCTCGATCTCTCGGCCGAGGCGGACCCCGACCGTGAGGCGATGGTCTGGGAGCTGCGCACCGGCCTCACCATCCTCCCCTGCCTCGAGGGGACCGCCGAGGCGATGGCCCGCCTGGCGAAGATCGCCGGATCGATCGGCACCCAGCTTCCCGGCTCGGACGGCGACGTCGATCTCGCTGCCTTGCTCGATCGCTGGGCGCGCAACCCGGCCGATCCCGAGCCGCGCCAGGTCTTGGCCCGCGCCGAGTCGGCCTTGCGCGATGAAGAGCGCTGGGACCGCCTGGTCGAGCTCTTGCTCCGGCGCCTCGATCTGCAGGACGATCCGCGGCAGCAGATCGCGGCGCTGGGCGAGGTGGCGCGCCTCTTTCGCGACAGGCTCGACGCGCCCGAGCGGGCGCTCAAGGCGGAGATCGTCATGCTGCGGCTGCTCCCCACCGACGACGATCTGTGGGAGCGGCTGCGCGCCGACGCGCGCGCCGGCGCCGCCTGGGGGGCGCTGGCGACCGAGGCCCGCTGGGTCGCCGAGATGGCCGGCGCCACCCCCGCCGCCACCCGCATCTGGCGCGAGATCGCCCGCGTCGAGCGCGAGGAGCTCGATCGCCCCGCCGACGCGCTCGCCTCCTACGACCAGGCGCTGCTGGCGACGCCGGGACACCGCGAGGCGCGCGCCGAACAGATCGCGCTGCTCCGGGCGCTCGGCCGCTGGAGCGAGCTGGTGGCCGCGCTCAAGGCGTCGGCGGCCGAGACCGACGAGCCCGACCAGGCGATCGCCGGGCTGCTGGAGGCGGGCGAGATCCTCGAGGGGCCGGCCAACGATCCCAACGGGGCCGTCGCCGCCTACGAGGCGACGCTGGCCATCGCCCCCGAGCGCGAGCGCGCCGTCACCGCGCTCGAGCGGCTCTACACGCGCGAGAAGCGCTGGGCCGATCTGGCGGCGCTGCTCGAGCGGCGGGCCGATCGCCTGCCGGCCAGCGAGGCGTCGGCGCTCCGCCACCGGCGCGTCGAAATTCTGGTCGATCATCTGGACGCGCTCGGACAGGCGGCGGAGCAGCTGGAGGCGCTGGCGGCGGAGGGGGATCGCAGCGCGCTCTTCAAGCTCGAGCAGATCTACCGGCGCGCCGAGCGGCACGACGACTATCTGCAGATCTTGCGCCGGCTGGCGGACGCCGCCGGCAACCAGCCCGAACGGATCGCGGCGCTGCGCCGCCTGGCGGCCGAGGCGGAGGCTCTCCCCGACGGTGAGGAGCAGGCCGCGCGCGCGCTCGACGAGATCTTGCGGCTCGATCCGCGCGACGCCGAGGCGTTCGGGGCGCTCACCAAGCTCTGTCGTGAGGGGGGACGCTTCGCGGCGCTGGCCGAGGCGCTGTCGCGGCGCCTCGAGGTCACGGAGACGGCGGAGGCGAAACGGGAGCTGCTGGTCTCGCTGGCCCAGATCTACGAGGACGAGCTCGAGGATCCCGAGCGCGCGCTCGACGCCTACGTCGCGGCCCGGAGCGCCGGCGATCGGCGCGAGGAGATCCACGAGGCGACGGCGCGGCTGGCGGAGCGCCTCAAGCGCTGGCCGCTCTGCGCCGAAGCGCTGGGGGCCTGGGCCGACGCCGCGACCGAGCCGGAGCTGCGCGCGGAGGTCCTGGTCGAAGCGGCGCGCGTCTTCGTCGAGCACCTCTCCGATGGCCCGGCGGCCGAGGCGGCGCTGGAACGGGTGGCCGCGCTGGCCCCCGAGCATCCGCGGGCGCTCGCCATCCTGGGACGGGTGCGCGAGGAAGGCGGCGGCTACGACCAGGCCGTGGCGCTCTACGAGCGGGCGGCCGGCAAGGAGCCCGACCGGAGCGAGCAGTCGGCGCTCCTCACCCGGGCCGCCGTCGTGCTGATGGAGCACGGCAAGGATGAGGACCGCGCCGCCGATCTCCTGGTGCGCGCGCTGGCGGCCGATCCCGGTCACCGCGACGCCAACGAGCGGCTGGTCGACGTCTACACCCGCCGCGAGCAGTGGGCCGACGTCGAGGCGCTGCTCGATCGTGAGGTGGCGAGCGCCCAGGCGGCGGCGCCGGCGGCAACGGGGGCAACAGTGCAAGGAAACGACGCCGATCGGCTGGCCGCGCTGCAGACGCAGCTCGGGCGAACGGCGTTGGCGCTGGGGAAGCCGGACAAGGCGCTCGCTTGCCTGGAGAGCGCGCACCGGCTCCGTCCCGAGCTGCTGCCGATGCTGCGCACCTTCGCCGATTTCCGCTACGGACGCGATGAGTGGCAGGAGGCCGTCGCGCTCTACGAGTCGCTGCTGCGCCTGCACCGCGCCTCGCTGCCGACCGCCGAGCTGCCGGACCTCTTCTTGCGCCTCGGCCGGGCCAAGGGTGCGCTCGCCGACCCGGAGGGGGCGCTCGTCGCCACCCGTGAGGCGGCGGTGCTGGCGCCACATTCACGGGCCGCGCGTGAGGCGCTCGCGCTGCTGCTGGCGGCGAAGCAAGATTGGGCCGGCTGGGTCGCCGAGCGCGAGGCGCTGGCCGGCATCATCGCCGAGCCGGAGCGGGGCGGCGTCTGGGAGGAGATCGCCGACGCCAGCGCGACGCACCTCGGTGACCGCGCCCGTGCCGAGGCCGCCTACCGCCGCGCCTTCGAGGCGGAGCCCACGCGGCGGGCGCCGATCGAGAAGCTGCTGGCGATCTACAAGGACGAGAGCCGGTTCGAGCCGGCGATCGAGATGCTGGCGGCGCTGGCCCAGATCGAAGCGGCGCCGGCCGCGCGGGCGGCGCTGCGGCGCGAGGCGGCCCGGCTGCTGCTCGACCAGGTGAATCGGCCCCTGGAGGCGGCGGCGATGCTGGAACGCGCGCTCGACGACGCGCCCGACATGATCGACGCCTTCGACGAGCTGTGCCGCCTGCGTGAGGACGCCATGGATTGGGAGGGGTTGGTGGCCAGCCACCGCACCATGCTCGAGCGCTTGCCGCCCGAGGCGCCGCGCCCGCTCCGGCTGCGGCTCTGGACGCGCATGGGGAACGTGGCGCTGCGCCAGCTGCGCGATCGCAAGCTGGCCATGACCGCCTTCGAAGCGGCGGTGACGCTCGATCCCGAGGACCACGCCAAGCAGGAGACGCTGGCCCACGTCTACGAGCTGGTAGGGCCCGACGCGCGGGCGCGCGCCATCGCCGCGCACCAGCGGCTCATCGCCCACGATCCCCACCGCACCGACTCCTACCTGGCGCTGGCCAAGCTCTACGGCGAGACCGGCGAGACCGACAAACGGTGGTGCGTCGCCGCGACGCTCTGGTACCTGAAGAAGATCACCCCCGCGCTCGACGAGCTGTTCCGGCGCCACCGTCCGCCCCGGGTGCGGGGAGCCGAGCGGCCGTTCACCGAGGAGACCTGGAGCCGGGTGCGCCATCCCGACGAGGACCCGCGCATCGGCGACATGTTCGGCGTCGCCTCACCGTTTCTCGCCGTGTCGGCCGCCTACGATCCGTCCCACGTCGGGATCAAAAAGCGCGGGCAGGTCGACCTCACGCACGACGGCAGCCTCTGGGCGCAAACGCTGGTTGCGCTGGCCAGGACGCTGGGGCTCCCGCTCCCCGACGTCTACACGATGGAGGGCGAGTCGGGGCAGACCACCCTGGTCAACGTCCGCCACCGCAGCGGCCCGCGGCCGACGCTTCTGCTCGGCCCGCCGACGATGCGGCGAAACAGCTTCGATCTGGTCTTCGACCTGGCGCCGCATTTTTCGTTCCTGCGCCCCGAACGCTTCCCCAAGGTGGCGCTGCGGACGCCGGCGATTCTCCACGGCGTCCTCGGGGTGTTGCGCGCGCTCGGCAAACCGAACGGGGGGCCGCCGCTCGACGGCGAGGCCGGTCAGCTCAAGGCGCACCTCGGGCGGGCCATGCCGCCCGCCGCGCTGGCCAAGCTGGCCGAGGCCAGCAGCAAGCTGGGGGCCGACGCAGAGCCGGTCGACATCGAGAAGTGGATCGCGGCGACGGATTCTGTCGGCCGCCCGCCTGGCGCTGGCCCTCACCGGCGAGCTGGCGGCGGCGTTCCGGGTGATCTCCAGCGAGCCGATCCCGCTTTCGACGATCCCCGCCCACCGCCGGATGGCCGACCTGGTGGCGTTCTCCGTCAGCGACGACTACTTCACGGTCCGAAGCCAGCTGGGGCTGGCGATCGCCTAGTCAGCGATCTCAACCTGGGCCCGCGCCGCGCCAGCACCGCCAGGCCGGCCGCGGTGACCGGGACGACCTGCACCACGTGGTAGAGGACCGCGAAGGCGACCGCCGCCGGCTTCCCGATCCTGGCCAGGACCAGGACCACCGCGGCGGCGCTCTCGAACGTTCCCGCGGCGGCCGGCAGCGCCGGGACCGAGATGGCCAGGTTGATGCCGAGCAGGACGACGACCGCCAGCACCGGCCCTACCGTGAGCCCGATGGCGCGGGCGCAGAGCATGATCATGACGATCTCGCAGGTCCAGGCCCCGAGCGACGCGCCCAGCGCCTCGGCGGTCGCCCCCGAGCTCCGGAGAACGGAGATCCCAGGAGCGATCCGGGCGGCCAGCGTCCGCAGGAACCCGGGACCGCCAATCCCGCGAGCGTCCGTGGTTCGTCGGAGGATGGCGAGCGCACCGACCGCCACCCCCAGGGCGACCGCGCCGGCGCCGAGCGCCCACGACTGCTCGGGCGCGAAGCAGGTGGCGAGCAGGCCCAGCGCCGCCAGGACCGCGACCTCAAGCAACTTCTCGACCACGGCGATCGCCGTGGCGGTCGACTTGGAGATCCCCGCGCAGCTCTCCAGCATGTAGAGGCGCGCCACGTCGCCCGCCCGCAAGGGGAAGACGTTGTTGAGCGCCGACGAGGTCAGCACGGCGAGAAACAGATCCCCGAACGAGGCCCGCGCCGGAGCGAGCAACAGCCGCAGCCGCGCGGTCCGGATCATCAGCATCAACCCGTTGAGGGCGACCACGGCGCCCAGCAGATCGAGCCTGGCGCGCCGGATCGCCGCCCAGACCTCGCCCCAACTCAAACGATGGGCGACCAGGGCGACGGCCGCCACCCCCACCAGGCCGCGCGCCGCCAGGGCCGCTACCCGGCGCCGCCGCGTGGGCACTTCCTCACCCGACCTGATGGGATCGCCTGCGCAACGCCGCCGCCGCCTGCCCCTCGGCCGGAACAAAGCGCTCGACGCGCGCGGGCTCGCCGTCCCGGGGCTGCGCGGCCTGCGCGGTCTGCGCCGGCGGGAGCGCTGGACCGTCGAGCCGCTTCATCGTCCAGATGATGCGGGCGACGGCGGTCCCGGTGTTGAGCAGGGCCAGGATGACCAGCGTCCCGGCGGTGATCGCATAGATCGGATGCGGCACGAACCCTTCGAATCGGTGCCCGATGAACGGCGAGATGGCCAGCGCCGTCGAGAGCAGCGTGATCCGGTCGGCCCGCTGCATGAGCCCCTCGGCGCCGGTCAGGCCCAGCGCCTCGGCGCGCGTCCGGGCGTAGCTGATGACGAACGACATGATGAGCGCCACCAGCGCGGCGTACACGATCGGGGACCCCGCGTAGTAGACGACGCAGCCGCCGAACATGAGGCCGTCGGAAAGCCGGTCGATGGTCGAGTCGAAGAACGCGCCGCGCGGGCTCGAGAGGTGCTGCGCGCGGGCGACCTCGCCGTCCATCACGTCCAGCGCGCCCGTGGCGACGAGCAGAGAGCCGCCCAGCGCGAAGTGGCCCGTCGCGATGGCGATCGCCGTCAGCAGTGACACCACCAGCCCGAGCCCGGTGAAGAAGCTCGCCGACTGCCCGCTCCGGATGGCGAGCCGACAGACCGGCCTCGTCAACCAATAAAAGTATCCGATGAGCAGGGGGGCCAGCAGGCGCCGACCAGCGCCCCGCGGGCGCAGCGTCGGCAGGGCCGACAGGCCGAGCCGCACACGCACGGCGTAGGTGACAAGCGGTATCGAGAAGAACAGCAAGAACCCCACGAGAAACACCAGGTCCAGCGCCTGCAGTGACAGATGGGGAGTCACGGCCCGACCTCCTTCTGCGGTGGGATGTCGTCGACGACCCACAGCCGTTCTGTGATCACGACCCACATCAGCTTCAGGTAGGCCAGGACGGTCAGTTGACCAAGGCGCCCAACAAGCACGAGCTGGCTTCGCAACGTCGTAGTCCTACTGATTGAGTTAACCATCTGAACCACCCTCGCCAGATGCAAGCGCGGCACCGCCGCCCGTGCCGGGCGCGCCGGCCCGTAACACAGCGGAAGCGCAGGCGGCGCGGCTGTCAGTATTTGGACGAATCGTCCAATGGCTGACGGCGCGACCGCGCGGCGGCCCCGGCGATCGACGGCACGAACAGCAGCGCCGCGAGGAGGCAGCTCACCTCACCGAGGTCGGCCAGCTTTCCGAACGAGCGGAGCGCCCCGTTCGAGGCCATGAACAGCGAGCTGTAGCCGATGATGGTCGTCGTCGAGCAGAGGGCCACCGCGCTCCCCGTTTCGGCCAGGGCGCGCGTGCGGTGCGCCGCCGGCTCCGCGCCCAGGCGGGCGCAGATGTTCACCGCGTAATCGACGCCGATCCCGAGCGTGATCGGAAGCGCCACGAAGTTGAGGAAGTTGAGCCTCAACCCCAGCGCCGCGCCGGCGCCCCCCATCCAGAGCATGCCGGCCAACAGCGAGCCGAGCACCAGCGCGACGCTGCGGAGCTCCCTGAAAAGAATGACCACCAGGAACACCACGCCGGCGAAGGCGACCTCCGTCGCCAGCGGCCCGTCGTGTGAGATCGAACGGAGCATCGCCGCGAATATCGAGGAATTACCCGCCGCGCTGACCAGCTCTCCGCGCGGCAGCCGAACATCCTGGAACGTGTCGGACATCCGGATCAGGGAATGGCCGTCCCAGTTGGCCCAGACGCGAACCGGGTAGATGAGCGCCACTCGCCCCAGCGTGCCGTCGACCTCCCGGAAGCGGCGCGCGATCGGCTCGGGGAGATCCTGGATGGTCGAGCCGCCGCAGATCGTCGGGCGGGGCCCAGGCGTCCATCTCCTTCCTCTGCTCGGGATCGAGCAGCTCGAAGGCCGGATCGCGGAGCTGCCGGCGCAGGTCGGCGATCACCGCCAGCTTGGCCTCCTGGTCCTTCGGCAGCGCCTCGTGCGCGGTGGAGACCGCCGAGAGCAGCCCGCTCGTCGGCTCGCCGGCCGCCAGCCGGCGTTGGCAGATTTCGCGCAGCTCGCCCGGATCGGACGCCCGCGGATCCTTGGCGTCGGTGAGACCGGCGGCGCAGTCCTTGACGAGCAGGGCGTCCCGAAAGGCGGCCGCGTCGTCCGCCCGCGGGAGCAGCGCCACCCCCACCGGGGAGAGATCCTGCGGGAAGATCCGACCCACCCGCACGTAGAGATCGCCGGCGCCATGCTGGCGGCTCTGCTGGTTCCGGAGCTTCGAGAAATCGTACTCGAAGGGCCGCTTCAGGACGGGGGCGATGGCCCAGGCCGCCAGCAGCGTGATCGCGCCGACGGCCAGGAGCAACGCGCGCGGGTGGTCGATGATCGCCGTGGCGATCCGAATCCGCACCTTGGGCGGCGACGGCTGCCGACCCGGCGACCGGCGAATTCTCTCCCACAGGCAGATGAGGGCGGGACAGTAGCTGTAGGTGAAGAGCCAGCAGAGGATCATCCCCACCCCACCGACCTCGCCGAACTGCTGAAAGCCGCGGAACTTGGTCAGCGCCAGGCTTCCGTAGGCGATGGCGGCCGCCAGCGCCGCCGTCAGCGTCGGCTTGGCCGTCGTGCGCAGCGCGATCGCCAGCGCGTCTTCTACGCTCGCTTCCGGAAGGCGCGTCCGCTGCTCCCGATAGCGGGCCAGCAGGATGATGCCGAAGTTGATCCCGTTGCCGAGGATGATCGACCCGAGGAACGCCGTGTTGGTGTTCAGGTACCCGATCGTCAGCGCGGCGATGGCGAACGCGCTGGCCACGCCGAGCAGCGTGGGAAAGAAGATGTAGGTCAGCGAGACCACGCTCCGGTAGTAGAGCGAGATGATCAGCAAGACGGCCACCGAGCAGACCAGGGAGACCCACTCGATGTCGGACTTGAGCGCGTCGTGCTCCTCGATGGCGGTCTCGACGTCGCCGGTGATCTGCGCGCGCACCGGGCCGAACCGGGCGGGGTTGGTGGCGGCGATCACCCTCTCGACGTCGTCACGGATCTGGAAGCCCGAAAGGTCACCCGTCCCCGACGACTTGGTCCAGGTGACGATGGCGAGCAGCGAACGGTCGGCGTTCTCGTAGTAGCCGCTGGGGAACGGCGCCGGGCCGTGCCGGCGCTCGATGCTCCGCTTGAGGCGTCTGAGATCGACCGCCGGATCGTCCTTCTCCTCGCCCAGATCGTCGTCGGCGAACGGGATGAACGCCGGATTCTTCTTGGAGACGATCAGCTTCTTCAGATCGTCGTCGGACCGCCGGAGATCGCCCAGGTCGGCGTAGAGGATCTTGTTGTGCTCGTAGAACGATCGGGTGGCATCCGGCCGGTAGTCGATGGCGCCCAGGTCCCGCCCGACGAGCGGCTGCAGGTTCGCCGCCAGCGCGTCGGCGAACCGTTCGTTGGCGCCCGGGTCGGGCCCCTCCACCGCGACCACCAGCGTCGCGCGGGGGCCCACCCGGTCGCCGATCTGCTGCAAGAGCTTGAGCTCGGGATCCTCCAGCGGCAGAAGCTCGCGAAAGTCCGACCGCAGCCGCAGCCGGCCGGCCGTCGAGAGCGCGAGCACGAAGAGGACCAGCGCCGCGGCGCAGATCGCCAGGTCGTACCGGCTGAGGGCCTTGACGTACCGGTTCATGAGGGTGGGGGGCGCACAATCCGCTCGTGCCGCTCCTGGCTCATTCGCGCGGGGGCGGCCGGTGGCGCGTAGAGCGCCAGGTCCCCCTGCGCGTGCAGCAACCTCCAGCCGCGCCCGGCCAGCAGCGTCCGAAAGTCGCCCGGCGCCGCCCAGGTGAGCAGGTAGTCGTACGACGCCCCGAGCGCCGCGATGCGCGCCTCGGCCGCCAGGCGAACGTCGTCGCAGGAGAGCGAGGCCGAGAACCGCCGCACGGCGGTGCAGAGGCGCCCCTGGATGAGCGCGTACGGCTCATCCTCCGCGTCCGACGGAAAGGGAGATTCCACCAGATGGATGGGGAGCTCCCGGTAACGGTAGGGAAACCGCGTCTCGTGCCAGGCGAACGCGTACGGGGTCACCACGTCACGGGCCAGGCCGTAATATCCCCAGGCGTGCAGGAAAGGCTTCACCAGGATCGAAGGTGAGCGGGGATCGAAGATCACCGGGTAGACGCGGCTCCCCTGGCGCACGTAGGGGATCCCCGACGAAAAGTCGTCGAGCGCGCGGCCGAGACGACCGAAGTCCCGGGCCAGGAGCGCGACGCCCCCCAGCCCCGAGACGAGCGCCAGCAGCGTCACGCGGCGGCGCGCAGGGGGCGAGAGCGCGACGCCGCCGTAACAGAGCAGGGAGAAGACCAACAGCGGCCGCAGCCGCGGCGTGAGGTCGGAGCCGAGGACGATGTGCGGAAGCGCGAAGTAGAGAAGCGCCAGGATCGCGGCGGCGTGAAGCGGCCACCGCGCCGCCGCCGGTGTCGCCGCGGCCCGGCGCGCGGCGAGCGGCAGCGCGATGAGCGCGCAGAGCGGCGGCCCCAACGCCGCGAGATCGATGAGGTGGTAGCGCATGGCGAACTCGACGAAGAACGCGCCGATCGCCGAGGGAAAGTCGTACGTCTCCCAGCCCGAGACGGTGGGATCGAGCGCCACGCGCGAGACGAGTATCCCCCGCCCCTGCGCGGCCCAGAGGATCAGGGACGGCAGGAGCGCCAGCGCGGTACGACCGGCGCCGGCCAGCCGCGCCGCTGGATTTGTGCGCGATCCGTCGGCCGGGAAGACGATTCGGATCGCGGTGAGCAGCAGAAGGACGGCAAAGGTAACGGTGTGCGCGAGGAAGACCACCAGGGCCGAGGCGGCCAGCGCCAGCGCCGCGGCGGGGCGCGGCCGCCCTCCGTCGCGCGCCACGATCCCCAGCCAGACCAGCGCCGGTGGTAGCGACAGCACGTAGTTGTAGAGCCCCTGGATGGCGAACCAGCTCCAGACCAGCGGCAGGAGGAGCAGCGCCAGCGGCGCGCTCGCCGGGGCGGCGGCGCGCAGGAAGAAGAGGCCGGCCAGCGGCAGCGCCAGCGCGTAGCCGGAGAGCACCAGCCGGTGCGCGAGGTCGATGGAGATCCCACACCGGCCGAGCCCGAGCATGAGGAGGTGGAAGAGGACGTTCGTCTTCAGTCCCAGCGTCGAGGCGAAGGCCGCGGCCAGCGACGGGGAGGCCGTCCCGTTCGTCAGCGCGCGCAGCACCCCGACGGCATAGAGGTGATCCCCGGTGTCCTGACCGGGGAAGTAGCGAAACGCCCAGAGCGGGACCAGGTTGGCGGCCGCCACGACGGCGAAGACGGCCCACTCCCAGCGGGTGAGCGCCCCCGGTCGCGGCGATTCCTGAAGAGGGAGCGTCATCGCCTGGCGAAGACCCGCGTTCCAGCGATGTCGCCGATGGGTGAATAGTTGCGGTCGACGATCGACTGCAGCCGCGGGAACCGAGAGAGCGGAAATTTTCCGTACGCGCCGAGGTTTCCGGGAGAGGTGTCGACGAACAGCTGCGGCAGACGGTCCTCGAGATCGGTGACGAACATCTCCCAGCTCTCGCCGACGACGTTGGCCGAGGCGTCGGCTTGGGGATCGGACTGGGTCCGTGTGGCGGGCGAGAGGCCGGTCAAGTAGTTGGAGAAGACGAAGCGGCTTCCGAGCGGCCGGTCGGCCTCGAAGTAGAGAACCGGGACGTTTCCCCAGACCACCAGCCCGTCGCCCGGGGAGCTGTGCGTGCGGACAAAACCGGCGATGGCTCCGTAGTCCGGACCGGTGGCGCCGATCGCCTGCGCCGCTGGCGCGTGGAGGAGGCCGATGAGAAGAAAGAGCGCCGCCGGCACCGCCAGCGCCGCCAGGCCGAGGAGGCGCCGCGAACGCCAGAGGCGCGCCGCCTCGGGCGCCGCCAGCGCCGCCAGCGGCGCCGTCACCTGGTGAAAGTAGTGGCCGAAGAACCGTCCCCCGGCGGTGATGGCCAGCGCGCTCACCGCGCACCAGGCGAGCATGAACGGCCCCACCGGATCTTCCCCCCGCCGGCGCCAGGCCCCGCGCGCGGCCCGCGCCCCCAGAACCCAGATGAAGAGGGCGGGAAGGACACCGTACGAGAGGCGCGGTATGGCACGCGGCGCGACCTCCGTGAGCCGCAGCCCCTGCCGGATGTAGGCAGCGTTGAACGAAAACCAGAAGAGAGCGGCGTCGAGCGCCCCCGCCCGCCTCATCGCCACCAGCGCGACCCCGAGCGGCGCGACGAACCCCAGCGCGACCGCTCCCCACCCGCCGAGGAGCTGCGCCGCGCGACGGCGATGCACGATCGCCAGATGGAGCGCGTAGAGCGGCAGGTGCACCGCCGCCTGGTACTTGTAGAGGACGGCGACGCCGACCAGGGCCCCGGCGGCGAGGAGATCGGCGGTGCGCACCTCGGCGAAGCCCCGCAGGTAGAACAGCACCGACGCCGTCAGCGGCAGCAGCATGTAGAGCTCGCAGTTCGCGGCCAGCGCGTCGAAGTCGAGCAGCGTGGTGGTGAAGACGATGAAGAGCAGCGCTGCCGCAAACGGGACGCCGTCGGACAGGCCGTCCGACACGCTGGGGCATGATGAAGATGCAGAAGCTGGCGCCGCAGATGAACGCCATCCGCAGGCGTCGCCGGCCGCCCGGCGCGTCGTTCGCAAGGCGATCCGCCCCAGCAGGAGCGCCGTGGCCCACACGACGGCGATGGTGAGGAGGTGCAGGAGCAGCATTCCGCCCCGCGGTCCGGCCAGCGCCTGCGTCGCCGCGTACGTCAGGTAGATGAGCGGTGGCTTGTGATCGACGACGTCCCGGTAAAGGACGCGGCCGTGCAGCATCTCGCGCGCCACCACGCAGTAGGTCGCCTCGTCGTCGCTCAGACAGGGGCGCGCGAGCGAGACGATCCGCAGGCCCAAGCAGAGGGCCAGCAGCAGGAGCGCGAGCCGGGTCCGCCTGGTCATGCCGAGCGCGCTGACGGCAGTGGTTCGGTCGCGCCCCCGCGGAGCCGGGCGTAAAGGGCCAGCACCTGCCCGGTGATCTGCCGCCAGTCGAAGCGCGCCGCCGTTCGACGCCCGGCCTCCGCGCAGCGCCGCCGCGCCGCCGGGTCGACCAGCAGCTCGTTCGCCGCCTGGGCGAGCGCGCGCGACCCGGGATCGATGGAGACGTCGACCAGGCGCCCTTCGACGCCGTCCCGCATGACGTTGCGGAAGCCGGGCGTGTCGGCCGCGACGACCGCGCACCCCGCGGCCATCGCCTCGAGCACGATGATCCCGAAGGTGCCACCGACCGCCGGGCAGAGCAGCAGGTCTCCCGACGCGTAATAGCTGCTTCGCTCCCGGCCCGGGACGAACCCCACGAAGTGGGCGTCGGCGCGCAGGTCGACGGGGACCATCGCCTCGTACCGCGGCCGCAGCGGACCGTCCCCCACCAAGATCAGCCGGGCGTCGGTCCCCATCCGGCGAACGCCGACCCAGGCGCGGATCACGCGGTCGACGCCGTTGCGCGGATCGAACCGACCGACGTGAAGGACGTTCAGGCGGCCGTCGTCGAGCTCGGGGCGGCGGCGGCCCGAAGAGAACGCCTCCAGGTCCACGCCGTTGGGGATGACGTGCCAGGGCGCCCTGAAATAGCGGCGGACGCCGGTGAGCGCGGTGTCGGAGACGCCGACCGCGGCGTGCAGCCAATCGACGTAGCGTTGCAGCCGCCGCTTGAGCAGGGCGAGGAGCAGGCTGCGATCGAAAGCGCTGTGAAAGGTGCCGACGTTGACGGCCTCCGAGCTGCGCAGCGCGAGCAGCGGCAGCGTCGGCATCAGGGGAGAGTGGACGTGCACCACGTCGAACTGTTCCGCGCGGATCACCTCACGCATCCGCGCCGAAAGGCCGGCGCCGCTCGACATACGCGCGATGGAGCCACCCGAAAACAGGGGGACCGAGACCCCGATGCGGATGACCTCGTTGTCGTCGTCCGCGCGCCGCGCGCCCCGAGAAGCGAGCCCGCCGCCCAGCGAGGCCAGTCCATCTGTCACGAGGGGTGTCAAGATTCGAACGTCGTGACCAGCACGACGCGCCTCCCGCGCGAAGTTGTGGACGTGCTCCTGGATGCCGCCCAGGGTCGGGTAGTAGTACTCGGTGACGATCCCTATGCGCATCGGCCGCCGTCCCGCGTAAGAGGAAGTGGTGCCGACTCAGCCTTAGTGCAAGGTGAAGACCACGCAGCAGGAGAAGATCGAGCTTCCAGCAAGCTCGATCGCGACGGCGAATCCGCACACCGGCCGTCGGCGCTGGCGGGAGCGGGAGGGCGCAGGCGGGAGCGGGACGGCGTTAGCGGGAGCGGGAGCGGGACGGATTGGGCGCGCGTCGCGGCGGCTGCGTCTCGGCCGGCATTCCGCGCGGAAACATGGGGATTGCGATGATGAACGTCGATCCGCTTCCCGGGCGGTTCTGGACACGAATGCGCCCGCCATGCGCCTCGATGTACTCCTTCGAAATCACCAACCCCAGACCGACGCTCGCCCGCCGGCGCCCGTCGTTTCCCCAGCGGTGCCGATCGAAGATCTGTTCGGCCTCCCCAGGCGCGATTCCCGGACCGCTGTCGGAGATGGCGACCTCCACATCCTCGCCCACCTGCTTCACCGCCAGGTCGACCTCTCCGCCGTCCTCACTGATCTCCACCGCGTTGGCGACCACGTTGCTCACGGCCTGGACCATCCGGTGGCGGTCGACGAACGCGGTCAGCCCCTTCTTCTCGGTGATGGCGCGCAGCCGGACCGCGCGCGCCTCGGCCAGCGGACGAAACAGAATCGGCCACCTCGCTCATGATCGAGTCGATCGACTCCATCACCCGGCCCAAAACCAGCGCGCCCGACTCGATGACGAACATGGCGCCGAGATCGGCGAGCAGTCAATCGGCCAGCGTGGCCGCGCTTCGAATCTGAGTCGCCAGCGGACTTCCGTTCTGCCTGGCCAGCTCGGTGGCGATGAAGCCGATGGCGTTCAGCGAGTTGCGAAGGTCATGAGAGACCATCGAGAGCACTTCCTCTCGGGTGTGCTTGGCGTCGAGGGCCAGTCCGTAGAGACGCGCGTTCTCCAGGGCCAGCGCCAGCCGATCGGCCAAGGCCTCGACGCTGGGGACGTCCTCCGCCACGAAGCGCCTGCTCTCGTCGACGATGAGCAAGGAAAGAAGGCCCGCCGGTTTCCCCCGCACGAGCAGGGGGACCCGCAGCGCGGAGCGGACGCCCAGCTTCTGGAGGCCCTCGCTGTCGTCGGCGACCACGCTTCGCAGCTCGGGCGCGGCGAACGGAAGGGCCCGACCCGCGCCGGCGGTGGCCAGAGCCTGGCCGGCCAAACCCTCCCGCAGCTTGACCGCCGCGCGCTTCAGGCGGTCGCCGTCCAGCAGATCGACCAGGCAGACGTCGGCGATGCGGGGGACGATCAGCGAGGTCAGGCTGCGCAGGATCTCGTCGCGATCCAGGGACAGCGAGAGCTCCTCCCCGGCGTCCGCGATGAGGCTCATCGCCCGCTCGGCCCGTTTGCTCTCGGTCAGATCGCGGATCGAAAGGCTGGTCCGAAGCTGGCCCTGGCGATCGGTGAAGACCTCCGACGAGAGCTCGACCTCGATCCTGGTGCCGTCCCCGCGGACCATCCTGATCTCGCCCCGCGCCGCCCCCGACCGATCTCGTTTCTCGATCAGCGTGGCGACGCGCGGATCGGTCGGATCGCAGACGCCGGCGCGTCCCAGCCGGCAGATCTCCTGCTCCGTCCGCTGCAGCATGCGGCACGCTGCAGGGTTCGCCGCCAGCGTCTCGCCCGTGGGCGCGGTCAACAGAATGCCGTCAACACTGTGCTCGAACAGCGATCGGTACCGCGCCTCGCTCTCCAACAGAGCGTCGACCGCCCTCCGTTGCGCGGAGATCTCTCGAAAATAGACGGTCACCCCCGACGCCGAGGGGTAGACCTTGTGCGCAAGCCAGCACTGCTTGCCCGGCGAGAGCATCTCGAACTCGATCGGCGACTTCCCCGCAGCGGCCCTCAGGTACTGCTTTGCGACCGGCGACCCCACGCCGTCGGGGTAAACGTCCCAGGCGACCTTCCCCAACATCTGGGCTCTGGGAACCCCGAAGTGGTCTTCAGCCGCGCGGTTGATGAAAGTGAACCGCCACTCCCTGTCGAAGGCGACGACTCCGTCGCTGATCCGATCGAGAATCTCTTCCACCTGGCGATCGAGACCGCCCGATCCCAACGACAGCTCCACCATCCCGCCCGGAGAGTAACTCCGCTTTGGGCGATTTGCGTAATTTCGATCGTTAATTATTTGCTAACGCGCGTTGAAGCGTTTCGAAGGCCACAGGTTTGAGAAGGTAAGTTTCGAATCCCACCTCATCGCCCATCCGACGGTGATCACCGTGCCCGTAACCGGTGAGCGCGATGAGCCGCACTTGGGGGGCCCCCGCTTTGAGCCGCCGCGCCACCTCGAAGCCGTTCATTCCCGGCAGTCCGATGTCGATGATGGCCACGTCCGGGCGAGAGAGCGACGCCGCTTCCAGTCCCGCGGGTCCATCCGCCGCCTGGTAGACCTCGTGCCCGGCGAGCTCCAACAACCGCGCCAAGGCCTCGCGCGCATCGAGGTTGTCGTCGACGATCAGAATACGCCGCCGCGGAGACACCCCGCCACGGGGGTCACGGGTGGCCAGCGTCGCCGCCAGCGGCAGCCGGACGATGAACTCCGTCCCGCTGTTGAGCCCGGCGCTGCGCACGTCGATGCGTCCGCCATGCGCTTCCACCAGGCTCCGCACGATCGCCAGTCCCAGCCCGAGGCCTCCGTCCCGGCGACCAACCCCGCGCTCGCTGTGCACGAACAGATCGAAGACCCGGGGGAGCAGCTCCGGCTCGATCCCGACGCCGGTGTCCTTCACGCGCAGAATGGCGTCTCCCCCCTCGGGCTCCACTTCGATGATGATTCTCCCCCCCGCCGGCGTGTACTTGATGGCGTTCATCAGGAGATTCGAGACAATCTGCTCCAGCCGCGGACCGTCGCCGCTCACGTGGGTCCCCGCGCACCGCAACTCGTGGCGATGGTGATCGAAGAGGCGGCGGTCGACGAAGTCGTGGACGCAGCGATGGACGAGAGCGACCAGATCGACGTTCGTCCGCTCGATTGTCATCTTCCCGGCCGAGAGCCGCGAGACGTCCAGCAGATCGTCGACGATGTGCGCCAGTTGATCGGTCTGACGCCGGATCGCGGCGCCGGCCTGGGAGAGAACGGGGTCGTCGCTCACGAGGTGATTGATCAAGGTGGACGCGTTCATGATGACGGACAGCGGATTGCGCAGCTCGTGCGACACCATGGCCAGGAATTCGTCCTTGCGCCGGCTGGCCTCGAGGATGCCCTCCTCCGCCCGCTTCCGTTTGGTGATGTCCATGCAGACGCCGACCATCCGAAACGCCTTGCCCTGGTCGTCCGAAGCCACCCTCCCCTTGCCGAGGATCCATCGCCAGTCCCCGGCGGCGTCTTCCGAGCGGAACTCAACCTCGTAGTCGGCGCGCCCCTCGATGCAACCGCGGAGGGCGCTCATCACGCGTTCACGGTCCTCCGGGTGGATGAGAGCCTGATAGGCCTCGAACGTCCGCCCAAAGGTGCCCGGCGCGAGCCCGTGAATCCGCTCCAGGTTCTCCGACCAGCGGACAGCGCCGCTCCCAATCTCCCACTCCCAGCCACCCAGGTCACCCGCCTCCAGCGCAAATCGCAACCCGCCCTCGCTCAGGCCGAGCGTCACGCCGTGCGGTCCGCTCTCGTGCGTCTGCTCTGCGGGGTCAGGGGGTGGCTCCCTCTCGACACGCTGGTCGGGTGGAGTCCCGCGTCTCATGGGAGCGAAGTTACAGCGCGTCGCTGTACCTCAAAAGTTTATTTCGGAAATTTCCCGCGCCGCGCCGAGTGACCGATTGGCCGGTCGAGCGTCATGACGTCCTGTGGCGAGGCCCCTGGCACGCGGGCCCACCTGGGCTGTCTCCGGGGCGAGCGGGAATTCAGCACAAGAGACAGTCATCCCGAAAACAGTCGGTCGTTTTATAGAAGATTTTCGTCTCCCATGTGGAACCTCAGTGGAAATGGAGGGCGCGTGGCCGCATCAACCCGGCGGGGCGGACCGACGGCGGACAATCATCACGGCGCCGACGAGGAGCAAGGTGCTCCATCCCGCGCCCGCGCTCTCACGCGAGCCGCTGCTGCAGGCGCACCCGCCACCACCGGTGGCGCGCACGCCGCCCCCCGCGGAGCCGCCACCGCCGATGTCGCTCGTGCACCTGGCGGGCGGCGCGACGATCACCCTCCAGCGCGTCTACCGCGGGCGACCCGGGCGAGCGAAATCCAGCAGCCGCTGCAGCACGCCCGCCTTCGCGCCTGTCTTCACTCCGATCTTCGGGTTTGCCGCGCCGGGCTGGTGATCGGAGGCGCGGCACTGACAGCGCTCTGCCGCCGGCACGTCCCCCAGCACGCTCTCGACGTGGCGACCACACCCCGCGAACGAAGGCTTTCCACAGACGTTGCAGGTGATCCGCTGGCACATGTCTCAAGCGTATTTGGTTTTCGGATCTTTGCCAGAAGGGAGCACCAGACGTTTTGCGCCGATGACTGAGTGGCGCCCGACGGGTTAAGCTGTCGCCCGCTCATGTCAGCGAGGCTCAAGAAGGTCTTCAAGTGGGGCGTCGTCGCCGGGCTGGTCGGGTTCGGCCTGCTCCAGATCGCGCCCGTGAAGCTGTTCGGCATTCCCACCCAGGACATCGGGACGAATCCGCCCGAGCGCTTCGCGTTCGATGGGCCGCCGGAGGTCGAGGCTGTCATGCGCCGCGCCTGCTTCGACTGCCACACCAACGAGACGCGCTGGCCGCTCTACGCGCGGATCGCGCCCGGCTCCTGGCTGATGGCGCGCGACGTCCACAAGGGGCGCAACCACGTCAACTTTTCCAAGTGGGGCGACGCCGACGAGGACGAGCGCCAGACCGATCGTGAGAATGCCTGGGAACAGATCGAATCGGGCGCCATGCCCCCTTGGTTCTACATCCTGCCGATGCACCCCGACGCGAAGCTCTCGCCGGCTGACAAGGAGCTGCTCAAGAGTTACTTGCTCGCGAAGTCGACGAAGCCTTCGACGGAGACGTCGACGAAGCCTTCGACCGAGACGAAGTAATCCCGCCCGCGGCGCCCGTCGACTGAATCTCCGCCGCGGCCACGCGCCGTCACGGTTTCCCGACGAAGGTGGTGACGGTCGAGGCCGCCAGCGTCGGCGTGAAGCGTCCGGCGGTGACGGCGACCGCGGTCTTGGACGCCAGATTGTCACTGGCGGACGTCACCCACGGCGTCATCGAGCACGGAGCTCCACCGGAAAGGAAGATGGGGACCGAGACGTCGGAAGAACCGCTGTTGATCGCCACGACCACCACGGTGCCGTCGGTGGGGCTGGTGTACGCCGTCACCATGAGCGCCGAAGGGATCGTCCCCGACACGGCGACCCGCTGGTACCCGGGCCGGATGAACTTGCTGTAGTTGCCGAGCGTGTACATCCGCTTGGTCGTCCCACCGCCCATCAACAGCAGACCCTCGTTGTCGGCGTTCAGCGACGTGATCCACCAGGCGTGCCAGGACCGCGCGTAGCCGACCGTGATGGCGTCGTGAATCCAGCCCGCCACGACGAGGCCGTTGCTGATGTCCGAGCTCGGTCCCGCATTGGGGTACCCCATCACGCCCGACATCTCCGTCATCCAGATCGGCTTGGTGACGCCCGCCGGAGGAGCCACCGCCACCTCCGTTTCGTACATATGGGTCGCCAGAATGTCGACCGCGGCGGCGGCCGTCGCATCGGCCAGGATGGCGTCGCCGTAGTCGTAGTCGGTGCCCCACAGGTGGTCCCAGCGGGTCGACTCGGGGGAGAGCAGCTTGACCGGCGGGCTCAACGCCTTGAGCTTGGGTCCGAGCACCTTGATGAACGACACCATCTGGGCCGCGGTGTAGACGCAGGATTCGTAGGGCGTGGTGTTGTCGGACTCGTTCTGCGCCGAAATCCCCATCACCGTCACGCCGCTCGCCTTGGCCATGGCGGGAAACGCGGCCAGGGTGCTGGCCCACGAGTCGTAGCAGTTGTTGCTGGTGTTCAAGCTTCCGCCGTTGTCCACGCTGCCGTTCGACTTGCAGTTGGCCGGGGGCGTCCAGGGCGCGGCCCAGACGATGGCGCCGCGGGCGGCCGCCTTCACCGCGTCTCCGATCGGACCCAGGCTCGTACCGTCGGATTGGATGCCGAGGCGAAAAATGGAAAGACCGATCCCCTTGTTCGGATCGAAGAACTGATCGGCCTGCGCATCCGTGAGCGCGGTGCTTTGATACGCGTTCGAGACACCGAAGCCATCCATCGGCTGCTCGTTCTGTCCGAGGTTCACGACCATGTCGCTGGAGGTGGCTGTTCCTGCCCCGCACGCGGTCACCGCTCCGCCGGTGCCACCCGAGATGCCGGCTGCGCCCCCCGTGCCTGCTCCGCCGCTGCCGTTCCCGCCGCCGCCACCATGGCCTCCGGCTCCGCCGCTCCCTCCGCCGACGCCGCCACTCCCCGCCTGTCCGCCCAGATTGGAGCCTCCGCCCCCCTGCCCGCCGCTGCTACCGCCGGTGGCTCCGGCGCCTCCCGTGTTGCCGTTCCCGGCGTCGCCGCCGGATCCGCCCGTCGCCTTCGAGCCCCCTGTGCCTGAGGCACCCCCGGTGGCGCTCCCACCGCTACCGCTCCCACCGCTGCCGCCGCTCCCCGAGCCGCTTGCGCCACCGGTGGCCGTGGCGCCGCCCGTTCCGGAAGTGGTTCCACCCCCGCTCGAGCCGCAACCGGCCGCCAGGAGCGCCAACGAAACTCCCCCCATGGTGACGACGGCTCTGCGTGCGAAAGTCATTGGCTCACAGTTCCCGGGAACGGGAAAAGTGATCATCCCTACACGTAAAGGTGCCCTCGGCGCTGCCCGGTGTCCTCGCCTACGGCGCTACGCGCGACGAGGACCTCGCCGACGTCAAGGCGCTCGCCCTCGGCGCTCTGGGTCTCACCATGTTCTCCGGCACCCGGAGCGCGGCGAGTACATCTTCGCGTTCCACGATGGCGACGAAAACGGCCCGATCGTGGTGTCACGAAGGTCGCGAAAAGGACCGCACTGCCCGCGGGGACCTGCAGCGACTTCTCTCTCATAGGCTGGCCTTGAAAGGGTCATCCACGGCCAACGGCCACGTCGCCAGGCCGCAGCGAGGAGTTCCTCGCCGATGAGCTCGCCGCGTTCGCCAGAACCTCTCGACTGAGTCGGGGCACCTTCCGTGGGCCAACGGTCCGGACGACATCCTGCACCGACAGCCAAGGTCGGTCCTTGGGCCGGTGTCTTGAAGGCGCTGAAGTTTAGCCGCATCGCCGGTAGCCGGGCCCGAGGCGTGGCGAATGCCGCCTCGTCGTTCTCGCAACGGCCCTGCCAGACAAGCCGACTCATTTGGCTGACAGTCGACGCGCACGCCGAGCTCATATTTCCAACCCGACCACGCCTGACATCCACTCGGCGGGTGCGGCATAGCCAAACGTGCTCCCTCGGCAAACCGAGTAACCTACCAGTCATTTTAACGCTCATTTGACTCCTTGGTAACCTGGTCGACATACGCGCCTTGCTACAACGTTAATTGGCAGCACCACACAATCACCAAATCAACGAGCCGCCCGACAACACCAACAAAACGTAATTAGCAAGGAGACCCACTCATGCAGTTTGCTCCCAAACAGAGCCACAATCGCCAACGCGCACGGTTGCCGCCGCGATCACCTCTTCCCTTGTTCTTGGCGACGCTCCTCACATCCCTCGCTGCATACGAGGCGCCGGCCAAGGCCGAGCTCCCGACCTCCGCCGTCGACACCACCGGCTTGGCGGTGACTGACAGCGAAGTCACCGTCGGCCAGTTGCATAGCGCCACGGGCACTATGGCGATCAGCGAGACGGGATCGATCCAGGCCGAGCGGCTGGCGATCGAGCAGATCAACGCCTCGGGCGGAATTCTCGGTCGCAAGATCAAGATCATCCAGGAAGATGGTGCCAGCGACTGGCCCACCTTTGCCGAGAAGGCCAAGAAGCTCTTGGTGTCCGACAAGGTTGCCGCCGTATTCGGCTGCTGGACCTCGGCATCGCGAAAGGCGGTATTGCCCGTTTTCGAAAGGGAGAACGGGTTGCTCTATTATCCTACCTTCTATGAAGGCCTCGAACAATCAAAGAACGTATTTTATACCGGCCAAGAGGCGACGCAGCAGATCTTGGCGGGCCTGGACTGGCTCTACAAGGAAAAAAAGGCGAAGACCTACTTCCTCATTGGGTCGGACTACATTTGGCCACGCACCTCCAACAAGATCGCACGCAAACACATCGAAAACGTGCTGCATGGGACCGTCGTCGGCGAGGAGTATTATCCTCTGGGCACGACTCAGTTCGGTTCGCTCATCAATAAGATCAAGCTCAAAAAGCCCGACGCGATCTACGCCATTATCGTGGGCGGCAGCAACGTATCGTTTTACAAACAGCTCAAGGCCGCCGGCGTAACGTCGGACAAGCAAACGCTCCTGACCATTTCCGTCACCGAAGATGAGTTGCTCGGCATCGGCGGCGAGAACATGGTCGGCTTCTACGCGGCGATGAAGTATTTCCAGAGCCTGGACAACCCAAATAACAAAAAGTTCGTCAAGGCGTTCAAGGCTCGTTGGGGTGCCAACTCCGTCATTGGTGACGTCACCCAGGCCGCGTACCTCGGCCCATGGCTTTGGAAGGCCGCCGTCGAGAAAGCCAAGAGCTTCGACGTCGACAAGGTGGTGGCGGCATCACCCAACATCGAGCTCAAAACGGCGCCTGAGGGCTACGTTAGGATCCACAACGTCAATCACCACCTCTGGAGCAAGCTGCGTATAGGGCAGGTGCAGGCCAACGGACAGTACAAGGTTCTTTACGAATCCTCGTTGATCGAGCCAAACCCGTTCCCCAAAGGCTACCAATGAGTACGGAGCGAATCGGAATCGTGGGAGCCCGAGCGAACTAACCGATCGCTGCGCATGTTCGAAAGGTCCAAGGCATGACCACCAAAGAATTCTTCTCGATTGTCGCCATGCAAGGCTTCAACGGCCTCAGCACCTTCTGCGTGCTCCTGCTGATGGCGCTGGGTCTGGCGATTATCTTCGGCCAAATGGGCGTCATTAACATGGCCCACGGCGAATTCTTGACCATCGGCGCCTACACTACCTACGGCCTTTCCGAGATCAGCCAGCGCTGGGCACCCTGGCTGGAGAAGACGTATTTTATCCTGGCGATGATCGTCGCATTCGTGGTCGCAGCAGGGGTGGGCTGGGTGGTCGAGCGGTTCATGGTACGCAAGCTGTACAAACGTCCGCTCGACACCCTGCTGGCGACCTGGGGTCTCAGCCTAATAATGCAGCAGATTTTCCGGTCGGTCTTCGGGGCGAAGGAGGTGAGCGCGGTCCTTCCGGACTGGCTCATGGGGTCATTCAAGCCAACCGACACCATCGACATTCCGATTAACGGCGTCATGGTAATGGTCGTTACGACCGTATTGACGACCGCCCTGTTCATCTTGCTATTCAAGACCAGATGGGGAGTCTGGATTCGCGCCACGACGCAAAACCGGGTCATGGCCGGGGCAGCTGGGATCAACACGCGCAAGATGGACAGTGTGGCGTTCGCGACCGGGTGCGGCCTGGCCGGCATTGCGGGCGCGGCCTTCACGACGATTGGATCGACCGGCCCAACCAGCGGTTCGCTTTACATCGTCGACACCTTTCTGACGGTTGTGTTTGGAGGCGCCCAAAGCCTTCTCGGAACCATCGCGTCGGCCTTTGGTATCGCCCAGACCCAGGCAATCACTGAGTTCTTCCTGACTGGCTCGACCGCCAAGGTTCTGACGTTGATGGCGATAGTCGTCATCCTGATGATTCGCCCGCAGGGGCTCTTTGCTGCGCGGGTACGGAGGTAGTTCGAATGACACCGTTGGAACAAGTGGAGCCTTTGGCGCTGGCGCCTGCGGCCCCGCGTGAGGCCGCTCCCGCTCGCGGGCGCTTCTTCGACGGAAGCAAGGAGCGCAACGCGTTCCTGATGGTAGCGATCCTGATTCTGGCGATCCTTCCGCTGTTTCTGTCGCCCTTCCGGCTCGGCCTGGTAGGCAAATATTTGACGTACGGTTTCGTTGGATTGGGCCTCGTCATATGCTGGGGCTATGGCGGGATCTTGAGCCTGGGCCAGGGAATCTTCTTCGGAATTGGTGGCTACTGCATGGCCATGTTCCTGAAGCTCGAGGCTTCCGACAAAGTGAGCACCGCGATTCAATCGACGCCGGGCATTCCCGACTTTATGGACTGGAATCAGCTGACGGCATTACCGGCATTCTGGAGACCATTTAAAAGCCTGGCCTTCACAGTCATTGCGGTCCCTACGATTCCCGGGATCCTGGCGCTCATCATCGGCTTCGCCATGTTCAAGCGCCGCGTTGGCGGCGTTTACTTCGCCATCATCACCCAGGCGGTGGCGGCCATCTTGACGATCTTGATCGTCGGTCAGCAGGGATACACTGGCGGAATCAATGGGATCACCGACCTCAAAACCATGCACGGTTGGGACATTCGCACCGACTCGGCTCACCGGATCCTTTACTACGCGAATGCCATTCTGCTGCTGGGAGCGACGCTGGTGTGCATTCATCTGTCGCGAACCAAGCTCGGTCGGTTGCTCGTGGCGATGAGGGACCGCGAGGATCGCGTTCGGTTCTCGGGCTACGACGTGGCAAATCTGAAGACTTTTGCCTTCGTGTTCGCCGCCGTGTTGGCAGCAATCGGGGGCGCCATGTTCACGCTGCAAGTGGGGTTCATGTCGCCGTCGTTTGTGGGAATCATCCCCTCCATCGATATGGTGGTCTGCGTGGCCTTGGGCGGGCGCGACTGGCTGCTGGGGGCCATTTATGGGAGTCTGGTTGTAAACTTCGGAAAGACCTTCTTTTCGGAGCAATTTCCCCAGCTCTGGCTGTTCATGATTGGCGGTCTTTTCATTGGCGTGGTCATGGTGTTTCCACGCGGGCTGGCTGGAATCAGAATCTCAGCGGTCCGGGGGGCGTTCGCCTCCTGGCGCGCTCGGCAGGCGGCGGCACAGAAAGGGAGCTCGATCGTCGCCCTGCCGCTGACGGCCGCTGCTTCCGGGCCTGCAGTTCCCGCCATTACGGCATCGGCTGATTCACCGCCGCTGCCGGAAGGGTCGGTGGGCCTATGACGGCACCAGCCGACCGGACCTATTTGCTGGCAGTCGAGGGTCTCACCGTCTCGTTTGACGGATTTCGGGCCGTGGACGACCTGTCGTTCTTCGTCGATAAGGAGGAGTTGCGCGCCATCATCGGACCGAATGGCGCCGGTAAGACCACTGTGCTCGACTTAATCTCGGGGCGAACACGGGCCGACAGCGGCAGTGTCTTGTTCAAGGGCGAGCAGGTCAGCGGCCTCCGCGAGCACGAGATTGTCCGCAGAGGCATCGGCAGGAAGTTCCAGACGCCCACGGTCTACGAATCGCTGACCGTGTTTGAGAACCTCGAGATGTCCTATCCCAAGGGACGAACGGCTTTCGGAGCTTGGTGGTTCACGCGCACCCCAGAAGTCATCCGCCGGGTCGAGGAGACTGCGGAGATCGTCGAGCTGACTTCGCGACTCAATGACTCGGCGGAGTTGCTCAGCCACGGTCAAAAGCAATGGCTGGAGATCGGCATGCTCCTCATCCAGGATCCGGTCCTCATGATGCTGGATGAGCCGGTCGCCGGGATGAGCGTTGCCGAGCGAGCGAAGACCGCAGACCTCCTCAAGCGAATCTGCAAGCGTTGCGCTGTCGTTGTCGTGGAGCACGACATGGACTTCGTGCGCAGCATCGCCCACCGGGTCACCGTCCTCCACCAAGGTAAGTGGATCGCGGAAGGAAGCATGGACAACGTCCAAAACGATCCCAAGGTCATCGAGGTCTATCTTGGACACTGAGACGCCGGCATCGGCCGATCTTTTGAACGTCGACCATCTGAGCGTCAGCTATGGACAGAGCCAGGTGATCGCGGACCTCTCATTTTCGGTGAAGACCAACGAAATCGTGGCGGTGATGGGCCGCAATGGCATGGGGAAAACCACGCTCTTCAAGGCAATGATCGGCATCCTGCCGGCGCGCGCGGGTCGGGTCGATGTCTGTGGCGTCGACGTCACCAGCGAGGAGCCCTACAGCCGCGTGGCCAAGGGGTTGGGGTATGTGCCCCAGGGACGCATGATCTTCCCGACCCTGACGGTCGAGGAGAACATCGAGGCCGGCCTGCGCTCCCGGAAGGAGCGTGTTTCCGCCGAGATCTACGAGTTCTTCCCCGTGCTGCAGCAGATGAAGAAGCGTCGCGGAGGGAACCTCTCGGGCGGGCAGCAGCAGCAGCTGGCCATCGCGCGCGCGCTGGCCAGCCGCCCCAAGGTCCTGCTGCTCGACGAGCCGACCGAGGGCATTCAGCCGTCGATCATCAAGGAGTTGGCCGAGATTCTCAAACGCATTCGGGAGAAGTGGCAGCTGGCCATCGTGGTTTCGGAGCAGGTGCTCAGCTTCGCGCTCTCGGTGGCGGATCGGATCTTGGTCATCGAACGCGGCCACATCGTTCAGGAGAGCTCCCGCAGCGAGATCGACAGCGATACGTTGGGGCGGCTGCTATCAGTCTGATGTTTCAGTTACCGAAGGTACCGACGCCTAACCTCCGAGGAGGAATCCATGCCGAAGACCCTGTTTAAAATCGATCTGACGAAATCGTGCGCGGAGCAGGAGATCCCAGGACACAATCGCTGGCATCCGGACATACCGGCGGTCGTCTCCGTGAAGCCTGGAGACGTATTCCGTATCGAGTGCAAGGATTGGACAGACGGGCAGATCAAGAACAACGACGATCCGTCGGACATCAAGGACGTCACGCTGTCGGTGGTTCACGTTCTGAGTGGCCCAATCCACGTGGAGGGGGTCGAGCCGGGCGACATCCTGGTGGTCGACCTGCTGGACATCGGCTGTCTGCCGGGCAGCGAGTGGGGCTTCACCGGAATTTTCGACCGGGCCAACGGTGGCGGCTTCTTGACCGATCACTACCCGAATGCCGCCAAGACCATCTGGGACATCCAGGGCATCTACGCCAGCTCGCGCCACATACCGGGCGTTCGCTTCGCGGGGCTCTCTCATCCCGGCCTGATCGGTTGCGCGCCGTCCGCGGATCTGCTGGCGAAGTGGAACAAGCGCGAGAAGGCGTTGATCGATAAGGGCGGCCCCACCTGGAAGCCCAAGGTTCCGCCGCTGGCCAACCTACCCAACCCGGAGAACGCAGTTCTGGGGACACTGAAGGGCGCCCAGTTCGACAAGGTCGCGTCCGAAGCGGCGCGGACGGTCCCGCCGCGGGAGCACGGAGGCAACTGCGACATCAAGAACCTCTCCAAGGGCTCGAAGATCTACTTTCCGGTGTACGTGTCGGGTGGGAACCTCTCGATGGGCGACATCCACTTCTCACAGGGCGACGGCGAGATCTCTTTTTGCGGTGCCATCGAGATGGCCGGCTATTTGGATCTGCACGTCGACATCATCAAGGGCGGCATGGCTAAGTACGGGATGGTGAATCCGATCTTCAAGCCCGGACCTGTCGAGCCCCGCTACTCGGAGTATCTGATCTTCGAGGGGATCTCGGTCGACGAGTTCACCGGCGAGCAGTACTACCTCGACGCCCACGTCGCCTATCGGCGCGCGTGCTTGAACGCCATCGAATATCTGAAGAAGTTCGGCTTCACCGGTGAGCAAGCCTACATGCTGTTGAGCTGTGCCCCGGTCGAGGGCCGCATCAGCGGGGTGGTGGACATCCCCAACGCCTGTGCCACTCTGGCGCTGCCCACCGGGATCTTCGACAAGAGTATCTTGCCGGTCTGAGGTCGAGCACAAATGCCTCTCTACGAGTTCGAGTGCCCGGCTTGCGGAGGCTTCGAAGCGTCGCGCCCCATCCAGCAGGCCTCCTCACCGCTGCGCTGCCCATCGTGCAAGCGACGGGCGCCGCGCATACTGTCGGCGATCTCCATTGGGCGCGGCGCTCGCCCACCCGCGGGCGCGGAGCCGCGGCGGGTGGTGAGGCGGGCGAAGCAGGGGCCCACCCCGGCGCCGCCACCACGAACCACACACGGCCGTCCCTGGATGATGGGACACTGACGGCACCGATCCAGCGTCTCCTGCCACTGCCCGCAATCTTCCGCCGAGCGTGCCAATAGCGCAATGGAACCCAGACATTGCCGTCCTTTCTGATCGCGGGGGGCGGGAGCGTGCACGCTGGCGCCGCGAAATGGATGGTGACGATGCCGCTGGCGGGCCTGCCGGTATCCGCCCGCCATGATTCGCCAGTTACCGTCTGGACAACCCCCGAGCATCGTGTCGGCGCGGCCGAAGCGCGATTGAGTCGGCCCCGACGTTCAGAGATGGATGTGCCTTGAGGGATGCCGTCACAGGCAAAAAAAAGAAGCCCCAGCCAAGGCCGGGGCTTCAAGCGGTCGTGTCGCTAAGGACGCGAGCTACTCGGCCTTCTTCATGGCACCGTCGTCAGCTTTCTTCTTCTTCTTGCTCTTCTTTTCCTTCTTGACCGGGGCGTCGGCCGGCGGCGCGTCCTCGGCGTAGGCGACTGTCCACGACGTCGGGACGAGAACAGCGAGTGCGAGGAAAATGGCTCGGGTGAGGTTCATGTGGCTGGCTCCTTTTGTGGTGATGACAGGGAGTTCACTGCAGCTGTCGTTTCGCAGCAGAGATCGTGCCACAACGATCAAAATCCAGCAGAGCTCCTAACGTCCCTGAATTCGCGGCCCGAGCCGAAAAGCGAGGAACGAAAAGCACGGAACGTGTGGCGAGTCTGCGGAGCACGCTCGGCGGTCTGCTGAACTTTGCCCCACAGGTTCGACCCGACTTCGGTGAACGACAGCGACTCGAACAACCATACAAGTGGAAACACAGCGACGACAAATCGACTCCGGCAGAGACAACTGCCGACGGGCACCGGCGCCGAGCCCGAGTGCGCAATAGGATCGGTGCGACGCCTCCGTTCGGAAAACTGCCCTCCGAAAGTAGCTACCGGAGCCCAAGACGCGGCATGAGGCGTGCCGCCCAAAAAAGAGAAAACCCCGGCAAAGGCCGGGGTTTTCGGGTGCGAGGACGGGGACTTGAACCCCGATGGCTGTTAACCGCTAGCACCTCAAGCTAGTGCGTCTACCAGTTCCGCCATCCTCGCGAGAGCACCGTCATATAGACGGCCGCCCGCTGGCTGTCAACGGCCCGGCCGGCTAGCTCAGTCGGTGTATCCCGTCGACGATGTGCCAGGTCGAGACCACGGTCAGCTCGACGAGCTTTTCGTTGCGGCGGCTGTCGGGGACGACCATGTGCTCGGCGGTGCAGAGCGCCTGCAGCTGCCTCAGAAGACGGAGGATCACCCGCTTGTCGGAGCCGCCGATCCAGCGGCTGATCCGATCGACCAGGATGCTCTGGTTCTGCTGGATGAAGCGCGCGGCCGACTGCGCGCTGGCCGTGCGGGAGGTCAATCCGCGGGCGGCGATGGCGCGCGCGCGCGGCGGGCGGCGCCCGAAGATCTCGATGACGTCCTTGCGGTACTCGAGCAGGTCCTGATCGAGCGTGTCGCCGATGTCGAAGTACTCGGCGACGGTCTCCCTGATCTCGGTGTACGGGACGCGCATCCCGAGGCGAACGTTGTGGGGGTTGCCGCGGCAGGCGCGCTCGATGCCCACCACCCGGTCGACGTACTCCAGCTTGGCCAGCGCCACCTGCCAGTTGCGGTGTCGCCGCCGCCAGGGTCCCCCCTCGAGCCAGACGGCGAACGTCTCGGCCCAGTCCTCGTCCGGATGCTTCTGCGCGTAGTGGTACATGCCCGCGCGGTGCAGGTAGCGGACGTAGTCGCGGCTCCAGGGATTCGGGTTGTAGACGTCGCGGTACGGGCGGCGGAAGTCGCCGAAGGTCTGCGTCCAGTCGCGCCGGCGCCACAACTCGAACGCGTAGTTGATGGCGTGCCCCGCCTCGTGGCGGAGGTACATCAGCACCTCCTCACGCGTGTACTCGAAGAGGTGATCGTTGACCAACCCCCAGAGCGCCGGGTTCGCCAGGTACCAGGGGATGTTGACGCTGACCGCGCGGTCGGCGGTCCAGAAGTCGTCGTCGCCCAAGTAATAGGCGGGAACGAAGGTGATTCCCTTGTCGTGCAGCTCGCCGATCACCTGCTCGACGCATTCGGCGAGCGTGCCCTCCGGACGCAGATCGAGATCGCAGATCCGAGTCGCGAGAAGCTTCTGCTGGCCGACCTCGCGGATGACGGTCGTCGGGAGCAGCGGGACGCCACGCGACGTTCGGTGCCGCGGTCGCGTAGTGCCGCGACGGCCATAGGGGCATCTCGTTTACCATGTCGACGAGGGCCGATCCTGGCAAAACCGGGAGGAAAATATTCCCGCCCGAAGCGCTCTCATCCTTTTGATATTATTTGGTTATCTCGCATGCACACGGCGGCTGAGAAGTTCGCGGAATCGGCCGCCCAAATGCCGTAGTATGACGGCCGGGCGCGCCATGGAACTGGAGGTAAACCGTGTGGTCACGCGGGTCTAGCTGGTCCCGCCCGGTCCTGGTGATGACCGCCTACCTGGTCCTGGGCGTGGTCGCGCTTGCCTGGGGTAACCTGCGCGGGGAGCCCAACGTCTGGCACCTCCGCGGACAGCAGCCGATGCTGTCGATGACCTTCGCCGGAATTCTCTGCGGCCTCGCGGCCGGGCTGGTGCTGGTGTTCGCCTCGCGGATGGCGCTCTACCGGTTCGAATGGGCGCGGGCGCTTCACCGTGAGCTGCGCCACATGTTGTTCCCGCTGTCTGACCCGGAGATCGTGATTCTGGCGGCGGCCTCCTCGGTCGGCGAAGAGATGTTCTTTCGCGGCGCGCTGTTACCGGTCGTCGGGCTGGTGGCCTCGAGCGCGATCTTCGCCTTGCTCCACATCGGCCCGAAGGCGCGCCACCTCCCCTGGACCATCAGCTCGTTCGGAGCGGGTCTGCTGTTCGGCGGGATGTTTCTCTGGACCGGCGATCTCACCGGACCGGTCATCGCGCACTTCCTGATCAATTTTCTCAACCTGCGGCACGTGGCGCAGGTCGAGTTGCGGTAGCGCCGCTCACCTCGGCGCGACCGGCGCCCTGCAGGTTGACCAGCGCCCGCGCGCGACCGGCGCCTCAGCGTCTGACCATCCCGACCGCGCGCCAGAGGCCGCCGCGCTGGCCGAGGATCAGATCAAAAGGTCGTTCGATCCGACTTCGATCGCTGAGTAGAGCTGGCCGCTGCCGGCGTCGTCGAGGCCGGGCGGCAACTTGCCGATGGCCACGCGCAGACCAGCGGCCGTCACCAGCCGGACCGACGAGCCCGGGCGCCGAACTCCTTCGCTCGCCAGGTCGGCGAGCATCGCCGAGAGATCCGCCTTCTTGCTGACGTCCTTGCCGTTGGACTTGAACGGCAGCGCCGCCATCTCCAGGAGATGCGTCGTATCGCCCGCGGCCAGCGCGGTGAACCAGCGCAGCGCCGCGGCCTGCGCCGCCGGATCGGAGGCGTTCGGCGGCGCGGCGGCCGCCGGCTCGCCCGACTCGGGCGAACGCGCCTCGGACGAGGGTGCCTCCGACCGTGCATTCAATCGGCCTTCCGAGCCTTCGGCGGCCGCGACCTCCTGCTCGAGCGCGGCGCGCTTCGCGCGGTGGGCGGCGTTGTTGTCGTCGAACCGCTGCAGCCGGCGCGGCCCGCCGCCCCCCGGCTCGGAGGTCGGCGGCGAGGTCCCGGAAAACTGAACGGGGCGCGGGATCTCCAGCGCGCTGGTCTTGTCGGCCGCGGCCGAGGCGTTTTCGAGAATGTAGGGATCGGCAAAGGCCGGACTGCACTGGCGTCCGTCCCGGTAGAAGTGCCAGTGCAGATAGATCTTTCCGTTGGACGAGCGGATGGCCCGCGGCGGATCGGGGTAAGGCCCGGCGCTGTAGACGACGTCGACGGCGGCGACGTCGTAGGCCGTCAGCCCCGACGTCCGCACCACGCCGATCCGATCGACGGTCCCGTCGCCGTTGAGCACGATCTCGAGCTCGGTCATCAGGTTCTGGTTGTTGAAGGGGCTGGAGCCGGACTTCTCCTCCCATTCTTCCAGCTGACCGAAGCCCCACAGCTCGTGGATGCTCCTGTGCATGCGCGCGATGTAGGCGGCAAAGGGCGCCGCGCGCGTGTTGAGCGCGGTCTGATTGCCCGGCTTCACCTCGGGGATGAAGTTCTCGACGGCGGACCTCACGCGCGCCAGCCGCTTCTCGAACTTCCCCTGGTGGGTCGAGCGCGCCTCCTGCGCCAGCTTGCGCTCGGCGGCGGCGTCGGCACCGAACAGGTACTCGTAGTCCTTGGCGGTGAAGGCGAGCTTGGTCCGCTTGGCCGAGGTCAGGTGCGAGGGATCGCTCTTGTCGCCGCGCGCCGCATGCGAAGGGAGAGGCATCTCCCCGTCGGCGGCGTGCGGCAACGACAGATCGGCCGTCTCGGGCGTCAGCTCGTGCTGCTTCGGTGAAGGGTTGCGGAGCGCCAGCAAGGACTTGTTCGGCCGCTCGGGTTCATCCTTCGGCTGCGACAGCTCGGGATTCGCGTGCGGCGTCACGTCGGGGGCGCTCTTGCCGAGCTTCGACTTCTGCTCTTCGAGCTGGGCGATCTTCTCCTTTTCACCGCCGACCTTCTGATCGTTACGGTCGGAAGGGGACGACGCCTGTTTGTCCTCCCCCTTCTGCTCCTCCACCATGTTGGTGTCGCGCGCGCGCGTCTCGACCTCGGCGCGGTTGTTCTTCTGCGCCAGGTACTTCGCGTCGGGCGGCGGTGGAATGTCCTTGTCGTTGTCGAAATCGACAATCTTCTCGTGCCCCTTGTGCTCCGGCGGCGGAGGCGGCGGCATGGGCGGCATCGGCGGAGCGACCACCTCCGGCTCGGGCTTCTCCGGCTTGGGCAGCGGCGGCCGCTTTTTTTTCTCCGGCGGCGGCACCTTCACCAGCTCGCGTTTTTTGTTCTCGGGCTTGGGCGCTTTCTTGGCGTCCGGCTCCAGCGGCGACTCGGGCGTCGGCTCGAGGGGCGGCAGATCGGGCGGCAGCGCTGTCTGGTCGGCTGCCTGAAACGCGACGTCGACCTCCTCCGCGCGCTGCGCCTCTTCGCGCCCGCCGTACACCCAGGCCGCGATGGCGATCGGCGCCACGAGGTTGACGTGCAGCAGCAGCGAAATCAGCGCGCCGCGGGAGAGATGCCCGCGCGCGCGTGTAGACAACCGCCGCTGCATGAGAGGCCGGAGCGTAACACGCGCTCTCGTCGTTGGCCCTGGGTGGAGCAACCGATCGTGCTTCAGCTCACGCTCGAGGCGCGAGGTCGATCAGGCCTAGGCGCGCATCTTGCGGTAGACGCCGACGACGAGGCCGATGATGTTCACCGTCTTGAAGTCGCGCTTGCGCACGATGATCGGCTCCATCGCGGCGTTGGCCGGCTGGAAGCGGATGCTGTCCCCTTCCGGATAGTACCGCTTCACCGTCGCCTCGTCGTTGATCATCGCCACCACGATGTCGCCGCGGCTGGCCTGCAGCTGCTTGCGCACGAAGATGAAGTCGCCGTCGAAGATGCCGTCCTCGATCATCGACTCCCCTTCACCCGCAGCGCGAACACCTCGCGCGTCTGGCCGATGAAGAAACGGTCGACCTTCACCGTGTCCTCGACGTTCTCCACCGCCAAGAGCGGCACGCCGGCGGCCACCCGCCCGACGAGTGGGATCTCCACCATGTCATCGTCGCGGCTGGGGGTGCGGATCGGCGCACCGCGCGGACCGACTGGACGCAGCGCGCGCGACTTGAGGTCCTCGCGCAGGAGGTGCCCCTTCTTCTCGAGCGCGCGCAGGTGATCGTTCACCCCGTTCGTGGAGCGGATCCCGAAGTGGAGGCCGATCTCGCGCAACGTCGGCGGGTAGCCACGGTCGCGAATGGACTGCGTGATGAAGTCGAGGATCTCACGCTGCCTGTCCGTGAGGATGCCGCGCGAATCGTCGCGAACCAGAGTCAGCGAGCCCATGTGTCCCTCCATCCCATTGCCGTTGCCATTCTCTCGTCCACTGAACATGCGTAGCGTACGGAACAAATGTGCCGTATGTCAACTTTTCCTTGTGGATGAATCAGGTGAATGGGTGGACGGCGGGCGGAGGTGTACGTCGCGCTGACTGCGCGTCAGCCGGCCGACCGCGCCTTCGCGCACGAGTCACACGTCCAACGGACGAGCGCGTCCGTAGGTCATCCAGAGAGAAATGAGCGCTCTGGCGTGGGTTTTTCCATACGGTTGGGCTGCCGAACGGAAACGCGTCCCGAATACTAGTCGCCCGTTGGGAAAATCTATCGCGGAAGCGGCGCCACATCCGGCGGTCACCGGGGCGCCCGAAAAGATCTCGGACCGGGCGCTGCTCGGCCGGGTCGCCACCGGAGACATGGCGGCGCTGCGTCTGGTCTATGACGCCCACGCGCCGCGCGCGATGGCGATCGCCCGCCGCATCCTCCGCAACGTCGAGGAGGCGGAGGACATCGTGCAGGAGACCTTCCTTGAGCTCTGGCGCCGGGCGCCTCAGTTCGACGGGAGCCGCGGCGGCCTGGTCTCTTGGATCGTAACCATCGCGCGCAGCCGCGCCATCGACCGGCTGCGCGCGGCCGGCACGGCCGGTCGAGCCGTCGACGGGGCGAGCGCCTCGCCCGACGTACACCCCACGGTCCCGCCATCGCCGGTCGTCGAGACCGAGCGCCGGCTGACCGAGTCACGCGTGGCCGACGCGCTGGCGGCGCTGCCGCCCGAGCAGCGCCAAACCATCCAGCTCGCCTATTTCGACGGCCTGTCGCAGTCGGAGATCGCCGCCAAGACCGGCTGCCCCCTTGGGACCGTCAAGATGCGCGTTAAGTTGGCGATCGGAAAATTGAAGAACCTCCTCAAAGACGACTTTTCGTGAGCCCCCGCGGTGGCATGAGCTGCGACGAGTTCAAGGAGCTCGCGGCCGCCTACGCGCTGGTCGCGCTCGACGAGCAGGAGCGCGCGGCCTGCGCGCAGCACCTGGCGACCGGGGCGCCTCACCGCGGCTGCCGGGAGGCAGTGGCCGAGGCCGAACGGGTGGCCGCGCGGTTGGGCGCGGCGCTGACGCCTGAACGGCCTTCTCCGCAGGTCTGGCGGAACATCGCCCTCCGCCTCGACGAGGTTCGGCCATCCTCGATGCCTCCCGAGGAGATCGTGCGCCGGCGGGGCCTCTATCATCTATGTGGCTGGCTGGTGGCCGCCGCGCTGGTCGGCCTCTACCTTTACAACACGCCGGTCGACCTACGCCGGCGGCTGGCGACCTCCGGCAGCGGACCCGAGCCGCGGGCAGTGACCGCCGGCCCCGGCGCGCCGCGGACGCCCTGAGCGGCGCTCACGAGACCCCGAACGGTTGCGAGGCAAACGTGTCGAGCACCAGGGTGCTCAAGCGGCGGCGGACCAGCACCGCGCCGAGGATCGAGGTCGCCGCGCAGGCCAGCACGTAGCCCAGGACCGGAAGCCAGCCCAAGGCGAGCGCGACCGCGGTGAGCAACACCGAGCTCCCCAAGAGGCCGGCCGAGATCACCAGGGCATCGCGGCGTAAATCGAAGTAGTAGAGGAGCAGCACCTCGAGCAGCGTGATCATCTGCGCCGCCGCGCCGATGGCGTTGAGGCGAAACAGCGGCGTGGCGTTGGGCGACAGGCCGACGGCGTGCACCAGGAGCGGCGCCGCGGCGATGGCGATGCCGCTGGCCGAGGCCTGCACGACGCCGGCGCCGCGCAGGATCCGGCGCGCCTCGATGGAGATCTCCTCCGCCCCTCTCTGCAACCGTCGCAGCGGGGCGCCGATCTCGATGTCGGCGTAGAAGGCGCGGAAGCGCCGGTAGAACGAGGTCTCGATCTGAACGTAGATCCAGGCGAAGGCCGGGATGACCGAGAACCAGGCGACCGCGGCGATGGCGGCGTAGAAGGTGGCCGCCGTCCCCCCCTGCACCAGGTAGACGACGATCTTGTCGGCCCAGATGGAGACATAGTAGGCCAGCGCCGAGAGCGCCAGCAGGCGGTACTCGCGGAACGCCGGGGCAAGTCGCGCCGATTCGTCGGCTTGGCCGGGAACGGCGCGCGCGACCCCCTGCACCAGGATCGTCAGCGTGGCGAGCTGGCCGGCGGCGAAGCCATAGAGGTAGCCGGCCGGGCCGAAACCGAAGCTGGTGTCGAGCGCCCAGGCGGCGCCCAGGCCGAGCGGCGCGCCGATCCCGAACGCGCGCAGCACGATGAGCGGCGAGGTCATCCCGCCGCCGACGGCCAGCATCAACCACTGCGCGCCGATGATCGCCGTGAGCGGAGCGCCGACCACCGCCAACCCGAGCGGCAGCTTCATGAACACCACCAGCAGCACGCCGATGAGCGCGAACCCCACCAGGATCGCCGCCGTGGCCCGCCGCAGCGGCGCGCCGATCTTCTCGACGTGGTGGTCGTAGAGCCGGTCGGCCGTGTAGCGCGACACCACGACGTGGACCGGCGCCGAGAAGATGACGGTGACGGCGTAGACCACGGTCAAAAACCGCTCGACGACGGCGAAGTCGGTGCCGCTCCGCCGCGCCACCAGGCGCAGGCTGGTGAGGACCAACGTCGTCAGCAGCCAGGGGGCGCTGGTCACGGCGACGCCGGTCAGGTAAGCGCCGATCGTCCCGGCCAGCGATCCGCGATCGATCATCCGTTGCAGCTTCCACCCGATCCCCGCCATCAATTCTCCGTCGCCTCCGTCGCCTCCGTCGCCGAGAGCGCCCCCTGACCATGGGCGCCCATCGCGGCGTAGAGCGCGCGGTACGACGCCAGCATGTCGCGCCGCTGGTAATAGGCGGCCACGCGCCGCTGCCCCGCCCGGCCCAGCCTCCGGCGCAGCGTCGGATCGCGGGCCAACCGGACCAGCGCCGCGGCGGTCTCCTTGGGCGCGGCGACGCGGGTGACGAACCCGCCCGGCCCGATCTCCCGATCGGCGGCGTCGCGCCCTTCGATCATTTCGCGGCAGGCCCCCACGTCGCTGGCGATGACCGGCACGCCGCGGGCGTAGGCCTCCAGGATCACCAGCGGCTGCCCTTCGCTGAAGCTGGTCAGCACCACCACGTCGAGGGCGGGATAGATCGTCGCCGGAGGCATCGGGCCGACGAAGGCGATCTGCCCAGCGCGGCCCAGCCGGGCGACGAGATCCCGGCAGCGCGTCGCGTAGGCCGGGTCCTCGTCCATGGGGCCGATGACGCGAACCTCGAGGTCGACCGAATGCAACGCCAGATCGCAGGCCCGGATGAAGGTGATGAGATCCTTGATCGGCACGACGCGCCCGACAAAACCGACCCGCAACGGCGAGGGACGAAGCGCGATGAGGCCGTCGTCCGGTTCACCGTCGTCGCTCGGCGCACCGAGCGCCGGCACATCGTCGGGGAGATCGACACCGTTGGGGACGATGTCGATCTTGGCGGCGGGCGCGCCGTCGGCGATCTGCTTTCCGCGGTTGACCTCGGAGAGGGTCACGATCCGCTCGGCCTGCGTGTAAGCCAGGCGCGAGAGCGCCCGAAAGAAGCCGGACCAGATCTTTCGCAGCGGCGAGAGGTGCGGCGCCCAGGTGGCCGTGCGCAGGCCGAACCCGCCGTCGTCGGTCTCCGCCGCCTCTCTGATCCAGTCGGCGCGCGCCAGCTCCATCTCCCGCTCACGCGCGTAGATGCCGTGCTCGGTGAGCGCCAGCGGCCGGTCCGAGCGGCGGCTCCAGACGGCGGCCAGCAGGCCGGCGTATCCGGTGGCGATGGCGTGGTAGCAGGCGGCCGGCACGATCGGCGCCCGCAACAACCGCAGGAGCGGGACGTGGATGGCGCGGAAGTGCCAGAAGAGATCGAGGAACGGCGCCTCGGGCGCGGCGCGATCGGAGAGCACGGTCAGCAGATCGAAGCTGGCACGGCCGTAGAGCAGCTCGTCGAGCTCGAGATCGTCGCTCGCCAGATCGTCGAGGATGCTCCGCTCGGCCTCGGGATCGCCGGCGCCGTCGAGGTGCAGCCGCCGCAACCCGGCCAGCACGCGCGAGGGGCGCGCGCGGGTGTCGGCGGCCGCCCGCAGGCTGCGGATCTCCTCGCGCAGGTCGGCGCGCGCCGCCCCGTCGAGCGGCGGGTGGACCGACTCCTGGCAGAAGACGCGGTGCAGGCCGACCACGTTGTCGGGCAGCCGGTAGCGCGGCTCTCCATAGGCCCCCGGGTGCGAGCCGACGTTGAGGACGGCGAAGCGCAGCTCGGGATGGCCAGCGATGATGTCGTGCACCCAGGAGGAGACGCCGCCGGCCACGAAGGGGTAGGTCCCCTCGACCAGCAGGCAGACGTCGGCGCGCCGACCCTGGGCAGCGAGGGGAGTCTGGACGCTAAGGTTTTTCAACCGGGACCTCGCGGGTGCTGGCCGGCGACGGCACCTGAACGACGCCGACGTTGAGGGGCGCGCCGCCCGTCGCGCCGCGGGCGTGCAGCCCGGAGAGGCGGCGCGCGGCGGAGAGCCGGCGCCTGATGAGCGGCGGCGGCGACGCCGGGTGGTAGCTGGCCAGCGCCGAGGCGCTCTCCCAGGGGAGCGCGTGCGTCGCCAGCACCGCCTCGTCGCGCAGCGCGAGCAGCATCTCCATCTCCGCGGGGTCGATCCGATCCGCGAGGCGCGACGAGAGCGCGGCGGCGGCTCCAGGCTCTGGCTCTGACTCCCCTTGCGCCGCGATCACCTCGTCGATCGCCTCGAGGGCGGCGTCGGGATGCAACACCGCCAGCTCCAGCCGCGCGCGGCCGATGGCGATGGCCGCCGCCCGCGACGGATCGGCGGCGAGCGCGGAGGAGAAGTAGCCGCGCGCCTCGTGCGCCAGCGTGGGGACGAGCGCCGTCTCCGCCAGCCCCGCCTCGATCGCATCGGTCGCCAGCTCGGCCGCCTCCAGCGCCTCGCGCGACGACCCCGTTCCCAGGTTCTTGCGGAGGATGGCCAGGCGGGCCTCGAACGAGGCCGTCATCTCCTCGATCGCCAGCGCCGCCTCCACCGCCAGATCGGGATTGGCAGCGCCGAGCGCCCAGCGCAGGAGCGTGACCGACCCGGCGTCGGCCCGCAGCGTGAGCGTGGCGATGATGGCCCGCCGCTCGTCGACGTCTCCCGCCTGAAGCGCCTCGCAGGTGGGGAGCGCCTCGCCGAGGCGCCGCAGCTCCTCGGCGCGCGGCGCCTCGATGCCGGCCGGCGCCGCCGCCGGATCGACCTCCCCGAGCTCGCCCTGCCCCACCGTCCGCAGCGACAGCGCCGCCAGCGGCGCGCCGAAGACCGGGATGGCGAAGGCGAACGCCGCCCCCAGCGCCTCCTCGCTGGGAGAGAGCGCCGACGCGAGCGCGATCGGGATCAGCGCGCAGAGGTGCAAGAGCCCCGTCAACAGCGCGATCGCCGTCGAAGCGTGGCCGACGAGCAAGAGCGCGGCGGTCACGTCGATGAGCGTGGCCGAGACCCAGGGGATGACCGGCAGCGGCCGGCGGCGAACCACCACATCGATGGCGCCCGTGCCGGCGCGGCGCCGCGCGGTCCCCTCAGACATGGATAGCCGACCCGCTCGGGCGTTCGCCCTTTTCGCTCAGGCGCCGCGCCCGCGCGCGCGCAAAAGCGCCCGCCAGCCACTCGGCGACGACCGCCAGGTCGCGGAGCGCGGCGGCGCCGACGCGCGCCACCCCCCGCACGGTGAGCACGCCGACGGTCTCGCGGCCGACGATGATGGGCGCCGCCGAGATCGCTGTCGCCCGAACCGGCGCCCGGCAGGTCGACGGCGCGGACCGGTTGTCCGCTCCGCAGCGCCTCGGCCACGGTCGCGTCGCTCACCCCCGGCGCGGCCGCCGCGTCCCAGGCGCCGGCGGTGGCGACGACGACCGGCGCGCTGTCGGGAGCGAGGGCCAGCGCAGCACCGGCGCGCGCGCCCAGCCGCGCGGCCACCAGCGCCAGCGCCGCCTCGCAGGCGGCGGCGACGTCGCCGCCGTCGAGCCGCCGCGCCACATCCCGCAGAAAGGTGAGCGCCAGGTCGAGGCGATCGTTGCGCGCCCGCAACGACAGCGCCGCCCGGCGCAGCTCCGCCAGCGCCACCGCCTCGTGGTTGGCCCGCCCCACCAGGAGCTGCTGCTGCTCCTCCAGATCGTCGGCGCGCCGTTCATGGACCGAGGCGATCCAACTGACGACGATGGCGGCGGCCAGCGCCCCCAGCTCGGCAGGCGTCGCCAGCTCCGCCAGCGCTCGCGTCGGAACCGCGCGCCAGGGAACCGCGAGCAACGCCAGCCCTCCCCAGGCCACCGGCACCGACGCGACCAGACCGCGCGCGCCGTAGCGCGCGGCGAGCGCCATGACCACCAGCCAGACCGGATGAGGGCGCAAGTAGCCCCAGCCGAGGCGCGGCGCGGGCGCGGGCACCGCCACGGCCACCGCCACCAGCACGATCGCCGTGGCGACGCCGGCCTCGATCAAGAGGCGACGATTAGAGATCCGCATGAAAGGCGACCCACCCGATCTGGAGCGTACCCGGCAGGCCGAGGGCGCTCTGGTGAACGTAGTCGTAGCTGACCGTCAACCGCGTCGACCAGGACGAGGCGACGACGACCGCGCCGCCCGCCTGGGCCAGGAGTTGGTTCTGGATGTTGTCGTAGCCGATTCCGCCGTGCAGCTCGGCGCCCGCGCGTCCGCCGGCGAAGGCCTTGCGCAGGAGGAGGGTCCCGTTGTCGATCGAATCGCGCGGATAGAGCGCGATACGAAAGTCGGGGGAGAGATTGGTGCGGATCTCGTAGTGCCGGTAGGCCAGCACGCCCGCGTCGTTGAGGGGCTTCGAGCGAACCATCTTCTCGTCGAGCGACTCGCCACGCACGATCCGGCTCGAATCGGTCCAGAGGTTGAAGTCGAGCCCCGCCCAGGCCATCAGCTGTGAGGCGGTGGGGGTCGGGTCCCCCTCCTCGAGCGGGCGCAGGCTGAGCCGGCGCACCATCGCGCCGGAGTCGACGAGGACCACCCGATCGCGCGGGAAGAGATAGAGATGCCCCGTCGCTCCCGTCTGGGCGCCGCCGTCCTCGACCGTCACCGGCGCGTCGTTCCACTGCTCGTTCACGTCGAGGTGGACGTTCACCTGCATGATCCGCGAAATCGGCGTGTCGAGCTCGGTCTGGCCACCGAAGGCGAGCTGGCGGGTCGGCCCGTAGAGCTCGGCGCCGGCGGCGTCGTCGCCGCTGGCGGTGGCGAAGCGGGTGTCGGCGCCGACGAGCAGGGAAGCGCCCGAGCGGCGGCCGAACATGGCGTAGCCGCCCAGGCCGGTGATGGAGCCGGTCTCGCGCAGCACGCTCGCCCCCACGACCTGATTGGCGTGCCAGTCGGTCGAGGAGTCGTGCCAGACGAGCAGCCCGGCCTGATGGTGCGTCCCGAACGGGTAGGCCGCGCCGGCCTGCACCCGCCAGGCCCAGGCCTGCGGGTCCGAGCGGAGCGCTCCACCGCCCGACAGCTCCGGCGTCACGCGAAAGTGCATTCGATCGTAGGAGGTGACCAGCGTGTTATCGGCGCCGTCGCTGTCGACGAGCGCGGCGTGGTAGTGGACGCCGGCCTCGCGGTAGCTGGCTGCGCGCTCGAGCGCCCGTCCGTAGTCGCGCTGGTTCTCGACGGTCGGGTGGTCGTCGACCAGGCTGCGGCGCACCGCCAGCTCACCGTCGAGATCGCCGTCGGCCTCCAGCGCCCAGGCCAGCATCTGCCGCCCGCGCAGGTTCTTGGGATCGAGCGCCAGGTAGCGCCGCAGGACCCGCGCGCCCCCCTTCCAGTCTTTGTTAAGGAGGTGCGCGTCGGCCTGGTTCAGCGCGACCTCCTCGTCGAACTTGGGCGGCGGAGGCAGCATCGGCTCGTAGATCCGGTCCGAGAGCACCAGGTAGCCGCGCCGGGCGTAGATGCGCGCCAGCCAGAGCTTCTCCATGCGATCCTGGGGATCGGCGCCGATCTCCAGCTCGGCGATGCGGTGCTCGCGGGACGCCTGCTCGTCGCGCCCCAAGGTGAAGAGCGCCTCGCCCCGCAGGTAGTGAAGCTCGGGATCGCGCTTGTGCCCCTCGAAGTGATGCGCCTTCTCCAGCGCCTCGGCGGCGTACTCGAATTCGCCGGCCGCCTGCGCCGCGCGCCCGGCATCGCGCTCGGCCGGACCGTCGTGCGGCAGCGCCTTCAACACCTCCTCGAACTGTCGCCGTGCGCGATCGAGATCGCCGTGCGACAGCGTCTCGGTCGCCTGCTTCCGCTCTTGCTCGACCCGCTGCGCCTCTTCGGGCGAGAGCGGCTTGCTGCCGCCGAATCCGTCATCCTCTTGTGCGGCGGCGCCTGACGTCAGCAGCAAATAGAGCACGCTGGCGATGAATGCGGCGGCCGCCGCGCGACTCACCCAAGCTGTCCCCCCTCTGTCGGCGACCGCCACGCGCGAGAAGGTTGCAACCGCTGTGCCCGCGCTTCACCTGCTTGGATCCGAGACATTCGCGCGATTCGCCGCCGCTGGGTCACGGCGCCGTAACGCCGTCATGGATGAGAGTTACCCGCAACTTGACAGAGGAGCGGCCGACCCTAACTTCCAAATCGTTTGACTCAACCGAGGAGAAAAATCATGCGCAAGTTGCATCAGGGCGGAATGTTCGTGTTGGCGTTGGCACTCGCGGCTCCCGGCTTCATGGCCAGCCGATCGGCGGTGGCGAAGACCGCGGCGGCCACCAGCGACGACACGGCGCCGAGCAGCATGTCCAAGGAGGATCAGGACAAGCTGAAGGAGCACAACAAGCTCCGCGCCGAGATCAAGAAGGTCAAGTACCCGGCGGCCAAGGCGACCATCGTCGCGCACGTCAAGGGGATCAAGACCGACGACAAGAAGTGGTTCGATCAGACGCTGCCCGACAAGACGTACACCTCTCCCGACGACGTCTACTCGGCGCTGGGCTGGGAGACCGCGGCCCCGGCCGCGTCCAAGTGAGCGCGCCGTCGCTCGGGACGTGATCCCGCCAACCGTCAGACGAGGCGTTCGCCAGCGACGGGCGGTCGCGCGCTCCTGTTGCTCCGCCCTCCTGGCGCTGCTGGCGCTGCTCTCGCTGTCGCCGCTCGGCTGCCATGCTGGCCCGCCCGCCCCGGCCAGCGGCGCCGATCTGGCGCGCGTGCGGCGCTGGTGGATCCTGATCGGCGCCTCGCCGGTGCTCGATGGCGTCGACTGGCGGCAGGCCGCGCGCGACACGCAGCTGGTCGTGCTGGGGGGCGATCGCAGAATCCCGCCGGGAACCTTTCCGCGCGAGACGGTGCGCCTCGGCTATCTGAGCGTGGGTGAGGCCGACCCGCGGCGCCCCTACTGGAGCGCGGTGCGGGGCGCCTCCTTCTTGATCGAACCGGACCCCTACTGGCCGGAGAACGCGCGCGTCGACCTGCGGGACCGGCGCTGGCAAGAGATCCTCCTCTCGCAGGAGATTCCCCGCCTGCTGGGAGAAGGATTCGACGGACTGATGCTCGACACCATCGACACCGCCTCCTATCTGGAGACCAAGGACCCGGTCCGTTTCGCCGGTGGGCGCCAGGCGCTGCGCGATCTGTTGCGCCAGATCCGGGCGCGGTTTCCGCGCGCGCCGCTGGTGGCCAACGGCGCCGCCGGTCTGGCCGACGCCGCACCCTTCGTGGACGGCTTCGTCGTGGAGGGGGTCTTCGCCACCTACGACTTTGGCCGCCGTCTTTACCGGGTGACGACCGACCAGGAACGCGACTGGAAGCTGGCCCGCATCGCCGACGCGCAGGCGGTGGCACACCGGCCGGTCTTCGCCCTCGACTATGCCGACGTGGGGGACATCGCGCTGGCCCGCTGGGCGGAGAGCGCGGCGACCGAGCGGGGGTTCAAGTCGTACGTCGGCGTCCGCGATCTGAACACGCTCCCCTAGGCGGGGACGCCGGAGCGGTTTCCCTTGCATGTTTCAATTATTTTTGAATATTTAGAAACATCGTGACCACGGCGGGCTCTGTGACGAATATCAGCGCCTTGAGCACCGTGGCCGTCTCCCCGCCCTTCACAGGCACGATCGGCACCATCGCCTCCGCCGTCTCGCTGGTGGAAGACGAGATGCGCGCCGTGGAGGCGCGCCTGCGCGAACGGCTGGAGAGCCCGGTGGGGGCCATCCCCGAGATCGGCGCCCACCTCCTGGGAGCGGGGGGCAAGCGGCTGCGGCCGCTGCTCTCGGTGCTGGCCGCGCGCGCCACCGACGCCCCGCTCGAGCACGGCGTGGCGGTCGGCTGCGCCGCCGAGTTGATTCACACCGCCACGCTCTATCACGACGACGTCGTCGACGACGGGCGGGTGCGGCGCGGTCGCCCGGCCGCCCGGATGGTGTTCGGCAACGGACTGGTGGTGCTGGTGGGCGACTTCTGCCTGGCGCGGGCGCTCGAGACCGTGGCGCTGACCGGCTCGCTGCCGATGGTCCGCTCGCTGGCGGCGACGGTGACCGAGATGGCCGAGGGGGAGGTGGCGCAGCTCGAGCGGGCCGGGAACCCCGACGCCTCGGTCGAGGAATACTTCCGGGTCATCGATCGGAAGACCGCCTCGCTCATCGCCTGGTGCGCCTGCGTCGGCGGTTCGGTGGGGGAGGAGTTGGCCCGGCCGCTCGAGCGCTACGGGCGCGCGCTCGGACGGGCCTTCCAGATCGCCGATGATGTGCTCGACAGCGCGATCGACGAGGTGACCGCCGGGAAGTCGGTCGGCCACGATCTGCAGGAGGGGAAGCTGACGCTGCCGGTGCTGCTGGCCTGTGAGGCCGACCCGGCGCTCGCGCGGCGCGTGCGCGAGCACCTCGGCGAGCGTGGCGTTCCGGCCGCCGTGGTGGCGCAGATTCTGATCGAGGTGCGGGCGGCCGGCGGCGTGGAGCGGGCGCGCCAGAAGGCGGCCGACCTGGCCGAGGAGGCGGTCGCGGCGCTGCGGGATCTTCCCGCCTCGCGTTACCGTGACGGTCTAATGGCGCTGGCGCACGCCTCGGCGGACAGGAGCTCCTGATGGCGACGGCACCTGCCATCTCCGACGCTGTTGTTGCGCCGGCCGATGCGCACGACGGCGCGGCTGACTCCGTCCCGGCGCACTGGGACAGTCTGACCTCCTTCGTCCGCTACCTCGAGCAGCGGGGCGAGCTCCGCCGCATCACCCGGGAGATCGACCCGGTGCTGGAGGTCTCGGCCCTGGCGCAGCAGGCGGTGCGCGCGGGCGGACCGGCGCTGCTGTTCGAGCGGGTCAAGGGATCGCGCTATCCGCTGCTCATCAACACCTACGCCACGCGCCGCCGGATCTCCTGGGCGCTGGGGGTCCCCGATCTCGACGAGCACGCGCGCGCCATCCACGATCTCGTGAAGACGCAGCCGCCTGTCGGCCTGCTCGACAAGATCCGGATGCTCCCCAAGTTGGCGCGCGTCGCCGCCGCTTCGCCGAGGACGGTCCGCAACGCCCCCTGCCAGGAGGTGGTGGAGAGCGAGCCGGATCTGACCAAGCTGCCGGTGCTCACCACCTGGCCCGAGGACGGCGGCCCCTACATCACGCTGCCGATGGTGATCACGCGCGATCCCGACAAGGGAACGCGCAACGTCGGCTGTTACCGGATGCAGGTCTACGACGCGCGCACGACCGGCATGCACTGGCAGCTGCACAAGACGGGGCGCCGGCACATGCGCCGGTACAAGGAGCTGGGCCAAACGCGGATGCCGGTGGCGGTGGCGCTGGGCGGCGATCCGGTGCTGCCCTACGCGGCGACCGCGCCGCTCCCCGACGGGATCGACGAGTTCCTGTTCGCCGGCTTCTTGCGGCGCAAGCCGGTCGAGATGGTGAAGTGCAAGACCATCGATCTGGAGGTGCCGGCGTCGGCCGACTTCGTGCTCGAGGGCTACGTCGACGTCGACGAGCTGCGCCGCGAGGGGCCGTTCGGCGACCACACCGGCTACTACTCGCTGGCCGACGACTACCCGGTCTTTCATCTGACCTGCATCACCCGGCGCGAATCGCCGATCTACGCGACCACGGTGGTCGGCCCGCCGCCGCAGGAGGACGCCTGGCTGGGCAAGGCGACCGAGCGGCTCTTCTTGCCGCTCCTGCAGATGACCTTCCCCGAGATCGTCGACATGAACCTGCCGATCGAGGGGGTCTTCCACAACCTGTGCATCGTCTCGATCAAGAAGGAATATCCGCACCACGCCCGCAAGATCTGCCATTCGCTGTGGGGGATGGGGCAGATGATGTTCGCCAAGTGCATCGTGGTCGTCGACGAAGACGTCAACGTGCAGGAGGTGCGCGAGGTCGCCTGGCGCGCGCTCAACAACATCGACGCCAAGCGCGACGTCTTCTTCGCCGAGGGGCCGATCGACGTGCTCGACCACGCCTCGAGCGCCTTCGGCTTCGGCGGCAAGCTGGGCGTCGACGCCACCCGCAAGTGGAAGGAAGAGGGCTTCACGCGGGAGTGGCCCGAGGTGTTGAAGATGGACCCCGCCGTCGACGCGCGGATGGCCGCGCTCATGAAGGAGCTGGCGCTGTGAGCGCGGCAACCTCTCTTGCCGAGGGCGGGGCGGACGTCCAGGGGATGTTCAACCGCGTGGCGCGCAAGTACGACGCCGCCAACCGGATCATGTCCGGCGGCATCGACATCGTCTGGCGGAAGAAGGCGATCACCCGGCTCCTCGATGGCCTCGGCGAGGCGCCACGGATTCTCGATCTTGGCGCCGGGACGCTCGACGGAGCGCTGGAGATCGCGCGGCGGGCGCCGGGGGCGCGCGTCGCCGCGGCCGACTTCGCGCGCGAGATGCTGCGGGCGGGACGCCAGAAGCTCTCCGGCGCGGCCATCGACACCCACGCCGCCGATGGGCACGACCTGCCCTATCGCGACGGCGCGTTCGACGGCGCGTTCTCGGCCTTCTGCGTGCGCAACCTGCGCGATCTGCCGCGCGGCCTGGGCGAGCTGCGCCGGGTGGTGCGGCCCGGCGGCCGGGTGGTGATCCTCGAGTTCCTGCGCCCTGATAAGACGCGCTTCTTCTTCGATCGGATCTGGAACCCGCACGTGCTGCCGCTGCTCGGCTGGGCGGTCACCGGCGATCGGGAGGCCTACCGTTACCTGCCCGACTCGATCGCGCACTTTCGCTCGACGGCGGAGCTCGCCGCCCTCATGAACGACGTCGGCTTCGCCTCGGTCGAGACCAAGGCGCTCTTCCCGTCGGGCGTGGCGACGATGGTGGTGGCCTCGTGAAGCTGGTGGTGGCCGTGGGCGGAGCGTCGGGATCGGTCTACGCCAAGCGGCTGCTCGACACGCTGGTGCCGCTCGCCCCGACCGTCGAGGTGGGGCTGGTCTTCACCAACTCGGGCCACGAGGTCTGGAACCACGAGATCGGCGACGTCCCGCCCTACCCGTTCAAGCGCTACGGCCTGCGCGACTTTCGCGCGCCGTTCGCTTCCGGATCGGCGGGGTGGGATGCCATGGTGGTCATCCCCTGCTCGACCGGCGGGCTGGCGCGGATCGCCCACGGCATCTCCGACGATCTCGTGGGCCGCGCCGCCGACGTCATGATGAAGGAGCGCCGCAAGCTGGTGCTGGTGGTGCGCGAGACGCCTCTCTCGACGGTGCATCTCGAGAACATGCTGGCCGCCACCCGGGCGGGGGCCGTCGTGCTCCCCGCCGCGCCGTCGTTCTATTCAAAACCGGCGACCATCGCCGAGCTGCTCGACACCGTCGTCGGTCGCGTGCTGGACCAGCTCGGGCTGCCGAACAAGCTGATGCCGCGCTGGGGCGCCGAGGCGGCCGAAGCGGGCGTCAAAGACCTCAAAGGAGGATCGCAATGAGCATCGAGGCGGGTGGGCTTCCCACGCCCGCGCGCGGCCCGGCGTCGCTGGCGACGCTGGATCTGTTCGCGCTCGGCCGCCAGGCCGGCGCCGCACGGGACAGCCGGCTCGGCCGCCGCGGCTCGTTCGTCCGCGCGCGCCAGCTGCTGGCCAGCGGTGGTTGGAGAGGTCCGCGCGACGCCGCCGAGTCGATCGTCGAGGAGACGGATCTGGCCGCCATCGGCGGTCTTCCCGCCCTGCGCACCGCTGGGATCGATCTCTTCATCGCGGCGGCCGATTCGCCCAATGCCCGCGCCGCGGCCGAGGCGGGCCTGCGGGTGCTTCTCCGGATCCCCTACCGCCTGGGCGAGGACGAGGACCAGCGCTTGACCCGACTCGCCGCCATCGATCGCGCTCCGTTCGACGTCTGGGGGGTGATGCCCGCGCCGGTGGGAGAGCCGTACGGGCTCGACACCCTCCGTCTGTTCGCTCTCTGCCGCCTGGCGCTTCCCCGCGTGGCGCACCTCTTGGCCGACGTCGGCGCGCTGGGCCCGCGCCTCGCGCAGATGGCGTTCGGCTTCGGCGCCGACGAGCTCTACGCGCCGATCGTCGCCGAGCGCGCGCTGCGCCTGGGGGCCAACGCCCACAACCCGTCGCTGACCCGCAAAGAGGCCGCCACGTTGATTCGTGGCGCCGGCCTGGCGCCCTGCGAGCGCTTCGGCGACGGAACGATCGAGGAGGTGACCCCGTGACTGTCAGCTTCGCGCAGATTCGCGACAAGGTACGCGCGGCGGAGGCGCTGTCGTTCGACGACGGCGTCGCGCTCTACCGGCACCCGAACCTCATGGAGCTGGGCGCCCTCGCCAACGAGGTGCGCGAGCGGATGCACGGCGACCGCACCTACTTCAACCGCAACCTGCACATCAACGCCACCAACGTCTGCGAGGCGAGCTGCCGGTTCTGCTCATTCGCCCGCCTGCAGCCGGGCGACCCGGCCGCCTACACGATGTCGCTGGCGGAGGCCTGGGGGAAGCTGGAGGCGCGCGTGGCCGCGGCCGATCCGATCACCGAGATCCACATCGTCAACGGCCTGCACCCCGGCCTGGGGTTCGACTACTACACCGACCTTCTGGCCGGCCTCAAACGGATCCAGCCCGGCATCCACCTCAAGGCCTTCACCGCCGTCGAGATCTTCTACTTCGCCAAGAAGTTCGGGATGACCATCGAAGGGGTGCTGCAGGCGCTGCGCGCGGCGGGGCTCGATTCGCTGCCGGGCGGCGGCGCCGAGATCTTCGCCCCCCGCGTGCGCAAGAAGATCTGCGACGACAAGTGCGACGGCGACGAGTGGCTGGAGGTTCACCGCGTGGCGCACCGGATGGGACTGCGCTCGAATTGCACCATGCTCTACGGCCACATCGAATCGGCCGAGGAGCGCGTCGATCACATGCTGCGCCTGCGCGGGCTCCAGGAAGAGACGGGCGGCTTCCAGACCTTCATCCCGCTGGCGTTCCACCCGGACAACAACGCGCTCATGAAGCTGCCCGGA
>CAVRRT010000089.1:0-5752 GCA_963723305.1 uncultured Pseudomonadota bacterium
CACGCATTCGCTGGTGCGGATCCGCTACGGCCTGTCGCATCCGCGCTCGTCGGCCAGCAACCCGTTCGTCATCGCCTATGAGGAACCAAGTGATGCTCAAGGAGGTCTTCGGCGCCCGTAGCTGGCGCGAACGGCTCCGCAGCGTGATGGGACCGCCGCCCTGACGCATCGGGCGAAGACCCGGTCATCGGGCAACGGGTTCGGCAAAGCCGCGTTTGCGCAGCAAGGCCTCCGGCGTCGGTAGTGCCGCGACCGTCTCGCCTCATAGGCATCGCCCGTGGACCCCGTGAGCTGCCTGCGGCCAGGATATTGTTGCGCAGCCGCGAGGCGGTGGCGCCTGCGACGTGGGCGACGAGGCCTCCGTCGAACGGACGTTCTCCGCGATCGCCACCGAGCTGGGTCCAGTCGAGGTGCTGATTTACAACGCGGGGAGCGGTGTTTGGGGAACGATCGAAGATGTGAGCGCCAAGGACTTCGAGCAGTCGTGGCGGGTGAATACGCTGGGCGCGTTCCTGACCTCGAAGCGGGTCGTCGGGGAGATGAAGAAGGCGGGGCGGGGGAGCATCGTCTTCATCGGCGCGACGGCCTCGAGGCGCGGCAACGTGAAGACGGCCGCCTTCGCGCCGGCCAAGGCGGCGCAGCGCAGCCTGGCCGAATCGATGGCGCGCTATCTCTGGCCGGCGGGCGTCCACGTGGCGATCGTGATCCTCGACGGCGTCGTCGATCTGCCGCGCACGAGGAAGATGATGCCCGACAAGCCGGACGCGTTCTTCGTCAAGCCGGAGGAGGTCGCGGAGTCGGTGCTGCAGGTGACGAAACAGGCGCGGTCGGTCTGGTCGTTTGAAGTGGAGGCGCGACCGTTCGGGGAGAGCTGGTGAGGATCGAGGTCGCCGGGCAATTCCGGGCGTCCGATTGAGTTTGGGCGCCGTAGATCGGACGATGGCCGGACGACGCCTCGCCCTCACCGAAGCTGCGCGCGCTTTGTCGCAATCTTCGTCAAAGAAGAAGAAGAAAAAGCGATCGGGCCGGGGCAAGCGCAACGCGCCCCAGACGCCGGCGCTCGGACCGGAGTGGAGCGAGCTCGAGCAAGCCTTCTTCGCAGCCGCGCCGGCGGATGAGCCCCAACCTGCGGCTGAGCTCGAGCGCTTCGGTGATCTGCTCGAGCTTGTCCCTTCCCGGCGGCGACCGGTCGGGGCTGCGCGGCGTGCGCTGGCCGCCGCAGGTGGGGCGCTCCGGCGCCTCCTGTTTGGTCCGGCACCGCGGGCGCGATCCGCCTCCCGGCGCTAGACCGGTATCGGCGCTTACGCGGTTCGTTTTCCTGACGCGCGTCGGGGGGAGGCCAACGACCAAATTCCGGATTTGTGTTTGTCGTTTGTAACGAAAGAACCTCCGAGTCGACACGCGATCTCGACGGTGAATCGCCTACAGTGCCCAGGGAGATTGGAGGCCAATTCCGTGATCGAATCGTTCGGTAGGCAGCAGGACAACGTGGTGTTCATGGGGCGGAGGTCATTTCGCATGGAGATAGCGGGTGGGCCGGGCGTCAACGAATTGGCGATCCCGCTGAGCGCGGCGTCGACTCCGACCGAGCGGATCTTCGCCTCGGATCGGCAGCAGGGCCTGGAGCAAATGTGGCTCGCCGGATCGCGAAGGGGAATCACGACGGCGAAGACGGTCGTGCTCTGCGCGAGCGCGTTCGCGTTTGGCATCTTGCTGACGTGGACCTTCAACCGGTGGGCTTCCGTGGAAGGCGCGCGGGCCGCGGCGACGGTCGCCGCCGCGACGGCCGCCGCCGCTCCGGCGCCGTCTCCAGCATCTGAAGCGGTGATCGTGCAGCTCCCCCCCACGACCGCGATGGCGCAGCCGCTCGACGAGCCGACGGCGGTCGAGCAGGCGATCCTGGCGAAGACGCTCTCGGCGCTGGGAGATTCCCGCGCCCGGCCAACTCGCAGGGCGGCGACACGGAGCAGCCGCCCCGCCGTCGTCCGCGCGCCGAAGCCGACCCGGACCGCCGCAGCGTCCGCCTCAGTGGCGCGGGGCTCCGACGCTCAGGCACCGGCCAAGCCCTGGGTCGATCCGTTCGCCGAGTAGGCGAGTGAAGCGGCGTCTCCCGGACGCCGAGGTGGACGCGGCTTGGCGCGGCGCCTGAACGCGCGTACAGTATCGTCCGGTGTGTGCAGTGAATGACGTGACCGCATGAGCGGGACCGCGAAGATTCGCGTGGGGACCGCCGGGTGGGACTATCCGGACTGGCGCGGCATCGTCTATCCCAACCGGACGAAGACCAAGGGCTTCGACGAGCTGGGGTATCTGGCGCGTTACTTCGACACCGTCGAGATCAACACCACCTTCTACCGGCCCGGCGATCCGAAGGTGGCGGCCGGGTGGGTCAAGCGCGTGGCGGGGAACGCGGACTTCAGGTTCACCGCCAAGCTCTGGAAGCGGTTCACGCACCAGCGCGGGAGCGCCTGGACGACCGACGAGGTGAAGGTGGCGCGCGCGGCGTTCGATGTGCTGCTGGAGGCCGGGCGCCTGGGCGCCGTGCTGCTGCAGTTCCCCTGGTCGTTCAAGCGCGACGACGCGACGGCCGAATGGCTGCGCGATCTGCTGGCGGCGTTCTCGGCGTTTCCGCTGGTCGTCGAGGTTCGCCACACCAGCTGGAACAGCTCCGACGTGGTGGCCGAGCTGACCGAGCTGGGCGTCGGCCTGGTGAACGTCGATCAGCCGCTCTACGGAAGCTCGATCGCGCCGGCCGCCCTCGCCACCTCCTCCGTCGCCTACGTGCGGATGCACGGGCGGAACTACCAGGACTGGTTCCGCAGGTCTGCGACCGGCAACCAACGCTACGACTATCTGTACTCGGCCGACGAGCTCCGCCCGTGGGTCGAGCGGATCAAAGAGATGGCGGCGCGATCGACGACGCGCGAGCTCTACGCCGTCACCAACAACCACAACCTCGGCAAGGCACCGGCGAACGGCGCGATGATCGAGGCGATGCTGCGAGACCAAGACAAGGAAAACGAGAAGGTCCCGCTGCCGCCGACGCTGTTCGCCCGCTACCGGGCCGAGCTGGAGCCGTTCGCGGTTCCCGATCGCGCCGCGGCCGATTCGGGCGAGCTGTTCGCGGATTTGCGGTGACTGAACGTTAGTATAGTATCGACCGGGTGGAAGCCGCCGCGCCCCCCGGTCTCGTAGCGCCAGTCGCGCCCCAGGGTGATCCGAGCCTGGATCCGATCTTGGATCCGATTTTGGATCCGCTGAACCCTGCGCAGCGTCGGGCGGCGGCGGCTCCTGACGATCGGGCGCTCTTGATCATCGCGGGCGCCGGGACCGGGAAGACGCAGACGCTGGCGCATCGGGTGGCGGCGCTCATCGCGCGGGGGGCGGACGCGCGGCGGATCCTGCTGCTCACGTTCTCGCGGCGGGCCGCGCAGGAGATGACCCGGCGGGCGGCGCGCCTCCTCAATCGCCGGGCCGCGGGCGTCGACACGCTGCCCTGGGCGGGGACATTTCACGCCATCGCCAATCGCCTCCTGCGCCATCACGCCACGGAGCTGGGGCTCGATCCCGCGTTCACGCTGCTCGATCGCGAGGACGCAGCCGATCTCATCGATCGGCTGCGCCACGATCAGGGTCTCTCCCGCACCGACAAGCGCTTTCCGCGCAAGGGGACCTGCCTCGCCATCTATTCGAGCGTCGTCAACACCCAGGAGACGTTGCGGGCCTGTCTCGAGACGCGCTTCCCCTGGTGTCTCGAATGGGAAGCGCCGCTGCGCGCGCTCTTCGCCGGCTACGTCGACGCCAAGGGGTCGCGGGCGCTGCTCGACTACGACGATCTGTTGCTCTACTGGTTCCACCTCATGGCCGACGCGTCGCTGGCGCGCCGGGTGGGCGGCCTCTTCGATCACGTGCTGGTCGACGAGTACCAGGACACCAACACGCTGCAGGCCGAGATCTTGCGGCTGCTCAAACCCGACGGGCGCGGCGTGACGGTGGTGGGGGACGACGCGCAGGCGATCTACAGCTTCCGCGCGGCGCGCGCCGGCAACATCCTGGCCTTCCCGCGGCAGTACGAGCCGCCCGCGACGGTGGTGACCATCGAGCAGAACTACCGCTCGACGGAGCCGATCCTCGCCGCCGCCAACGCGGTCATCGCGCTGGCGAGCGAGCGCTACGAAAAGCGCCTCTTCGCGGCCCGGGCCGGCGGCGAGCGGCCGGCGCTGGTGACCGTCGACGACGAGCTGGCACAGGTCGACTACGTCGTCGCGCGGATCCTCGAGCGGCGCGAGGCGGGCGTGCCGCTGCGGCAGCAGGCGGTGCTGTTCCGCAGCGCCCACCACAGCGACGCGCTGGAGGTCGAGCTCGGGCGGCGCAACATTCCGTTCGCCAAGTATGGCGGGCTCCGCTTTCTCGAGGCGGCCCACGTCAAGGACGCGCTCTCTTGCCTGCGCTGGGCGGAGAACCCGCGCGACAGCCTGGCCGGCTTCCGCGTCGCGCAGCTCCTGCCCGGGATGGGACCGCGCCTGGCGGACGCGCTCGGTAAGCACGTCGTCGGCGCGCGCTTCGCGCTGGCGCTCGCCCTCGGGACGTTCGAGCCGCCGGCGGCGGCCCGCGACGCCTGGCCCGCCTTCGCCGAGCTGTTCCGGCACCTGTGCGCGGCGACGGCAACGACCGCCTGGGCGGCCCAGATGGGGCTCGTGCGCCGCTGGTACCAGCCGCACCTGGAACGGATCTACGACGACGCGCGGGCGCGGCTCGGAGATCTCGAGCAGCTCGAGCAGCTGGCCGCCGCCGCGCCGTCGCGCGAGCGCTTCCTCTCCGATCTGACGCTCGACCCGCCGCAGGCGACCGGCGCCGAAGCCCGGCAGCCGCACCTCGACGAGGACTACCTGATCCTTTCCACCATCCACTCGGCCAAGGGGCAGGAGTGGGACAGTGTCTTCGTCCTCAACGCGGCTGACGGCTGCATCCCCTCGGACCTCGCCACCGGCCAGCCCGCCGAGATCGAAGAGGAGCGGCGCCTGCTCTACGTGGCGATGACGCGCGCCAAGAACGTGCTGACGCTGGTCCACCCGCTGCGCTTCTTCATCCGCCAGCAGAGCCGCCACGGCGATCGCCACGTCTTCACGCCGCGCACGCGCTTCATCCCCGACGCGATCCTCGACAAGTTCGATCGGCCGTCGCCGGCGCCGCGCGACGCCAGCGGCGGCGTAGCGCCAGCTGCGGGGCGGGCCCGCGTCGACATCGCCGCCCGCCTCCGGGCGACGTGGGCCACGCCACCTGCGGCTAGGGAGCCGACGCCGGCATCTGGCTGACGATCGGCAGCAGCACGCTGCGCGGGAAGCGTGCTTTGAAAGCGGTGGCGGCGCGCCGCGCTTCGTCCGTCCGGCCGAGTCCCGCCAGCGCCTTCACGCGCAACGCTTCCCGTTCCTCGGCCAGGCGCCCATCTTTGAAGCGGCGCGCATGTTCGGTGAGTGGCGGCAACGCCGCCGCGAAGTCCCCGCGCGCCACCGCGGCGCGCGCCTGTCGAAGCAGGCGCAGCTCCTCGCGGGCCGCGTCGGCGCGGGAGGGCGCTGGCGGCGCGGCCGCGGCCGCCGGTGGCATCTCGGCGATCTCCGCGGTCGCCGCCGACGTCGGCGCCAATTTGGAGGAAGGTGCGGAGGGCCTTGGGGTCGGAGAGACCTCGACCGTCGGCGCGACCGGTTTGGCGCGGATGCCGATCCTGTAGGCGGCGGTCGCTACCGCCGCGCTC
>CAVRRT010000090.1:0-14200 GCA_963723305.1 uncultured Pseudomonadota bacterium
AGTCGCTGGCCATTCGTCCCCTGCGGCAGCGAGCTGGCTGTTTCTGCTCCTGGGGGCGGTTGCCATCGCGAACGGGCGATCGCGTCACTCACGTCCAAGGAATCGCTCACGTCCGTCGAAGTCATGACCGCCTCTGCGGCGTGAGGGCGGGTCCCTCATCTGTCGGGATATCCGGCAAAAGGCCGATGGCAAGCTCAAGCATCGATGCCATCCGACCGAGCTTAGGTCCTAGGGGGGCCTGCGCGTGATCGCGTGGGCGCGACGTTCATGTCTTTGCTTTCCTTGCTCCGGCGCTCGACTGGCCGATCGGCCAGTCGCCATCGGCATCGCCATCGCGGGCGGGCGGCGATCGGTATGGCGATGGCGATCGGCGCGCTCGTCGCCGGGCGGGGAGTGGCCTTTGCCGCCAACTCCTGCATCTGGATCGGGGCGTCGGGAGGCAGCTTTGGAACGCCCGGAAACTGGACCGGGTGTGGGGGCCTCTCACCTCAATCAGCCGACGCCGTCTTCTTCGATCCCACCATGTCGAGTGGCGGCTTCACCGGGACCAACAACGCTTGCACCATCAGCGCCGCCGTCGCCGTCGCGTCGATCACCGTGCAGAACGGGTACACGAAGATCGTCTCGACCAGCGGATCGCCGTCGCTCGTGGTGGGCAGCATGACCGTCACGACCGGGACATTCACCGCCGGTGCTTCCCCCATGCGGATCACGGGGGGCCTGACGATCAACGGGGGAACATTCAACGCGCCGAGCGGAACGCTCCAGATCGGTGGCGCGTTCACCCGGACCAGCGGCTCGCTGGCCGGCAACGGTGGCACGGTGATTTTCACCGCCACCGGCGCCGTCGCACACACCTTCGCCGGCGGCGCCATCTTCGGCAAGGTCATCATCAACGACGGGATGGTCGCGTACTGGAATCTGGACGAAGGCGCGGGGACCTCGCTGGCCGACCAATCCGGTTACGCCAACGGCCTGACGCTCAGCGCGTCGTCGTTCACCACCACCGTCCCGACGGCCCTGACGTTCTCGGATCCGTCGGCGGCGGCGTTCAACGGGACCGCCTACGCCCACCTCGCGACGACGCCGACCAACATGCCGGCCGCCGACGCAGCGGAGACGATCAGCGTCTGGGTCAAGTTCGGATCGACCGCCACGACCGAGGACGCGGTGGCGCTCGGAGACGGCGGGAGCAACGGCGTCAAGCTGGGGATCCTGAGCTCAGGGACGCTGGCCGCCTGGACCTGGGGAGCGTCGCCGACGACGCTGGCCAGCACGGCCGCGCCCAGTGACGGCGCTTGGCACCAGGTGACGTTCACCTACGATGGCGTGAGCACCAACAAGCTCTACCTCGATGGCGCGCTCAAGAGCACGACCGCGGCGGCGCACCAGGTGGCCGGGACGACGGTCGCCGATCTCGGCAGCTACGACGGGACGCACGAGCTGATGGCCGCCGGGGGCGCGATTGATGACGTCCGGATCTACAACCGCGCGCTCACGCTCACCGAGGTCAGCGCCCTGGCGCTCGGCAACCTGCCGTCGACCGGCGTCGCGATGCACACCTACACCGGTGCGCTCACCACGAACAGTGACCTCGTCATCGCGTCGGGCAGCCTGACCGGCACCGGCTCCGCGTCGGTGAGCGGGAACTGGTTGAACTATGGCGGCGCCTTCACCGCCACCGGTGGCGTGACGCTGAAGGCGGCCTCGGGCGTCATCCTGTCGGGCGGCCAACCGGCGCAGGGAAATGTCACCGTCAGCAGCGGGGCGAACTACACGCTGTCAGATCGGTTGTGGTCCACCAACCACACGGTGACCGTCACCGGCGGGCTCAGCACCAGCGCCTACGTCGCCCACATTGGAACGCTGACCGGCACCGGGTCCCTCAGCCCCGGCAGCGGAACAGTGGTGGTCGACAATTCGTTCACCACGACGGCCGCCAGCGCGAGCTTCAACAACCTGCGGATCGAAGACTCCAAGAACGAAACCAATCTGGTGGCCTACTGGAAGCTCGACGAGGGGAACGGCTCCACGACCTACGACCTTTCGGCGAGCCTGAACACCGGCACCTTGAACGGCGGGGCGACCTGGACGGCCGCTGCTTCGGGCGTCGGGTTCGATGACGCTTGCGGGCTGAAGCTCGACGGCGCGTCGGGCTACGTCTCCGCCGGGGCGACGAGCATTCCCAATCCGGACGCCAAGATGACGATCAGCGCCTGGGTGAAGCTTGGCTCGACCACGGGGACGCAGGACTTCGTGGCGTTCAATGATGGCGCGGGTGACGGCATCAAGCTGGGGCTCAACGGGGGAACGCTCTCGGCCTGGACCTGGGCCGGCACTTCGTTGGTGGCGGGCGCGACTCCAGTCGACGGAGCCTGGCACAACATCGTTTACAGCTACGACGGGACGAACAACAACCTTTACGTCGACGGGGTGGCGGCCACGTCCACGACGACCGCGCACCAGACGGGCACCATCATTCAGGCCATCCTGGGCTCGGCGGACGGGACGCGGGAGTTTCTGAACGGTTCGCTCGACGACGTGCGTGTCTACAAGACCGCCCTCACCACCACCCAGATCGCGCAGCTCGCGGCGGGGCGCTACGCGGGGACCGGGGGCTACTCGACGGTGACGCTCGGCGGGGGCACCACGGTGTCGGGCGCCCTGACCGTCGACGCCGGCAACCTGAACGCCAACGGCAACACCTTGAGCGCCACCGCGGCGAGCTTCGTCAACGCGGGTACCTACACGGTGGGCAGCGCGGCCCAGACGTTCTCCGGCGGGCTCGCGGTCCGACCCACCGGGGCCATGACGATGGCTTCCGGAACCGGGAGCGTGGCGCTGGGGAGTGGGTCCACGCTCACCATCGATGGCGCCTTCAACGCGTCGGCCGCCGGCGCCACGATCACCAGCGTCTCGGGCCGCTACAGCTTCAAGATCGGGTCGGTCGCCACGGCCGCACCGACGTTGAACATCAGCGGGCTCACCGTCAAGAACGTCGACAGCAACGGCATGTGGATCAACTCGAACGCCAGCGCGACCACCAGTGTCACCGAGTTCGACAACATTGCGTTCAGCAACGGGGCTGGCAATCAACTCTTGCAGATCACGGCGGCGGCGCTCTACCTGGCGTCAAACGGGTGCACGTTCGACAGCAGCGCCACCTACGCGGTCAAGATGGTCGGCAACGACACGGGGCAGACGCGCGCCGTGTTCGGCGGCGCGACCTGCGCCACCAACACCGGCGGAATCTGCGCGACCAGTGAGAAGTCCGACGACGACGCGGACAACAACGGGATCGCCGACAGCCCCGGCAACGGGGTGAACCACGGCGCGGTGGTGCAGTTCGTCCGGGCCGCCGGATTTGCGGGCGGGCTGTTTCAGGGGTTTCCCACCGCGGCGTTCGACTGGAACACGTTCACCTATTACTCGACCTACGCCGTCTTCAGGAACCAGGCCGGCAGCGCGGACATCGTCTACGTGCGCGACGAAGCTGGTAACGCGCTCTATTCCTGGTCCACGGCGACCAACCAAAACATCGTTGGGACCCCGCAGTGGACGTCGACCACCGTGGCCGGCGTGACGACCCACTATTTGTATGTCACCGCCACCGATTCGAGCGGAACCAACGTGGACAAGGTCTATCGTCTGGTCGACACGGGAACCGGAACGACCTCGGGAACGCTGTCCCTCGACCCGGCCTGGTCGGCCCTGCCCGGCGGCAATCCCTACAACTGTGGCTGCGCGATCAAGTCGGAAGCCTCCCTCGACGCGAACAACATCTACTGGGCCGCCACGACCGGGACGACGGGGGGCGGCAACTTGACCGAGGTCCTGATGGAGGTCGGCCAGAGCGCCCAATCGATCCTGACGGGGTGGGCGGGCGGGCTCACCACACCGAAGAACGTCACCACCTCGTCCCCCACGATTGTGACCAGCGGCGCGCCGACGCTCTACCTCGGGATCACCAACGACCTCCTGCAGCTCGACGTCAGCATGACGTCGTTCGTGGTGAACGCCAGCGTCGGAACGATCACTGGGCGCATCGACTACGGCACGAGCTCCTTGGCTGCCACCGCCGGGACATCGCGCATCTTTGCGGGCGACAACAATGGAAAGCTGTGGGCGATCAGCCCCTCCAGCTTCACCGGGACCCTCTGGAGCTACGCGGCCGGATCGAAGATCGTCGGCACCTACTACGACGCGGCCACCGACACGATCCAGTTTGGGACCAACGGGGGGAAACTGGTCGCCCTCACGGGCGCCGGGGCCGTCGTCAACACCAGCTATCCCTACACGCTCTCGGATCCGATCTCCTCGTCGCCGCTCTACTACAGCGGCGTTCTGGTGGTTGGAACGACCCTGGGGAAGCTCTACTTCCTCGACCGCAACACCGGAAGCTCCACCGCGCCGAACGGCGTGTCGATCATCGAGGAGTACGCCTTCGGCCCGACGGAGTCGGTGTCGGCGATCGGTTACGATCCCAACGTCAACCGCTTCATGGTGTCGACGTCATCGACGACGGCGGGGGTGAAAGACGGCCGTCTCTACTACTTCGATTCCGTCAACGATCCGACGCCGGGCTTCCAGTGACCATGACCAATCTCGCCCGACATCTCCGCTCCTCTCCCTCGACCCCGCTGGCCCTGGGGGTGGCAGCGCTCGTGACGCTCGCCGCGCCGGCGGCGCGCGCAGACGACTGGGGGACGCCGGGGCTCGACGCACAGCACGGCCGACTCTCCGCCGAGCGCTCGGGCGCGGCGTTCGGCGATGGCCGCTGGTCATACACCCCCCCCAGCGGTGCGCGTGCGCTGGCCAGCCCGGTCGAGGCCGATGGCTTCGTGGTCAGCGCCGATCTCGACGGTACGGTGACGGCGCTCCACGCCGACAGTGGCGCGCTCGCCTGGCAGGTCACGCTGGGGTCGGCCATTCAGGGAACGCCGGCGATCGCCAACGGGCGCCTGTTCATCCCCGCGGTGGGCGGCGCCATCGTCGCGCTGGGTCTGGCCGACGGGACGCAGCTCTGGGCCACCGATCTCGGCGGCATGAACGTCTCCTCCCCCGCCATCGTCGGTGGGGATCTGATCGTCGGCGCCGGTCTGCCGGGGCAATTCATCATTCGCCTCGACGGAACGACCGGCGCCATCGTCTGGCAGAGCGCGCCCGTGCTCGAGGTGTTCAGCAACACGCCGCCCGCGGTGGCGAGCGGGCTGGTCGTCGTCGGGACCAATGGCGGGCATTACTACGCGTTCGACGCGTCGACGGGGGCCGCGCGCTGGGACTACCGCGCGGACGGGATCGTCAACATCGCGTCGCCCCTGATCGTGGGCGGGCGCGTGTATCTGGCCGGTGGCAAAGACAGCGATCACGTCCATGCCGTCGACGCGAGCACGGGGGTGGCGATCGCTGGATGGCCGGTGAGTCTCCCGGCCCCCGACCCGGATCTGGCCGGGACGCTGCTCTACCACCGGCGCGCGGTATCTTCGTTCGCCGCGGCCGGCGGTCTCATCACGCTGGAGACGCGCCTCGATGACGCGCTCGATACCGACGGTGACGGCCTCCCCGATCATTACCTGGCCCGCGAATCGGTGATCGCCCTCGATCCTGGCTCGGGCGCGGTCGCCTGGCAGCGTGCGTTGGCCCGGACTGTCTTCACCGATTCGAACAGCGTCCCCAGCTTCGGCACCTGCCCGACGCCGGCGGCGTTCGGGGCTGTTGGGGGAGGGACGCCGCTTCTGGCGGTGGCGTCGTCGCTGGTGGCGAAGGTGAGCATCCTCGAGGCGGGGAGCGGCGGGGACGACGGTGACTTGACGGTGGCGGGGCGCGCGCTGGCGTCGCCGGTGATGGCGAACGGACGCCTGATCACGGTGGCGGAGAGCGGGACGATGGAGGGGCAGCTGTCGTCGGTGAACCACCCGCCGACGGCGCCGGTGCTGGCGGCGAGCCCGCGGCCGCTGGACGCGGCGGACGTGACGTTGCGGTGGGCCGCGGCGATGGACCTCGACGGAGAGCAGTCGACGTACGAGCTGCGGATCGATACGGACGGGGAGGTGCTGGAGAGCTACGCGCAGCAGATTTTCCCTGGACAAGGGGTGACGTCGGTGGCGGTGACGGCGGCTCTGATGCCCGGGGTGACGTACAGCTACGCGGTGCGGGCGCGGGATCCGGAGGGAGCGCTGTCGCCCTGGTCGGCGACTGAGACGTTCACGGTGGCGACGGCGGGGACGGTGACGGTGAACGGCACGCCGGCGTCGAGCCTGCGGCTCGCGGTGGCCGCGGCGCAAGCTGGAGACATGATCGTGCTGGGAGTGGGGACGTTCCCGCTGACGGAGACGCTGCAGGTCGGGGGAGGGGTGAGCGTGCGGGGTACGGGCGCCGGGCGGACGATCATCGACGGGACGGGGCTCCCTGTGGGAGTGAGCTTCGGCGCGACGACGAATTCGAAGACGCCGGCGGCGCTGGACCAGGCGACGGTGACGGGCGCCGCCACCTGCCTCTCGGTGGGGAGCGGGGCGACCGGGGTGGCGCTGACGCACCTGGTGGTGCGGGACTGCGCGACGGCGGGGATCTCGGTGGCGGCGGGAGGTGGCGCGGCGGTGGTGAACGCGACGGTGGCCGGAAACGGAATCGGCGTGGATTCGTCGGGCACGGCGACGATCAAGAACAGCCTGATGAGCGGAAACACCGTCGGTTTGAAGAGCGAAGGGGCGGGGGCGCTGGTGAGCAGCTACGACGATCTGTTCGGGAACACCACGGCGTACGTCGGGCTGACGGCGGGGACGGGCGACCTGGCGGCGGCGGTGACGTACGTCGACGCGGCGGCGCAGAACTTCATGCTGGCCGGGCCGCAGGCGTCGACGGACCAGGGGGATCCCGGGGGACGAAGTGGGCGCGGAGCCGACGCCGAACGGGTCGCGGATCAACCTGGGCGCCTTCGGCGGGACGGCCGACGCGGAGCTGAGCGCGCCCGCGGCGGTCGACGGCGCGCCGAGCACGACGCCGACCCCCTCGACCCCGACGCCCGCCGGCCCCGGCCAGACGCAGTCCCACGAGATTGCCGACGGCGCCGGCGGCTGCGCGCTCGGCGGTGGCCGGTCGGGATCGGGTACGCCATCTTTGCTCATGATCTTGGCGGCGACGCTGATTGCGGCGCGGCGCGCCCGTCGGCGCTGAGCCGCGGCGCAGGCCCACGGCCCTCGCTGGCCCCGACGCTCAAGCTGCGCGGGATATCGCCGATCCTCATAGATAAGGAATCTGTCCTGCCCTTGATGACGGCGAAGAGATGGGCGTTGGGCGTAGCTATGACGGCGGCTCTTGCCGGCGGTCGCGCCAGCGCCGCCAACTGTGTCTGGCAAGGAAGCGGCTCGGGCACCGGCGCGAACTTCAGCCTCGGTACCAACTGGTCGTGCGGCGCTCAACCGGGCAGCGGAGACGACGTCTTCTTCGACGTCACGGTCATGGGCGGGGCGAACACCGCCTGCTCATTCGACGCCGCCGTCAGCGTCAATTCGATGACCTTTCAGCACGGCTACACCGCCACCGCGACCGTAGGCGGCACGGCGACCACCGTCGTCGCGGGCTGGACGATGGCCAGCGGCACGTTCACCGGCGGCGCCGGCAACATCACGATCGGCGGTGGCCTCTCCGTGACCGGCGGGACCTTCACCGCCAGCAGCGGCACCACGGCGGTCGCCGGGGCGTTCACCCATTCGAGCGGCACCTTCAACGCCAACGGCGGCACCCTGTACCTCAACGGCGCCACGACCGTCTCCCACACCTTCGGCGGTTCGACGCTGGCCAGCGTCCAGATCGGATACGGAAACAGCGGCCTGGTCGGCTACTGGAAACTGGACGAGGCGACCGGGACGACCGCGCTCGACAGCTCGGGGAACGGCAACAGCGGAACCTGGAGCTCTTCGGGCGTCTCGGCGACCACGCCGGTCGCTTCGGCGATCACCTTCACCGACCCGGCGGCGCTCGCGCTGGACGGATCGAGCGGCTACGTCACGCTGGGGGTGAACAACCTCCCTGCCAACAACGCGCAGCAGAGCATCAGCCTCTGGTTCAAGGGGACACCCAACTCCGGCACCAACCAGAACATGATCGCCATCAGCAACCTCGGCGCGAGCAGCGCTGTGCAGGTCGGATTCCGGGGGACCAACCTCCTGGCCTGGAACTACGGCGGCGGGACGCTGGTCAGCACCGCGGCGCCCACCGACAACGCCTGGCACCAGGTCATCTACACCTACGACGGCACCACCGACAGTATCTACCTCGACGGTGTCTTCAAGCAGAGCGCCGTCGGCCCGCACCAGGCGGGCACGCCGACCACCGCCTACCTCGGCACTTACAACCCCAGCTCTGAGCTCTTTGGTGGCGCGCTCGACGACGTTCGCGTCTACAACCGGGTGCTGAGCGGCTCCGAGATCAGCCTCCTCGGCGCGGGGTCATCGCCCAGCACGATCGCCGGCACGCACACCTTCAACGACGCCTTTGCTTGCAGCGGGGCGTTCAGCATCCTGGCCGGCACCGTGATGGGGTCGAGCACGCTCAGCGTGGGCGGCAACTGGACCAACGGCGGGACCTACTCGGACACCGGCGCGGTGACCCTGATGGGGACGTCGTCGGCAGGGACGATCACCTCCGGCGGCGGAAGCTTCGGCGCGCTGACCATCGGTGGCAGCGGCGGCACATACACACTCAACGACGCCCTCTCGGTGACGGGTAACCTCAGCATCGGGGCTGGAGCCACCCTCACCGGAACGAAGGCGATCACCGTGGGCGGCAACTGGTCGAACGCCGGCGCCTACAGCGACGTCGGGGTCGTCACGCTCACCAGCGCGTCGGCCGCGGCCACCATCACCTCCGGTGGCGGGCGCTTCAGCGCGCTGACCATCAACGGCACGGGGACCTACACCATCGCCGATCGCCTCTGGGTGCCGCAAGGGACGATCACGCTCACGAGCGGCACGCTCAACGGCGGCTCGTCGGCGTCATCGCTCATCCACGTGGGGGCCTTCTCGGTCGGGGCGGGTACTTTCGTGCCCGGGAGCGGCACCGTGGTCTTCGACGGAACGGCGAGCCAATCGCTGCCGTTCGCCAGCTTCGCCGGTCTCCGCCTGGAGGACCCCGCGGAGAGCAACCTGGTCGGCTACTGGAAGCTCGACGAGGCGCAGGGGACGGTGATTCAAGACCTCTCCGGCAACGGCAACACCGGCGCGCTGTCGACGACGGGCATGACCTGGCAGACAACCGTCCCTTCGACGGTGAGCTTCGACGACTACGCCGCGCTCTCCTTCAGCGGCACCAACAGCTACGCACAGCTCGGCGTCAACAACCTGCCGGCCATCAACGCCGCCATCACCATCAGCGCCTGGGTCAACTTCACCAACATCAGCGGCAACCAGAACATGGTGGCCCTGGTGGCCGGCGGGAACTACCTCCAGCTCGGCATCCGCGGCGGCGTCTACACGGCTTGGCCCGCCGGCGCCGGCACCACCGTGACGGGACCGGCGGCCACCACCGGAAGCTGGCACCATGTCGCGTACACCTACGACGGCGTCTCCGTCGACACGATCTACGTCGACGGGGTCGCCTACACGGGCGCCTTCACCCACCAGAGCGGCGCGACCACCGCGGCCTATCTGGGGACCTATCAACCGCCCAACTCCGAGGTCCTGGCGGGCGCCCTCGACGACGTCCGGATCTACAAGGTGGCGCTGACGGCCGGGCAGGTCGCCCAGCTTGCGGCCGGGCGTTACGCCGGCACGGGCGGTTACGCGACGACCACCCTCGGCGCCAACGCCACCGTCTCCGGTCAGCTGATCCTCGACGCGGCGGTGCTGAGCGGGAACGGCAAGACGATGAACGCCTCGCTGGCCGCATCGCCGGCGCTGGTGAACACCGGGACCTACGTCGTCGGTGCCGCGGCGCAGACCTTCGCCGGCGGCCTGACGGTGCAGCCGGGCGGCGGCCTCACGCTCGCCTCGAGCGGCGGCAGCGTGGCGATCGGCAGCGGCAAGACGCTGACGATCGACGGAGCGCTCAACGGCTCGAACACGGGGGCGACCATCAAGAGCGTCTCCGGGACCTACGCCTTCAAGGTCGGATCGACGGCCAGCGCGACGCCGACCCTCAACGTCAGCGGCCTGGCGGTCCAGAACACCGACGCCAACGGCATGTGGATTGGCGCCACGACCGCCGCCTCACCCACGTTCACCAAGTTCGACAACGTCGCCTTCAGCCAAGGGACGGCCGGGGGAGACCTCCTGCAGATCAACGCCAAGTCTCTCTATCTGTCGTCGAGCGGCTGTAGCTTCGACGCGGGCGTCACCGCCACGACGGCCTTCAGCGTCGCGCTGGCGGGCGACGGCACGGGCAACGGTGACACGCGCGCCATTTTTGGCGGCGCGACCTGCGCCTCGAACGTGGCCAGCTGCCAGGCGTCGAAGTCGGACGACGACGCGAACAACGACGGCGTCGGGGACAGTCCCGGCACCAACGGCGCGGTCGTCCAGTTCGTGCGCACCGCCGACGACGACACCGCGGGCTCGATCGTCGGTTTGCCGACGGCGGCGTTCAACTGGAGCACCTTCGACTACTACTCGACCTACGCCGCTTTTCACAACGCGTCGGCGGGGACCAGCGACGTCGTCTACGTGCGTGACGAGTCGGGGAATGCGCTCTATTCGTGGACGGTGCCGACGGCGGGGGAGACGATCACCGGGACGCCGCAGTGGACGATGAGCGGGACGACGCACCTGGTGTACGTGGCGACGAGCGCCGGGAACATCTATCGATTGATCGACACGGCGACGGGGACGACGTCGGGGACGCTGTCGCTGGACACGACCACCTCACCCTGGTCGACGACGAACCCTTACAACTGCAGCTGCACGATCAGCACGCCGCTGGCGCTGGACGCGACGAACCTCTACTGGGGGAGCACGACCAGCATGCAGAATTTCTGGACGATGGGGCAGTCGACCCAGACCGTCCCGACACCGATCTCGCTGACGCAGGCGGTGACGAACACGGGGCTGTCGGTGGCGACGATCGGCTCGACGTCGTACGCGTTCATGGGGGTGACGGGGAGCGTGCTTCAGATCAGCACGGCGGGAGACATCGTGTCGGCGACGAACAACTCGCCCGGGACGCACTCTGTGTTCGGACGGATCGCGGTGGGGCTGGGGGCGGCGAAACGGGTCTATGCCGGGCGACGACGGGGGGACGATGTGGGCGATCGATCCGACGAGCGCCGACGACGTTCGGGACGGCGAACGGGCTGTGGAAATACAACACGGCGAACGCCATCAAGAGCTCGCCGTACTACGACACCGGGACGGACAGCGTCCAGTACGGGACGCAGGGGGGGACGATCATCGTGCTCAACGGGAGCGGCGCGGTGGTGAACGCCGGCTACCCCTACACGCCGGCCGGCGGCTCGGGTGACGCGATCACGGCGGCGCCGCTCTACTACAGCGGCGTGCTGGCTGGTCGGATCGACGAGGGGGAAGCTCTACTTCCTCGATCGCAACACCGGGGACGACGCCCTCGGTTTCGATCATCCGGCGAGTACGACTTCGGCCCGAGCGAGTCGGTATCCGGCGTCGGCTTCGACCCGACGGTGAACCGTTACATGGTGACGACGGCCAACGCGTCGACCGACGACGGGCGACTTTACTACTTCGACCTGATCGCGGACCCGACCCCAACCTCCCTTTAATCATGCGCCACACCCAACCGAGTCTCCGCATCGTCGTCCCCTTCGTGCTGGCTGGGGCGCTGGGGATGTTGGCGCCTGGGGTGGCGCGTGCGGACGATTGGGGGACGCCTGGCCTCGACGGAGCGCGAAGCCGGCTGTCGGCGGAGCGGTCGGGAGCGAAGTTCGGGGACGGGCACTGGACGTACACGCCGGGGACGAGGTCGCGTGCGCTGGCGAGCCCGGTGGTGGCGGAGGGGTACGCGGCGAGCGTGGATCTGGACGGGACGGTGAACGTCGTGGACGCCGACAGCGGCCAGCTGGTCTGGACGGCGGCGGCGGGGGCGCCGGTGCAGGGGACGCCGGCGATCGCGCGAGGGCGGCTGTACGTGCCGACGCTGGGAAACAAGGTGGTGGCGTACGGTTTGGCGGACGGGTCGGTGCTGTGGACGGCGGAGGTGGGGGGGATGACGATGTCGTCGCCGGCGCCGGTGGGGAGCGACATCGTGTTCGCGGCGGGATTCCCGCAGCACCGAGTGGTTCGGCTGGACGGGGCGACGGGGGCGGTGGTGTGGCAGAGCGCGGCGGTGATCGATCAGCCCGGCAACAGCTCGCCAGCGGTGTCCGGGGGGCTGGTGGTGGTGGGGAGCAACGGCGGGCATTACTACGCGTTCGACGCGGCTTCTGGAGCGTCGCGCTGGGACTACCAGGCGGACGGGGTGGTGCACCTGGCATCGCCGCTGATCGCGGGCGGACACGTGTACATGGCCGGCGGAGACGACAGCGATCGGGTGCACGCGGTGGACGCGGCGACGGGGATCTCGCTGGCCGGGTGGCCGGTGAGCCTACCTGCGCCTGCGCCCGACGTGGCGGGGACGGCGCTGGACCGGCACCGCGCGGTGTCGTCGTTCGCGTCGGCTGGGGGGAATATCGTGCTGGAGACGCGCCTCGACGACATGATCGACAGCGACGGGGACGGGGTGGCCGATGAGTACCTGTCGCGGGAGACGGTGGTGGCGCTGGAGGCGAGCACGGGCGCGATTGCCTGGCAGCAGGCGATGGGGCGGGCGCTGTTCAGGGACCCGAACGCGGTGCCGAAGTTCTTCGTCTGCCCGACGCCGGCGGCGTTCGGGGCTGTTGGGGGAGGGACGCCGCTTCTGGCGGTGGCGTCGTCGCTGGTGGCGAAGGTGAGCATCCTCGAGGCGGGGAGCGGCGGGGACGACGGTGATTTGACGGTGGCGGGGCGCGCGCTGGCGTCGCCGGTGATGGCGAACGGACGCCTGATCACGGTGGCGGAGAGCGGGACGATGGAGGGGCAGCTGTCGTCGGTGAACCACCCGCCGACGGCGCCGGTGCTGGCGGCGAGCCCGCGGCCGCTGGACGCGGCGGACGTGACGTTGCGGTGGGCCGCGGCGATGGACCTCGACGGAGAGCAGTCGACGTACGAGCTGCGGATCGATACGGACGGGGAGGTGCTGGAGAGCTACGCGCAGCAGATTTTCCCTGGACAAGGGGTGACGTCGGTGGCGGTGACGGCGGCTCTGATGCCCGGGGTGACGTACAGCTACGCGGTGCGGGCGCGGGATCCGGAGGGAGCGCTGTCGCCCTGGTCGGCGACTGAGACGTTCACGGTGGCGACGGCGGGGACGGTGACGGTGAACGGCGCGCCGGCGTCGAGCCTGCGGAGCGCGGTGGCCGCGGCGCAAGCTGGAGACATGATCGTGCTGGGAGCGGGGACGTTCCCGCTGACGGAGACGCTGCAGGTCGGGGGAGGGGTGAGCGTGCGGGGTGCGGGCGCCGGGCGGACGATCATCGACGGGACGGGGCTCCCTGTGGGAGTGAGCTTCGGCGCGACGACGAATTCGAAGACGCCGGCGGCGCTGGACCAGGCGACGGTGAAGGGCGCCGCCACCTGCCTCTCGGTGGGGAGCGGGGCGACCGGGGTGGCGCTGACGCACCTGGTGGTGCGGGACTGCGCGACGGCGGGGATCTCGGTGGCGGCGGGAGGTGGCGCGGCGGTGGTGAACGCGACGGTGGCCGGAAACGGAATCGGCGTTGATTCGTGGGGCACGGCGACGATCAAGAACAGCCTTCTGAGTGGGAACGCGGTGGGCTTGAAGAGCGAAGGGGCGGGGGCGCTGGTGAGCAGCTACGACGATCTGTTCGGGAACACCACGGCGTACGTCGGGCTGACGGCGGGGACGGGCGACCTGGCGGCGGCGGTGACGTACGTCGACGCGGCGGCGCAGAACTTCATGCTGGCCGGGCCGCAGGCGTCGACGGACCAGGGGGATCCCGGGGACGAAGTCGGCGCGGAGCCGACGCCGAACGGGTCGCGGATCGACCTGGGCGCCTTCGGCGGGACGGCCGACGCGGAGCTGAGCGCGCCCGCGGCGGTCGACGGCGCGCCGAGCACGACGCCGACCCCCTCGACCCCGACGCCCGCCGGCCCCGGCGAGATGCAGTCCCACGAGATTGCCGACGGCGCCGGCGGCTGCG
>CAVRRT010000091.1:0-9509 GCA_963723305.1 uncultured Pseudomonadota bacterium
CCGTCCCGCACGTCGAGTCGGAGGCGCTGACCGCCCAGCTGGTGGCGCACTTGGTCCCGCCGAAGATCGCCCGCGTCTCCGTCGAGTCCGGGCTGCCGCTGCTGCCGTTGCCGATCAACGTGACGGCGTACTTGGTGGTGCCCGTGCTGGCGCTGCCATCGAAGGTGCAACCCTTCGACGAGAGGTAGAGCGTGTTGTCGACGATCTTCAGCAGGGTCCCGCCCGAGGTGCCGTTGCTGAAGGCGATGTTGTCGAACTCCGAGAACGTCGTGTCGGCGGCGGCGTTGGCACCGATCCACATCCCATTGGCGTCGGTGTTCTGAACGGCGAGGCCGCTGATGTTTAAGGTTGGGGAGGCGGTCGCCGTCGAGCCGACGTGAAAACCGTAGGTGCCCGAGACGCTGGTGATGGTGCCTCCGCTCGCGTTGAGCGTCCCGTCGACGATCAACGTCTTTCCACTGCCGATCGAGAGGGTGCTCCCGGTGGCCATCGTCAGCGTCGCCGACGATTGCACGGTCATTCCCCCGCTGGCGCTGAACGGACCCGACAGGGAGATGATCCCCGCCGTGCCCCCTGGCGTGTTGCCGCTGGCGAGCGCGACGACCTGACCTGCGGTGAGCGCACGGTTGTAGAGGCGAACGTCGTCGATGGCGCAGTTGCTGCCCGTGCATTTGGTCGCGCCCACCGCGGTACCGCCGAACTGATAGCCCGTGGTGGAGGGATTGTTGCCGATGATGAGGCCAAAGGTCTCGGTGTTGGCGTCCCAGTCGATGGCATCGGCGGCGGCCTGCGCGATGGTGGGCGTCGAGCTGCTGGTGAGCTGCGCGGCGCCACTGCTTCCGTTGACCCAGTACGCGCCTGCGGCCACCAGGCCGTCGAAGTAGGCGGCCATGCTGCCACCCGCACCGGTGGAGATGACGCCCACAATCTGGTGCCAGTTCCCGTCGAGGACGGTGGCCTCCGGGACCCGGTACTCGATCCAGTCGGCGGCCGAGGTGTTGTCGGTGATCCGCTTCATGACGGTGAGCCCCGTCGACGTGATCCGCAGACCGAAGGTGTTCGAGCCGCTCACGATCTCGGAGCCGTTGCTGTCCGTGGAGGTGGCCTTGTACCAGGCCGACACCGTCAGGGTGCTGGGCTGGAGAACCGCGATCCCGCTCAGCACCGCGCTGGCGGCGTACTGGCCGCCGGTCATGGCCAGGCTGCGCGGATCGGTGAAGGTGATGGCCGACGGATGCGAAGCCGGGGTGGTGGGCGTTCCGCTCCAGGTCAGGTTGTTCCCATTGCCCGACGAGTCGAGGGCCGGACTGGCCGTGTCGTCGAGGTTCCAGTACCCCACCAGGCTGGGATCGGAGCCGCTGGTCATGGCGACGCTCGCGTTGACGCTGCCGGTGACCGTGGTCGTTCCCGACCCTCCGGTGAACGTCCCCCCGGTCATGGTGAGGTTGCCGCTGATGGTGATCGTGCGCGTCCCGGCCGACAATGTCCCGGCGGTGAGCGTCAGGTCGCTCCCCACGAGGAGGGTGCTGCCGAGCGTGTACGTCCCGCTTGCGCTGATCGTCAGCGCGTTGAGGCTGCTCGCTCCGGAGGTCAGCGCGCCCGATCCGGTCAACGTCACCGTACCGCCGTTGGCGTTGAAGGTTCCGCCCGAGGTGTTGAACAGGCCGGCGACGCGCGTCGTCCCGCTCGAGGCGTTGAAGGTCCCCCCGCTGACGCTCAGGCCGCCGCCGATGGTGACGGCGTTTCCGTTCGCCGTCAGCGTTCCCGCGGAGATCGTGACGTTACCGGTCGTGGTGAGGGCGTCCTGCAGCGTGTAGGTCCCGCCGCTGCCGGTGACCTTCAGCGCGGCGAAGCTGGCACCGCCGGAGGTGAGGGTGGAGGTCCCTGTCGAGCTGAGTGTCACCGTCCCGCCGTTGGCGTTGAAGGTGCTCGCGTTGGTGAAGCTGCCTCCAATCTGCGTCGCGCCGGTGCTGGCGCTGAACGAGCCGGTGCCGGTCACCGAAAGCGCGCCGCCGATCGTGACGCCACCACCGCCGCCCACGAAGGTGCCCGTCGACATCGTCCAGGCGCCGCTCACCGTGAGACCGGAGGAGCCTTGGGTCACGGTCTTGGCATAGCCATTCTGGAACGTCACCGACGCGACGCTGATCGTGGAGGTGAACCCGCAGCTCTGACTGGAGCTGGCGCCGTCGAAGACGACGTCGTCCCCCACGCCCGGCGTGTGCGTGCACGACCAGTTTGCAGTCGAGGTGTTGAGGTTCTGGCCGCTGGCGGTCGCTTGCCAAGTGCAGGTGGCGGCCTGCGCGAGCCGGCCGCCGATGAGCGCCCCCAACGCAACCACCACGAAGCTCCACCTGGTTGCAGTCATGGAAAGTCGGGGCCCGAGACCTCACGATAAGGATCGGCAGCGCGCCACGCGATCTTGAGGTCGCAAGCCCGCCCGCCCCCCGACCAGTGCTTAAGCGCGTCCGGGACGGCCGTTGTTGCGCGCTTCGGCGCGCGCTTCGATCTGGTCGAGCAGGTCCATCTGATGGACTTGCTGATGGACCTCGGCCGGCTCTCGCGCGTCGTTCGAATCGAGCGCTCGGATCCGGTAGTTCCCGAGCAGCCCCGTCACGATGTTGCGCGCGCGCTCGAGGATCTGCTCGTTGGACAGATCGATCCCGTCGCGTGTCTGCAACACGCGAATTCCTTCGGCGACATCTTGCAACAGCAGACGAACGGTCATGACCGGAACGGTCCTCTGTCGCGAACGGGCGGTTTCCCGTGACACGATGCGGGAATAGTAATGCGTGGAGCGCCCTCAGGCCACCCAATAAAGAACAGCCGGCCGCTCGAATTAGACGCGCCGCAACGCGAGCCCTGCGACACGTATCACGCGCGGGACGGCGGGCCGTCATGTTATGGATTGCGCACATGCGAAACCGTGCTTATGGCTGCCGCAGCGCCGTATCTCCGGCGCTCCTCCTCCTCCTCTTCGCATTTCCGCTCGGGTGCAGCACCGGGACCTCGGGGGAGGCCCCCCCAAGCACGACCGACGCCCTGGCCTCCCAGCTGGCGACCGCCTTCTGCGGCTGCTGCGGATCGACCGCGGGCTCACCGGCCAACGCGGCCGATGGCGGCGCCACCAGCCAGGTCGACGGCGGCTCCGCGGGCATGTGCGGCGCCGGAGCGGGGGCGGTCGACGGCGGCGGCCCCTCCACCTGCCTCGCCCGCGCCACTCTCTCCGCCGACCAGCAGCTCGCGCTGGTGTCGACCGCCTTCAGCGAGGGGCTGCTCACCATTGATCCGACCTCGGCGTCGGCCTGCGTCGCCGCCTACCAGGCCACCAGCTGCACGGTGCTGGCGGCCCAGGCGGAGCCAGACATCCAGGCTGCGCTCGACAACCCCGCCTGCGCCACCCTGTTCACCGGCTACATCCCCGTCGGCGAGCGCTGTGACATGACCGCCGAATGCACCGCCGGTTCGTTCTGTCTGTCGCAGGGGACGGGGCAGAACGTCACCTCGATCGGCGGCAGCGGGACCCTGGGGGTCTGCTTTGCGTACCAGCTGGCCGGCGAAGCTTGCAACACCAGCGACGACTGCCAGCCGCCGCTCGCCTGCGACCCCACGACGCTCCTCTGCCAGTAGCGATCCCCGGATCCCGCTCGAATGCCGTTCGGATCTCGCGCCCGTCTCGTTCAAACCCCGAGAGGTCAGCGCAGGACGGCCACGCGATCGCCGAAGATCTGCTCGATGCGCGCCAGCAGATCGTCGCTGGCGGCGATCTTGTAGTCGTCGCCCAGCGGCAGGATGCTCTCGCTGCGCATCGGGATCTCCATCCGCAGGACGGCCCGACAGCCGCCGGTGTGCGTACGCAGCACCTTCTCCAGCGCGCGAAGCTGCGCCTCGCTGACCAGGTCGGCGTTCAGCTTGATGTCGAGGAGCGAGCTCTTCTCGGCCCGCACGCGCGCCAGCAGCTTGGCGTCGAGGAAGCGGAGCCGCTCGCGCGCCGCCTCCCCCTCCCCGAACGGCGTATCGACCGTCCCGGTCACCAACAGCGGCTCGTCCCGCGACAGGATCTCCCGGTACTCGTCGACCTTCTTGGAGCTGACGAACAGCTCGATCTGGCCGGTCTGATCCTCCAGCGTGAAGTAGGCGATCTTGCCGGCGCCGCTCTTCATCGGCCGCTCGGTGTAGACCGCCACCACGCCGGCCAGGATCACCTCGGCGCGCTCCCCCTTGTCGGTGCAGTTGGCCGCGGTGGCGTTGGTGAAGCGGCGGATCTCGCTGGCGTAACGATCGAGCGGGTGGCCGCTGATGTAGAACCCCAGCGCCTCCTTTTCGAAAGCGAGCAGCTCCTTGGGCATCCACTCGTCGAACGGCGGGTACTTGTCCTCGCCGCCCGCGGCGCCCGGCGTCTTGTCGCCGCCGCCGAAAAGAGCCAGCAGGTTGGTCTGCCCGCTCTCGCGATCGCGCTGCGCCTCGGCGGCGCGCTCGCTGGCCAGGCCGATGGCGCCGAACACCCGGGCCCGTGAAACGCCGTTCTGCTGCGCCACGCCGTCGAAGGCGCCCGCCTTCACCAGCGCCTCGATCACCTTGCGGTTCACCTTCCGTCCGTCGACGCGGCGGCAAAAATCGAACAACGACAACATGGCTCCGCCCTGGGCGCGCGCCTGCTTGATGACCTCCACCGCGCCCTCGCCCACCCCCTTCACCGCGCCGAGCCCGAAGCGAATGACCTTCCTCGGCTCCCCATTGGCCCCGTTTGCGGATCGCGTGGGCGCGCCCACCACAGCGCGCGTGGGCAAGGACGAGCTGTGGTCGGCTGAACCCTTCGCTGAATCCTTCGCCGAATCCTTCGGGTTCGGGAACCCTTCCAGGGTGCCCGAAACAGTGAAATCGGTCTCCGATTCGTTGACGTCAGGGCGGAGGACGGCGATGCCGTCGGACTTCGCCTCGGCGATGAACTTCACGACGGCGTCGGTGTCGTCCTTGTCGCAGGTGAGGAGCGCCGCGAAAAACTCGACCGGGTAGTAGCGCTTCAGATATGCCGTCTGGTAGGTCAGCAGACCGTAGGCGGCCGAGTGGCTGCGGTTGAAGCCGTAGCCGGCGAACTTCTCCATCAGGTCGAAGACACGCTCGGCGATCTTGACGTCGATCCCCTTTTCCTTGGCGCCGTCGAGGAAGCCGGCCTTCTCCTTGGCCATCTCCGAGGCCTTCTTCTTCCCCATCGCGCGGCGCAGAAGATCGGCCTTGCCCAGGCTGTAGCCGGCCAGCGCCGACGAGATCTGCATGACCTGCTCCTGGTAGACGATGACCCCGTAGGTGTCCTTGAGGATCGGCTCCAGCGTGGGGTGGTCGTACTCCACCTTCTTGCGCCCGTGCTTGCGCTCGATGAAGTCGTCGACCATGCCGCCTTCGAGCGGCCCTGGGCGGTAGAGCGCGCCGGCGGCGACGATGTCCTCGAAGCAGTCGGGACGCAGCTTCTTGAGCAGCTCGCGGAACCCCGACGACTCGAGCTGGAACACGCCGGTCACGTCGGCGTCGGAGATCATCTTGTAGACCGGGACGTCGTCGAGCGGGATGAGCGACAGATCGAGCGGCTCTTCGCCGCGCAGGGCGCGATCGCGCGCCACGTGGTCGAGGCAGATCTGGATGACGGTCAGGGTCTTGAGACCGAGGAAGTCGAACTTCACCAGGCCGGCCTTCTCGACCATGTCCTTGTCGTACTGGGTGACGATGCCGCTCTCGTCGCCGGCGGGGCGGAAGCAGGGGACGTACTCCCAGAGCGGGCGATCGCCGATGACGATGCCGGCGGCGTGCTTGCCGGCGTGGCGGTTCAGCCCCTCGAGCCCCTTGGCCACGTCGAGCAGCTCGCGGTAGACGGGGCTCTCGTCGTAGAGCGCCTTCAAGCGCGGCTCTTTTTCGATCGCTTCGGCGATGGGCGGGCTCTTGCCCTGGATCGGCTCGGGGACGAACTTGGCGATGCGATCGGCGTCGGCGTACGGCAAGCGCCATCGCGCGCGCGATGTCGCGCACGCCCGAACGCGCCTTGATCTGGTGCATCGTGACGATCTGGCCGACGTTGTCCTTGCCGTATTTTTGCGGTGACGTACTAGATCACCTCGTCGCGCCGGTTCATGCAGAAGTCGATGTCGAAGTCCGGCATGCTGATCCGCTCGGGGTTGAGGAAGCGCTCGAACAGCAGCTTGTTCGCGATGGGATCGATGTCGGTGATGCGCGTCGAGTAGGCGACCAGCGATCCGGCGCCCGACCCGCGGCCGGGGCCGACCGGGATGCGCTGCTCCTTGGCGTGGCGGATGAAGTCCCAGACGATCAGGAAGTAGCCGGCGAACTGCATCTTCTGGATGACGCCCAGCTCGAGAGCCAGGCGCGCGGCGTAGACGTCGCCGTCGACCTTCTCGCCGCGCCGGTGGGCCTCCTCGATGCGCTTGCCGAGGCCCTTCTCGGCGATGACCTGCAGGTAGGACTCGGCGGTCATGCCGTCGGGGACCTGGAACTTGGGCAGGAAGGTCTCGCCCAGCTTGAACTCGACGTTGCACAGCGCGCCGATCCGCGCCGCGTTCTCCAGCGCCTCGGGGACGTGCTGGAAGTAGGCCTCCATCTCGGCCGGCGTCTTCACGAAGAAGGCGTCGTTGCGGTGGTGCAGGCGCTTGTCGTCGTGGATGGTCTTCTTCTGCTGCACGCACATCAGGATCTCGTGCGCGCGCGCGTCGGTCTGGTTCAGGTAGTGGCAGTCGTTGGTGGCGATGAGCGGGATGCCGGTCTTCTTCGACATCTCCAGCAGGTGGCCGTTGACCGTCTTCTTGCTCTTCCAGCCCGTTGGGCTGCATCTCCAGGAAGAAGTTCTCCTTGCCGAAGATGTCGGCGAACTCGAGCGCGCTGGCCTCGGCCGCCTCCGGCCCGCGCCGCATGATCGTCTGCGCCACCTCGCCGCCCAGGCAGGCTGAAAGACCGATCAGGCCCTCGGCGTGCTTGCGGAGGAGCGGCTTGTCGATCCGGGGGTTGTAGTAAAACCCCTCCAAATAGCCCATCGAGTTGAGGTACGAGAGGTTCTTCCAACCGACCTCGTTCTTGGCCAGCAGGATGAGGTGGTTCGAGCGCCGCTCGGTCTTGTCGAGGCGATCGGGCGCGATGTACGTCTCGCAGCCGAAGATCGGCTTCACGCCGTGGGCCTTGGCCTTCTGATAAAAATCGAGCGCGCCAAAAAGGTTGCCGTGGTCGGTGATGGCCACCGACTTCATCCCCCGCTCGAGGACCTTGGGGAAGAGGTGGTCGAGGCGAATGGCGCCGTCGAGAAGGCTATACTGCGTGTGCAGATGCAGGTGGGTGAAGTCGGGCATATGCGGCGATCGAGCTTGGCCCTCCGGGCGCGGGCAAGCCAGCGCAAAAGAATCCACAGCTTGTCCACAAGCCCGCGCCGCGCGCGAAAAGAGTGGCGAACCTGGCAAACGTGCTCCGCCTGGTTGCTCGGCGCGCTGGCGGCGGTTGCCTCAGGCGGATGCGGCGGAGGCGGCGACGCCAGCGGCACCGGCCCCTTCGCGCTGATGGTGGTGACGGCCACGCTGCACGTGGGCCCCGGCGATCAGACGTCCGCCAGCTTCATCCTCGTCAGGGGTGGCGCGCCGGCCGCCGGCCAGACGGTCACCTTCACCATCGAGCCGCCGACGACTGACGCCGCGGGCGCAACGCTCACTCCCGCCAGCGCGATCACCGACGCCACAGGAACCGCCACCGTCGGCGTCGAGGCCGGTCAGCCGGCGAGCTTCTATGTCCAGGCCCAGAGCCAGGGTGCCACGGCCGAAGTCCTGGTGGTCGTCGAGACCTCGGGGACCGTCCTGGTCGCGCCGTTCTTCGCGCCGTCGAGCACCGCCGCCGCCGACACCGCCTCCATTCGGGTGCTGCTCTACGACGACAGCTCCTGCGGCGCTCTCGATCTCGATGCGCCGGCCGCGTCGTCGCGTGACGCGATCACCCTCCAGGGCAACGGCGCGCAGACGGCCGAGTTCCCTTTCGTGAGCACGACCGTGGTGAACGCGGCGATCGGGCAGGCCCTGGCCGCGGACGGCGTGACGGTGGTGGCCGACGGGTGCGTCGACATCCCGGGCTCGAGCCTGCTGGCCGCCGAGACGGTCGAGGTCGCGCTCCCGCTCTACGACGCCGTCCCCGACCCCGTCGGCACGTACACCGTGACGTCGACGCTGACGTTCACGCCGCCGCTGGCCGCCGCCCCCGCGCTCGGCGCCGCCTGGACCAACCTCTCCGACTGCCCGCTCGATCCGGCCGAGCTCTGGCTCGACTGCACGGTCGACGCGCTGTCGCCCGCGACCGCCGCCGATCCGCTCGACTGCGTCCCCGCGACGGCGCCCGGGAGCGAAGGCGCGCTGGGCGACGCGATCACCGCTCTGCGAGGCGCCCCGCTCCTCGATGACACCGGCGGGCCGACCGGCTGCCGGAGCGCGCGCGACGCGGCGGGCGACGAGAGCCTCGACGCCCTCTCGCTGGGCCTCTTCGGCAGCCCGGTTCCGGCAGCGATCGTGGCGCTCCCCGGGATCGCCTCGGACGCCACCGCGATCCTCGACAGCGTCCGCCTGATCTCGATGTTGGTCGTCGCCCCGAGCGGCACGGCCGGGAGCTACGCCGTGACGCACACCCTGGTGAACGCGCTGTTTGGACCGGGCTGGCAGACCTCGGTTCCGCTCGCCTCGCTCGGCCTGCCCAGCCTCCAGGCCTTTACCACCGCCACCACCAGCGACGATATCCTCACCATCGGCGACCACGGCTTCACGCTCCGCCTGGGGACCACCGCGCGCGCCGCGTTCGGGCCGCTCTCACTCGCCCCCCGCGGACTGCCGAGCGACATCCCCTCCTTCGTCTCCGCGCTGTTCGCGCTGGCGAGCTCGGCCGACGGAACCGCCACCGGCTGCGCCGCGCTCGACGGCGTCATCTGTCCCGCGGTCGGCCAGCCGGTGGGCTGCGCGACCAGCGCCTGCGCCACGGGACTCGCGGCGCTCGCCGGCCAGCTGGAGGGGGCCTTCAGCGGCGCCGACGGCACGGGCCTCGATTCTGGCGCTCTCCGGCTCGGCGCCCCTCATCGACAAGTTCAATCACGGGGTGGCCGATCGCCTCGGCGAGGACGGCTCGTCACCCGCTGCCCTGGCCACCTGGTCGGTCCAGCTGCGCACCGGCCTCGGCAGCGCACAGCTCGCCGCCCCGTTCGAGGGCGTCAGGAACTAGTGACGGTCCAGACGGCAGCCAGAGCAGCCATCTGCCACTGGCAACGGGAGTGCTTAGTTGCTCCGTTAGAACGCGCTGCGTCGGAAGCTACTTCTTCGAGACGGCCATGTAGAGTACCCCCAGTTTGCACAGGTATCGGCAGATCGCAACACGGCCTTTCGGATACGACCATATGCGTCTCCTCTGACGTCGTGCGCACTCGATCTTTCAATAACTTAAGCACCGCTAGCGCTTCGCCTAGCCATTGGCTCAGCCACACCTAGGCCCAA
>CAVRRT010000092.1:0-33191 GCA_963723305.1 uncultured Pseudomonadota bacterium
CCTTCTCGCCGACCCCACCCCGACCTCGCCCTGACATGAACCCCATGAGACACAGCCTCTCCAGCGCCGTCGCCGTCGCCGCCGCCCTCCTGGCGGGTCCGCTGGGGATGTTGGCGCCTGGGGTGGCGCGTGCGGACGATTGGGGGACGCCCGGCCTCGACGGAGCGCGAAGCCGGCTGTCGGCGGAGCGGTCGGGAGCGAAGTTCGGGGACGGGCACTGGACGTACACGCCGGGGACGAGGTCGCGTGCGCTGGCGAGCCCGGTGGTGGCGGAGGGGTACGCGGCGAGCGTCGATCTGGACGGGACGGTGAACGTCGTGGACGCCGACAGCGGCCAGCTGGTCTGGACGGCGGCGGCGGGGGCGCCGGTGCAGGGGACGCCGGCGATCGCGCGAGGGCGGCTGTACGTGCCGACGCTGGGAAACAAGGTGGTGGCGTACGGTTTGGCGGACGGGTCGGTGCTGTGGACGGCGGAGGTGGGGGGGATGACGATGTCGTCGCCGGCGCCGGTGGGGAGCGACATCGTGTTCGCGGCAGGATTCCCGCAGCACCGAGTGGTTCGGCTGGACGGGGCGACGGGGGCGGTGGTGTGGCAGAGCGCGGCGGTGATCGATCAGCCCGGCAACAGCTCGCCAGCGGTGTCCGGGGGGCTGGTGGTGGTGGGGAGCAACGGCGGGCATTACTACGCGTTCGACGCGGCTTCTGGAGCGTCGCGCTGGGACTACCAGGCGGACGGGGTGGTGCACCTGGCATCGCCGCTGATCGCGGGCGGACACGTGTACATGGCCGGCGGAGACGACAGCGATCGGGTGCACGCGGTGGACGCGGCGACGGGGATCTCGCTGGCCGGGTGGCCGGTGAGCCTGCCTGCGCCTGCGCCCGACGTGGCGGGGACGGCGCTGGACCGGCACCGCGCGGTGTCGTCGTTCGCGTCGGCTGGGGGGAATATCGTGCTGGAGACGCGCCTCGACGACATGATCGACAGCGACGGGGACGGGGTGGCCGATGAGTACCTGTCGCGGGAGACGGTGGTGGCGCTGGAGGCGAGCACGGGCGCGATTGCCTGGCAGCAGGCGATGGGGCGGGCGCTGTTCAGGGACCCGAACGCGGTGCCGAAGTTCTTCGTCTGCCCGACGCCGGCGGCGTTCGGGGCTGTTGGGGGAGGGACGCCGCTTCTGGCGGTGGCGTCGTCGCTGGTGGCGAAGGTGAGCATCCTCGAGGCGGGGAGCGGCGGGGACGACGGTGATTTGACGGTGGCGGGGCGCGCGCTGGCGTCGCCGGTGATGGCGAACGGACGCCTGATCACGGTGGCGGAGAGCGGGACGCTGGAGGGGCAGCAGTCGTCGGTGAACCACCCGCCGACGGCGCCGGTGCTGGCGGCGAGCCCGCGGCCGCTGGACGCGGCGGACGTGACGTTGCGGTGGGCCGCGGCGATGGACCTCGACGGAGAGCAGTCGACGTACGAGCTGCGGATCGATACGGACGGGGAGGTGCTGGAGAGCTACGCGCAGCAGATTTTCCCTGGACAAGGGGTGACGTCGGTGGCGGTGACGGCGGCTCTGATGCCCGGGGTGACGTACAGCTACGCGGTGCGGGCGCGGGATCCGGAGGGAGCGCTGTCGCCCTGGTCGGCGACTGAGACGTTCACGGTGGCGACGGCGGGGACGGTGACGGTGAACGGCACGCCGGCGTCGAGCCTGCGGCTCGCGGTGGCCGCGGCGCAAGCTGGAGACATGATCGTGCTGGGAGTGGGGACGTTCCCGCTGACGGAGACGCTGCAGGTCGGGGGAGGGGTGAGCGTGCGGGGTGCGGGCGCCGGGCGGACGATCATCGACGGGACGGGGCTCCCTGTGGGAGTGAGCTTCGGCGCGACGACGAATTCGAAGACGCCGGCGGCGCTGGACCAGGCGACGGTGACGGGCGCCGCCACCTGCCTCTCGGTGGGGAGCGGGGCGACCGGGGTGGCGCTGACGCACCTGGTGGTGCGGGACTGCGCGACGGCGGGGATCTCGGTGGCAGCGGGAGGTGGCGCGGCGGTGGTGAACGCGACGGTGGCGGGAAACGGAATCGGCGTGGATTCGTCGGGCACGGCGACGATCAAGAACAGCCTGATGAGCGGAAACACCGTCGGTTTGAAGAGCGAAGGGGCGGGGGCGCTGGTGAGCAGCTACGACGATCTGTTCGGGAACACGACGGCGTACGTCGGGCTGACGGCGGGGACGGGCGACCTGGCGGCGGCGGTGACGTACGTCGACGCGGCGGCGCAGAACTTCATGCTGGCCGGGCCGCAGGCGTCGACGGACCAGGGGGACCCGGGGGACGAAGTCGGCGCGGAGCCGACGCCGAACGGGTCGCGGATCAACCTGGGCGCCTTCGGCGGGACGGCCGACGCGGAGCTGAGCGCGCCCGCGGCGGTCGACGGCGCGCCGAGCACGACGCCGACCCCCTCGACCCCGACGCCCGCCGGCCCCGGCCAGACCCAGTCCCACGAGATCGCCGAGGGCGCCGGCGGCTGCGCGCTCGGCGGCCGCGGGCCGGACGCTGGGTCGGCAGCATCCTTGATGTTGGTCCTGGCGGCGCTCGCGCAGCGAAGGCGTCGGCAAAGACGCTCGTAGCACGCCCTCGACGGTTGGCCGCGTGTTAGGATTTTATCCGGGGGCGGCGATCTCGCCGTGCGCGAATGAGCGCTGGACCATCAACGGCCGAGCTCGAAGAGCGAAGAGAGACACCCGACGAGGTTCAGCGGCGGTCGCGGTTTCTGATCTCCGCCAGCGCGGCGCTGTCTGAGTCGCTCGATTACGAGCAGACGTTGCGGCGGGTGGCGGAGCTCTCCGTTCCCGACATCGCCGACTGGTGCACGGTCACCGTCGTCGACGAGGTGGGGACAGCGCGGCGGCTGGCCGTGGTGCACGCCGATCCGGGCAAGAAGGAGCTGGCCGCCGAATACATGAGCAGGTTCCCCCCCACCGAACACCGGAGCGGGCAGTTGACCGCCGTGCTCCAGCGGGGAACCGCCGCGCTCAGCGTGCGTGTCACCGACGAGGATCTGGTGCGCGCCGCCCAGACGGACGATCACCTGCGCATCATGCGCGGCCTCGGCTGTTCGTCTTGCGTGATGGTTCCGATGGTGGTGCGGGGCGAGATCCTGGGCGTCATCTCCTTGATGCGGGCCGAGGGGCGCCCCCCGTATGGAAAGAGCGACGTCGACACCGCCGCCGAGCTCGCTCACCGCGCGGCGCTGGCGATCGACAACGCGCGCCTCTACCGCGAGGCCCGGCGGCGCGAGGGGACGATGCGCTTCTTCGCCGAGGCGAGCACGCTGCTCTCCAGCTCGCTCGACCACGTCTCCATCTGCGAGCGGTTGGCCCACATGGTGGTTCCCACCTTCGCTGACTGGTGCGGCGTCGAGCTGGCCGAGGAGGGGGAGCTGCGCCCGATCGCCATCGCCCACGTCGACAGCGCGAAGGTCGAGATCGCCCGCCAGATGCGGCTGCGTTACCCACCTGACGCCGCCGCGGCGCGCGGGCCGTACGCCGTGCTCCGCACCGGACGTCCCGACCTCATCAGCGAGGTCTCCGAGGAGATGGCCGCGCGCGGGGCGCGCAACGCCGAGCACCTCGGCTTCATACGCGATCTCGGGTTGCGGTCGGTGCTGATCGTGCCGTTGGTGGCGGGCGGAAGACCGATCGGGGTCCTCAATCTGGTGTGGGCGGAGTCGAATCGACGCTACGGACCGGAGGATCTGGAGGTGATGCGTGAGCTCGGCCGCCGCGCCGGGCTGGCGGTGGAGAACGCCCGGCTCTACAACGAGGCGCGGGCGGCGGTGCGGCTGCGTGACGAATTTTTGTCCCTCGCCAGCCACGAGCTCAAGACGCCGCTCACCAGCCTGCGGCTCAAGGTCGACGGGATCCTCCGCATCACCGCCAAGGCCGACAAAGGGCCCGCTGATCTGGCCAAGCTCGCCTCGCGCGTGCAGGGGGTCGACAAGCAGCTCGGGCGGCTCACCGAGCTGGTCGATGCTCTTCTCGACGTCAGCCGCGCCGCCGCCGGACAGCTGCAGCTCCGGCTGGAGGACGTCGATCTCGACGCGGTGGTCCGGGCGGTCGCGGAGCGCTTCAAGGATGACCTGGCCTCCGCCCGTTGCTCGCTGTCGCTGACCGTCACCCCCTCGGCGGGAACCAGGACCCCCCTTTGCGGCCGCTGGGATCGCCTGCGCCTCGACGAGGTGATCACCAACTTCCTCTCCAACGCCATCAAGTACGGCGCCGGAAAGCCGATCCAGATTCGCCTCTCGGCCACCGAGGCCGTTGCCACCATCGAGGTGGAGGACGAGGGGATCGGCATCTCCGCCGACGACCAGCGACGGCTGTTCGAGCGGTTCGCCCGCGTCGTGTCGCCCGAACACTACGGCGGCTTCGGTCTCGGCCTCTGGATCGTCAAGCTGCTGGTCGAGGCGATGGGCGGGAAGGTCGCCGTTCGCAGCGCCGTCGGTCACGGATCGGTCTTCAGCGCGCAGCTCCCGCGCCAGGGGAAGGCATGACCGCCGCCACCGACTGCCAGCGCAGGGTGCTGGTCGTCGACGACGACGCCTCGATCCGCGAAGCGCTGGCCGACCTCCTGGGCGACGAGGGGTACCGGGTGACGACCGCCACCAACGGCGCCGAGGCGCTCACCTTGCTGCGGCGGCCGGGCGAGCTCCGCCCCTGCGTCATCCTGCTCGACCTGATGATGCCCATCATGAGCGGCCAGGAGTTCTATGCCGAGCAGCAGCGCGATCCGGCGCTCGCCGCCATCCCCATCGTGGTCATCTCAGCCGACCGAAACGCCGCGCTCAAGGCGACCGCCTTCGGGGGCGAATTTCTATCCAAACCGGTTCGGCTGGACTCGGTGCTCGGCGTGCTGGGCCGTCACTGCGCCTGAGCGCGCGCACCGGCGGCGGCGGCGTCTCGGCGCGCGCCCGGTCGTTGTCGCTATAGTGGGCGGATGCCCGCCCACCAGTACCTGCGCCGGATCCTCAACGCCCGCGTCTACGACGTCGCCGTCGAGACGCCGCTCGAGCCGGCGCCGCAGCTCTCCGCGCGCCTCGGCGTGAGGGTCCTCCTGAAGCGCGAGGACCTGCAACCGGTCTTCAGCTTCAAGCTGCGGGGGGCCTACAACAAGATGGTCAACCTGCCGCCGGCGGCGCTCCGTCGCGGCGTCATCGCGGCCAGCGCCGGCAATCACGCGCAGGGGGTGGCGCTGGCGGCCCGCAAGCTCGGCGCCCGCGCCCTCATCGTCATGCCGGTGACGACGCCCGAGGTGAAGGTCGCCGCCGTGCGGGCCCTCGGCGCCGAGGTGGTGCTGCACGGAGATTCGTTCACCGACGCCTACGCGCGCGCGCTCGTCCTGCAGCGCCGGCGCAAGTTGACGTTCGTGCACCCCTTCGACGATCCCGACGTCATCGCCGGGCAGGGGACGGTGGGGATGGAGATCCTCCGCCAGCACCACCCCAAGGACCAAGGGCCGCTGACGGCGATCTTCGTTTCCATCGGCGGCGGCGGGCTCATCTCCGGGATCGCCGCCTACGTCAAGGCGTTGCGCCCGGAGATCAAGATCATCGGCGTGCAGACGGTCGACTCCGACGCCATGGCGCGCTCGCTGGCGGCGGGGCGGCGGGTCACGCTGCGCGACGTGGGCGGCTTCTCCGACGGCACCGCCGTGCGCCAGGTGGGGCGCGAAACGTTCCGCCTCTGCCGGCGTTACGTCGACGAAATCGTCACCGTCGACAACGACGCGCTCTGCGCCGCCATCAAGGACGTCTTCCAGGAGACGCGCTCCATCCTCGAACCGGCGGGCGCGCTGGGCGTGGCGGGGGCCAAGGCCTACGTGGCGCGGGCGCCGCTCGAGGGGACGATCGCAGTGGTGACCTCCGGCGCCAACATGAACTTCGATCGCCTGCGATTCGTCGCCGAGCGGGCCGAGGTGGGCGAGAAGCGCGAGGCGGTCTTCGCCGTCACCATCCCCGAGCGCCGGGGGAGCTTCAAGCGTCTCTGCATGCTGGTCGGCGATCGCAACGTGACCGAGTTCAACTACCGCATCTCCGACAGCGCGGCGGCGCGCGTCTTCGTCGGCGTGCAGCTGGCGCGGCCCGGCGAGGCAAAGGCGCTCCGGCGCGCCTTCGAGAAGGCGGGCTTCCCGACGCTCGATCTGACCGACGACGAGTTGGCCAAGCTGCACCTGCGGCACCTGGTGGGCGGCCGCTCGTCGCTGGCCAAGGACGAGCGCCTCTACCGCTTCGAATTTCCCGAGCGGCCGGGCGCGCTCATGCGCTTCCTGGCCAGCATGTCGCCTGCCTGGAACATCTCGCTGTTTCACTACCGCAATCAGGGCGCCGATCCCGGGCGCGTCCTGGTCGGTCTCCAGGTGCCTCCCCGCGATCGTTCGGCGCTCCGCCACTTTCTGGCCGACCTCGGCTACCGCCACTGGGACGAGAGCGACAACCCGGCCTACAAGCTGTTTCTCCGCTGAGCGCCGGGCGGCGCCGCCGGTCAGTTGCGCCGTTGCTCGACGCCGCGGACGCCGGGGACCGCGGCGATGGACGGGAGGCGGACGGCGCCGTTGGCGTGCGGGATCTCGGCGAGGCGCGTGGTGCGCTCGAGGCGCGCGCGCCGCGCCGATCGAAGCCCGTACGCCAGACCAACGGCCACGGAGAGCGGGGCGATCACGGCCAAGAGCAGGTTCGAGGCGCCGACCAGCTTCATCCCCGACAGCAGCAGGACGACGGCCAGTGAAGGGCGGATGACGTAGTCGGGGGCGCGCGACGAGAACCGCGCGCCGATGAAGACGCCCGGCAGGCTGCCGATCAGGATGGAGACCGTCAGCCCCAGCTTGAAGTTGCCGAACAGCAAGTGGCCGATGGCGGCGCTGGCGACCAGCGGCACCGCCTGAACCAGATCGGTGCCGACCAACTCGGAGAGGCTCATTCGCGGGTAGAGCAGCAACAGCATGACGATGATGAGCGATCCGGATCCGACCGAGGTCAGCCCGACGACCAGGCCGCCCAGGATGCCGATCAGCAGCGTGGGGATCCGCTTGAGCTCGAACGGCAGCGGTTCCGCCCGTCGCGCGATCAAGAGCGGGCGCCCCACGAGGCCAGCCACGACGACCAGCAGCGCGATGCCCAGCGCCACCTTGATGTGCGCCTGCAGCGCGATGCCGGCGTCGAGGCGGCGCAGGAGCAGCACCCCCAGAAACGCCGATGGGATCGACCCCAGCATCAGCCAGGTGACGAGCCCGCGTTTCACCGTGCCGCGCCGCCAGTGGACGGCGCCGCCCACCGGCTTCATGACCATCGCCGCGACGATGTCGCTCGACACGGCGGCCAGCGGCTCGATGTGGAACAGCAGCACCAGGATCGGCGTCATCAGCGCGCCGCCCCCCATCCCGGTCAGCCCCACGACGAATCCGACGAACAGACCGCTGGCGACGACGAGGGGGTCAAAAACCTGGTGCATGGTTCACGGCCGAGCGCTGAGGCGAGCCAGTAGAGCACAGTAGCGGGCGACCGAGAAAATGGGTCACCGGCTCCAACCGACGCCGGATCACCGTCGGTCAGTGCGGATCACATGCCGTAAAGCGGGGGGGCAGTCCCGTGCAGAGTGGCGGTTGCCAGCGGCGTCACGGCCGCCAACGCGGCGAGGACCTTGGCGACGCCGGCGGAATTGGTGGTGCCGGATCCCGAGGCGCCGCTGACGTTGAGCGTGGCCGACGACAAAGCGTAGAGCGTGTACTCGTAGGTGTCGTTGCCGCTCGGGCAGGGGGCCAGATACTTGTTCGTCTGCATGGCGCCCGTGAGAGCGCCGGTCAGCGTGGTGGTTCCCTTCGGGAACTCGCTGGCGGTGGCGGGGATGTCCCAGATCGCCCAGTGCTGTCCCGTGGCCATGTTCGCCCCCAGCTTCGTGTCGATGAAGGTGATGGCGAAGGACATCGTGCCGGCCGGGGCACCGGACCAATCGAGCTCCGGGTTGATGCCGGTGCCGAGCATTCCGGTGGCGGCGCAGGTGAACATCGATGCGAACGCCGCCCCGTCTACCTGATCCGGGCTGGTGAGCGTCAGGCCCCCGGAGGTTCCTGCGGAACCGCCGGCGCCGGTCGAACCACTCGCGCCGCCCGCGGGATGTCCTGCCGCGCCCGCGGCGCCGGTCGAACCGCTCGCGCCGCCCGCGGGATGCCCTGCCGCGCCCGCGGCGCCGGTCGAACCGCTCGCGCCGCCCGCAGGGTGTCCTGCCGCGCCCGTGAGGCCGCCCGTGCCAGTGGCGCCGCCCGTGCCGGTGGTGCCGCCCGTGCCGGTGACTCCGCCCGTGCCGGTGACTCCGCCCGTGCCGGTAGTGCCGCCGGTCGCATGTCCCGCGGCTCCGCCTGAGCCCGTCGTGCCGCCGGTGGATGGGCTTCCCCCGGTGCCCGTATCGTCCGTCGACGAGCCGCAACCCGTCAAGGTCAACGCGAGGCCGAACCCGGTCACTGCGAATTTGATCAGCTTGGTTGGATTCATTTCGTTTTCACTCGGCTCTCCGGGATCAGCACCGGGAGGGGGCAGGCTTGCCGTCAGCGGACTCGGTTAGAGCTCCAGCTGGTAATGGGAGCGCGCGCCGGAGACCTTCAGGGAAAGGTGATCCGATCGGCGAAAGTGCCGCCGTGCGGCGGAGGCTTCGCAGGTGAGGCCTCCGGCCGCAAGCGATCCGATCCTGCGGCAGCAGCACCTCGGCCGCCGCCGCCGAGCCTTCCTACCCTATCTCGGCTTCCCCCAGGTGCACGAGGCACACCGCTCCGGTCTTCGGGACGTCGCCTGGGATCTTGTGCCTGTCCTTGTCGGTGGACCAGATGCCCTTGGAGGTCTCCTTGAGGCGCAGGCCGTCCTGGTAGTAGTCCGCGCACTCGGCGCACAGGTAGACCGTCTTTTTGTAAGCGGCCTCGGTGCCGCCGCCAAACTCGACGGAGAAGCTCTTCTTCGCTGGGGTCCCGTTCATGGGGTGCAGCCTACACGTCTGAACCGGCGCGCGATCGACGTTCCGCTCGAACCGATGCTTATCTTGGATGCATGAGCTCTCCCCAAGCCGTCGGCGATCGGTTCCGGACATTCTCGGCCAGGACCGCCGACCGGCTGGGCAGTCCGTGGGCCTTCTTCGCGGCGGTGCTGGCCGTCACCGTCTGGTTGTTCACCGGACCGCTCTTTCGATTCAGCAACGCCTGGCAGCTGGTGATCAATACCGCGACCACCATCGTGACCTTCCTGATGGTCTTCCTGATTCAGACCACCCAGAACCGCGACGCCAGGGCCATTCACCTCAAACTGGACGAGCTGATCCGCTCCAGCAAGGCGCGCAACGTCTTCGCCGACCTGGAGAACGCCACCGAAGCCGAGCTCGAGGTCTTCGCCCAGGAATTTCACAAGCTGCGGCAGGATCGGCTGGCCCCTGGGACTGTCACCAGGTTGCACCCGGACCGTAGGTGATTAGCTTAGGCGGATCATGAGCGACCCGAGCGAAAGGTGCGGTCGGTGCGCTGCCGCCGTGAGCGATCCCAGCTGGTGGTGCCTGCATTGCGGCGCCGCGCTTTGCGATGGCTGCGGGGACGGGGTTGGTCACTGTGGACACCCCAAAGCGGAGGAAATGAACCGCACCCCACTGGACGCGAACAGCCATGCTGAGCGCGACCGGCTCGTGGCCCAGCTGGCGCGGATCATGCGAGCCCTTGGGCCCGACGACCAGCGTCTGATGCCTGGCTCACGCGACGCGCGACTGTTGAACTGAGAACGGCTGCCCGACCGGATCGGCCGCTCGCTCACGCGCTTTGCCCGCGCGATCACGCCTTCGCCAGCGTTCGCTCGAAGAAGGCGATGGTCCGTTGCCAGGCGAGCTTGGCGGCCGCGGCGTCGTAGCGCGGCGTGGTGTCGTTGTTGAACCCGTGCTGGGTGCCCGGGTACGTGAACGCCTGGTACTCGACGCCGGCCGCCTTGAGCGCCGCCTCGTAGGGCGGCCAGGAGGCGTTGATCCGATCGTCAGTTTCGGCGAAGTGCAGCAGCAAGGGCGCGCGGATGGCCGCCACCTGGTCGAGCTCCGGCGCGTTCCCGTAGAACGGGACGGCGGCGGCCAGGTCCGGCAACCGCGTCGCCAGAAAGTTGGCGATGCCGCCGCCGTAACAAAAACCGACCGCGCCCAGCTTGCCGTTCGACTCGGGCCTGGTCTTGGCGAAGGCCGCGGCGGCCAGGAAATCCTGGCGCGTCTTCTTCTGATCGAGCTTGGCGAAGAGCTCGCGCGCCTTGTCCTCGTCGCCAGGATAACCGCCCAGCGGGAAGAGCGCGTCCGGCGCGAAGGCCAAAAAACCGTCGACCGCCAACCGTCGCGCCACGTCCTCGATGTGCGGGTTCAGCCCGCGGTTCTCGTGCGCCACCAGGATCGTCGGCCGCTTGGCGCCGGGCTTCCCGTGCGCGGCCGGGCGGACCAGGTAGCCGCGCGCCTTGCCGTAGCCGAGGGGAGAGGCGAATTCGACAAACTCGGCCGCGATGCGCGGGTCGGTCTTCGACACCTGCTGCGCCTCGGCGAAGCGCGGGCTCAACGCCTCCAGGAAGCCAACCGCCGTGAGGCCGCCGACCGCAAACCTCGCGGCGCCGTCCAGGAACCCTCGCCGATCGATCGCGTTGTGGACGTACTGATCGAAGAGGCTCAGGACCTCCGGAGGGAAATCGACGGTCTTGCTGAGGGGCTTGTCGTCTGGCATCGGTTTTCCCGCGCGACAAAGATTCTGCCGCATCGCCGCCTCGTCAAGGTTCACACGAAAATTTCGACCGTGTTGATCGATGCCGGTCATCCACTCGACCGATCCGGGCCTGGAAATGCGACTGGAGAGGCTATCAAAACTGGCGTTGGTAAAAATAAATCCTGTGTAATTATAGATAGTTACGTAAAATTTAGATAAGAAATGATCAAAAAATGAGATACCGGGAATCACTGGAACTCGGCGAAACGCCCCCCCATTGGAGGTTCCAGTGCAGCAGTTCCTCTTCTCCCGCGCCTTTGTCCTGGCCATCGTTCTCGCCTTGGCGGGCTGCGCTGAACCTGGGTCGTCCATTACCGGCGAAGGCGGGAGCGACGGGACCTCAACCGGCGGGACCAGCGCCGAGGGCGGATCGACAGGGACCGGCGGCAGTGCGCCCGGGACGGGCGGTGCCACGGGGACGGGCGGTGTCACAGGGACCGGCGGTGTCACGGGAACGGGCGGTGTCACGGGAACGGGCGGGGTCACAGGAACGGGCGGGGTGAAGGGGACTGGCGGCGCGACGGGGACCGGCGGCAGCAGCACCGGCGGCACCACGGGGACGGGCGGCACCACGGGGACTGGCGGCACCACGGGGACTGGCGGCGCCAAGGGTGGCACCACGGGGACCGGCGGCACCAGCACCGGCGGCGTCACGGGAACGGGCGGCGTCACGGGCACGGGTGGGACGAAGGCGACGGGCGGCGTCACGGGAACGGGCGGCGTCACGAGCACGGGTGGGGTGAAGGGGACGGGCGGCACGACGGGCACCGGCGGCACCACCGGCACAGGCGGCACGTCGGCCGCTTGCACTGCCGGTACCCTCCCGACGGGCGGTACGATGCACACCGGGGATACTCAGGGCACCGCCGACGGACAGAGTTGGCAACTCTGGTCGAACGGAGGTGGGGGAAGCATTACCACCTTTAGTAGTGCTCTTGCGTTCAGTGCCGCTTGGAACAACTCCGGCGACTTCCTCGCCCGTTCCGGCCTGGAATGGTCGAGCGGCAAGGCATACACCTCCCTGGGAACTGTCACGGCACAATTCGCCGAGACCAAGTCGGGAAGCGGCGGAGGCTACTCTTACATCGGAATCTATGGGTGGTCGGTCAATCCGTGCATCGAGTGGTACATCGTCGACGATTCGTACAACAAGATGCCCGTCAATCCGGGTAATACGAGCAACAAAGGAACGGCGATGATTGATGGGGGTACGTACACCTTGTACACCCGCGCCACGACTGGAACCGGTGGCAACCGATGCGGCAGCAGCGTCACCAGTTGGAACCAGTTCTATAGTGTCCGACAAACGGCTCGCACCTGCGGACAGATCTCCATCACTGATCACTTCAATGCCTGGAACACCGCAGGCATGACACTGGGCTCCGTGCTGGAGGCCAGTATTCTCATAGAAACAGGCGGCGGTACCGGAAGCATCAATTTCACGACGGCAGACGTCGCGAGCAACTGAGCCCAGTCGCAGTTAATGCCCGCGCCTCATCGACGGCGGGTGGGCCCATGTCTGAGCGGATTGTCTGAGCGGATTGCAGGCACCGGTCAGCGCGGGCGGCGGTGTCGGCGGACCTGCGCCCGGCGATGCCCAAAGCTGTATCATCGCGGCGATGACCTTCACGAAGTCTCTCCTTCACCTGAACCCGTGGACTTATCTGCTGACCGCCGGCCTCTTCGAGATCGGATTCACCGGCTTCATGAAGTTGTCCGATGGATTCAAGCACTGGGGCTACAATGTCTGCTTCGCCCTGTGCGCATTGGCGAGCTTCGGTCTGCTGAACCTGTCCACCCGTGAGCTGTCGCTGGGGACGGCGTATGCCGTGTGGACGGGCATGGGCGCCTTCGGAACGGCGGCGATCGGCATCCTGTTTTTCGGCGACCTGGCCAGCCTCGCGCGGGTGGCGTTTCTCAGCCTGTTGATCGGATCGATCATCGGGCTGAAGTTGGTGTCCTAGTCGCCGCAGCTCTTGGTCGGCGACGGCTGCCGCCCGGTCAGGCTCAGCGATCGATCTTCTTGGCGATGTCGCGCTTCGCCGCGCCGACCGCCGATTTGGCCGCTCCCGCCAGGCGGTCGGCGATCCCTTCCGCCTCGATCTTCTTGTTCCCGGAGATCGCGCCCGCCGCTTCCTTGATGCGGCCTTTGATGTTTTGCCCGACCCCATTTCGCTGATCTTTGTTCATCGTGCGAACATGCGCACGACCGGCGAGCTGTCAACGGGCGCCGCCCGCGCCCGGCACGTCGAGGTCGGGCGCGTGAACCGCGCTGGTGGCCGCCTCAGCTGCTTTGCGTGCAGGTGAGCGAGGTGAGATCGCAGGAGAACCCGGCGTTGGCGCCCGCTATCCCCAGCGTGGTCCCGACGGTGACGATGGCGTCGCCGCCACCGGCGGGGATGCGGAACTTCACCGAGGTGTTCACGATCTCGAAGTCGAACGAGCCGGAGACCGTCTGGCCGCCGGCGCCCAGCGAGCCGTTGAAGGTGATCAGGAGCTGGGCGTTGGTGACGCTGGTGGGGAGCGGTCCGAGCAGGTAGACGATGAGCGTGCCGTCGAGGGTCACGTCGAGCGTTCCGGACGCGCCGGCGGTCGGCTGGACCTGGGTCTGGCACGAGGTGGCCGTCCCCCAATCTCGGGGACGAGCGTCCCGGTGTCGACGATGGCGGTCACGTCGAGCGAGCCGCTCGCCGACGCGTCGGCGGGGCCTGCCGCGCCGGCGTCGCCGCCGCAGATCCGGTTGAGGGTGACCACCGCGGTCAGCTGAGCCTTGCGCGCGTCGGCCGAGGTCGACGGCGAGGTCGGCAGATCGCTCTGGTGCAGCCGCTCCGCCAGGCCGACGAGCGCGTCGCTGACCAGGTCGGGAAGCCAGTCGAGCTGGAGCTGCGCGAGCCGGGCCTGGGCGTCGCTCAGGGCCTGATCGATGTTCGACGTGTCGAGCACCGCGGTCGGCATCTGATACGTCGCCACCAGCTGGGCGGTCTCGGCCTGCATCGGCGGCGTGGGGAGGGTGACGGGGCTCGGTCCACAGCCGCCTGCGCCGATCGCCAGCGCCAAGCCGAAACCGACCAGCGCCGGCGCGCTCACAGCACCACCGCCAACGACAGGTCGGGGACGATCGTTCGTTTGGGGTTGGCCACGTCGATACCGGGGACGAAGTAGTTGCCGTAGCCGACGCCCGCGATCAGGTGAAAGTGTTTCCACAGGGCGGCGACGCCGCCGACCACGCTCCAGGGATGCTCGACAGCGGGCACGATCTGGCCGTTCACCGTGGCGGTGGTGAGCGGATCTATCTGGCTGCTCCCGTTGAAGCCGATGTCCGCGACGTAGGGCTGGTAGCGCCCCGTGGCGGTGACGGAGAAGATGCGCGTCAGGCGGAGCTGGAGCATGAGTCCGGTCTGGATCGCGCGCGTGGCGGCCACGCCGTCGATGTTTGCGCTGGTGACGTTGCCGCTGCCGAACAGGCGCGCGAAGATGTAGGTCGCCTCGACGTGGACGTAGAAGCGCGGGACGATCCGGATCGATGCGTACAGCGAGAGGGGGACGTCGAGCAGGTTCCCGGAAACCTGGCTCGACTGGATGTCGGCCCAGTAGACGGCGATCTGGGCCGAGACCCAGACCGGATCGAGCGCCAGGAGCTGAAGCTTGGTGTGGAGGTTCGGGACCAGGACCTTGGCGAACGCGCGCAGGGCGAGCTCGGGGGGATCGACGCCGATCGAGACCTGATCGGTGATGCCGTAGTCGAAGGCGAAGATCCCGAGCTTGAGCGTGCGGGCCCCCACCAGGAACGCGGTGCGCTCGTCGAGGCGCGGGATCGGCTGCTCGCTGGGCGCCGGGACGACGGGCGCTGCGCTCACCTGTGCCACCTCGACCGGCGGGCCCTCCGCTGCTTGCGCCGGAGCGGCCACGGTGTCGGCACTCTCTTGCGCCAGGGCCCGAGATGGACCGACGAAGCCCGCGATCACCACCAGCAGGAGCTCGCTCTTGCGCATGCGACTGAACCTGGGATTCCCAGACGAATCGCGGAGACCGGCGCGGCCGTTTTACGGGAATCGACTAGAACGCCCGGTGGTGGCGCCGACGTCGTACACCCTGAAGCGATCGAGCGGCCGATCCGTAATGGTCCAGGGCACGCTGGTCCAGAAATAGTAGTAGCCGCCAGCGCGATCTCCCTGCGGACCGCTGTGCTCCGTGGCGATCGTACGGACCAGGGTCAGAGAGGACGCTGGTACCGCCAGGTCCGCGCGCAACGACAGGCGGGCGGCGTCGGCGGGGCGAAGGTCCTGTTTGGCGGGGAGCTCCGGGATAATCACCCGATCGCCGGGGGCCAAGACGGTTCGCTGCCGATCGTAGACCGCCATTCCAGCGCGCGCGGCGTACCACTGCCAGCCCCAGTGGCCGACCGCCACGCAGCGGGCACCGTCGCCGCAAAACCGCGCCGCCAGCGCGGGCGCCTGCTGGCGGTACACCTCGGCCAGTGATTCGTCGGAGGCGGCCAGTGTCACTCCCACGAAGACGGTCAGGCCCAGCGCCAGCGCCATTGCACGGCGTGACAGTCGGGCGGCCTCCGGTCCCCGCGCGATGAGGAGATAGAGCGCCGGGATCGCCAGAAGGACGTGTCGGACCGCGATGAACGGAGACAGGACGACGATGAACAGCGCGGCGCCGCCGGCCCAGGCGTAAAGCAGCCAGCCGCGCGGCTCGCGGCCGGACCGGAGGGCGCTCCAGGGAAGCTGCTGTGCCCCACGCAACGCCAGAGCAGCGACCAGAACGCCGTTCGCCAGAAACAAGCCTCGCAAAACGGACTGGATGGCCGGCTCACGGGGGAGCGCCAGCCGACCGACCACCACGGTGCCGGCGGCGATCGTCAGCGCCGCGGCCAGCAGCCGGCGCCCGGCCCGATCCCGCCCCAGGGACGGGACGAACACGAGCGAGAACGGAGTCACCGCGCCGAGCGCGATCAGCCAGAGGGTGCCTCGCGTCGCGAGCACCCCGATCGCTCGCAGGGCGCCGCCCGCACCGGCCGGTGTCGGTCGCGACAAGAGGTGCACGCCGCCGTAATCGAGCCAGTTCAGCACCGACCACCCGACCAGAACCCCCAGTGGAACGAGCAACAGCCAGATAGCCCGTCGGCCTGCGCGCCACATCACCGCCAGCGAGAAGATGGGCAACAGGACCAAGCTGCTGTACTTGACGAGGCAAGCAGCTCCCAGGACGAGACCGGCCAGCGCCAGGCGCCAGCGCAGGGCCGACGCCTCTGCCTCCGCGCGCGCCAAGATCAGGAAGAAGGCGAGCCACAGCGCCAGGAGCGGAACGTCCACCATGAGGTTCTGCGAAGGTAGGAAGGCCGGGCCCAGGCAAAGCATCGCCGTCCACAGCAGCGGCATCGGCGCCGACACCTGGCGTGCGAGCGCATACGACAACCAGACCGCGGCGCCCGAAAACAACGCCCACAGGAGGTGCAGCGCCAGCTCCCAGTGCCCCGGGGCCAGCTTGAGGACGAGCGCCATCAGGTAGAAGAGCAGATGGGGTTGATTGAGCTCGTGGATCGGCGCGGCGCTGTCGCCCCAGTTGACGAGCTGGGACATCGGGTGCAGCGGATCGGCGGCGATCGCCCGCGCGATCTCCAGGTGGGCCGTGTCGTCGACGTGCGCCGCCTTGCCGAGATCGAACGCCATGACGACGATCCAGATGGCCGCCAGCCCTGCCAAGGTTCGCCGGCCCTGCCTCGAGTGCTGCATGCGTTCCGCGCTTGTAGCGGGTTTCGCCGGCCATGTCACCGCTGGCCGGCGGGATTGCATGCCGGTCAGATCCCAAGGTATCGTCAGCGCCACTCACGGGTGCTGCCGTCGGAATCGAGTCCCTTGGCCTTTCGTGATTTGATCGCGTGTCCGACGGGTCCGCTGATCGTTCCGCCTCTGGCTGGCGGTCCCTCGCTCCGCCTGTCGGTGATCATCCCGACCTACAACGAGAGCAAGAACGTCGCCGAGCTGGTCAAGCAGCTCACGGCGCTGCTCGACCCGATTCTCGGTGACAGCTACGAGCTGGTCGTCGTCGACGACGACAGTCCGGATCGCACCTGGGAGGTGGCCGCAGCGATCTCCGCCAGCAACCCGCGGGTGCGGGTCATTCGGAGGCAGGGCGAGAAGGGATTGTCGACGGCCGTGGTTCGGGGTTGGCAGGCTGCGCGCGGCGAGATCCTCGCCGTCATCGACGCCGATCTCCAACACCCGCCGGAGGTGATCGTCGGGCTCTTCGGTGCCCTCGAGAGTCATGTCGACCTCGCCGTCGGGAGTCGGCACGTCGAGGGGGGCGGCGTCAGCGACTGGAGCTTTGCCCGCAGAATCCTCTCTCGCGGCGCCCAGTTCCTGGGTCTCTTGCTCCTCCCCGGCGTGCTCGGGCGGGTCAGCGATCCGATGAGCGGCTACTTCATGATGAGGCGGAGCGCCATAGCCGGCGTGGCGCTCAGTCCGCTCGGCTACAAGATCCTGCTCGAGGTCATCGGGCGAGGGCGGATCCGTTCCATCGCCGAGGTCGGCTACGTGTTCCGAGAACGGTCCGAGGGCGAGAGCAAGGTGACCTGGCGGCTCTATCCGGAGTACCTCCGTCACCTGATTCGTTTGCGCCTCACGACCCCGGCCGCGCTGCGGTTCTTTCGCTTTGCCCTGGTCGGTCTCTCCGGGGTCGTCCTGGACATGGCCGCTCTGTTTCTTCTGGGCGACCCACGCGCCCTGGGCCTCGGCCTCACCCGATCGAAGATCGCAGCTGCCGAGCTGGCGATCGTGAACAACTTTCTCTGGAACGATGCCTGGACCTTTCGCGATCTCGTCGGCGAGCAGCGCGGCGGGCAGCTCAAGCTCCGCCGCTTCATCAAGTTCAACATCATCTGTGGCCTCGGCGTCGGGCTCAACGTGCTGCTCTTGAACCTCCAGTTCAACTTCCTGCACATCAATCGCTACTGTGCGAACCTGATCGCCATCGGCGCAGTGACGATCTGGAACTACTGGTTCAACCTGAAGCTGAGCTGGCGCGGAAGCGCGGTCACGCCTCGATGACCTGGGCGCCTCCTCTGCCCACAGACCGCAAGCGTCCCGCCGGAGTCGGTTGACGAGTTCGTGTAATCTGGCTGGCATGTTCGTGCTTGGCGTGGCCGGCGGAACCGGCTCGGGGAAGACCACCGTCGCGGAGCGGGTGGTCGCTGGGCTGCCGGGGCCTCCCGCGGTGGTGATCGATCACGACGCCTACTACCGCGACCGCTCGTCGCTGCCTGCGCGGGAGCGCCTGCTCATCAACTATGACCACCCCGACGCCATCGAGACCGAGCTGCTCGTCTCCCACCTGGCCGCCCTGCGCGCCGGCCAGGCAGTCCAGATTCCGCAGTACGACTTTCGGGAGCACGTTCGTCGTTCGGAGACCCGTCTCGTCGACCCCGCTGCGGTGGTGATCGTCGAGGGAATTCTGGTCCTGGCGGACGAGCGGCTGCGCGCGCATATGGACCTCAAGATCTTCGTGGACACCGACGCCGACATCCGGCTCATGCGCCGGATGGAACGCGACATCGAGCAGCGGGGGCGCACGTTCGCCCAGGTGCGCGAGCAGTACAGCGCGACCGTCCGCCCGATGCACCTCGCCTTCGTGGAGCCCTCCAAGCGCTTCGCCGATCTGGTGATCCCCGAAGGGGGTGACAACCGACCGGCGCTGGAGACGATCATCGGCCACCTCGCCCAGCTGACGACGGCCGCCCTCCGCTGAGTTTGTGTCACGTACTAAATACCTGAGGCACCGAATTGGTCGGGGAGGTCACCATGCGCGCCGCCGTCGTCCGTTCCTTCGAGCATCCGCCGCGCTACGAGTCCTTCGACCTGCCGGCGCCGAGCGGAAGGAACGACGTCCTGGTCGAGGTCCTCGCCGCCGGGCTGCATCCCCGGGTCCGCAGCGGCGCGGCGGGCGGCCACTACGCCGACGACCGCACACTCCCCATGATCCCCGGCGTCGACGGCGTCGGGCGTCTTCCGGATGGGCGTCGCGTCTACTTCGTCGTCCACGACACACCCCTTGGGACCATGGCCGAGAAGACCATCGCCGACCTTCGCCGATGCGTCCCCCTGCCTGACGACGCCGACGCGGCGATTGTCGCCGCCGCGATGAACCCGGCCATGTCGTCCTGGCTGGCTCTGCGCCTGCGGGTCCCTTTTTCTCCCGGACAGCGGGTGCTGGTCCTGGGAGCCACCGGGAACGCGGGCGCGATGGCCGTGGAGATCGCGCGGCGGCTGGGCGCCGGTCGGGTCATCGCCGCCGGCCGGGACGCGGCGCGCCTGCGGACGTTGCCAGCGGACGCGACGGTCACCTTGACGGACCAGCCGGAATCGAGCGACCAGGCGTTGGCGCAAGCCGCGGCCGACGTCGACGTCGTCATCGACTACCTGTGGGGCGCGCCGGCTGAGCGCGCCATGCTGTCGCTGCTGACGGCGCGCGCCGATCGGGGCGCCCCGATTCATTGGGTCCAGGTCGGCTCGGTGGCGGGTCCCGCGATCTCTCTGCCGTCCGTGGCGCTTCGCTCGACGAACATTCGCATCCTGGGGAGCGGGCAAGGCTCCATCCCCGTCGCCGGCATCGTCGCCGAGCTGCCGGCGCTGGTCGCAGAGATCGCCGCTGGCACGTTCACCGTCAACGCGGTGAGAGTGCCGCTCGCCCGCGTGGAGAGCGCCTGGAACGCGCCGGCGCCGCGCGGCCAGCGCCTGGTCTTCGTCCCCTGACGGCCCATTGATCTGCACCGTCAGGCGGCGCGCCGGTGAACTTGACATCCCGCATGGGGAGGGCACCCTAGAGCTGTCAATCACGATGGCGGTGGAGTCCGCCGATACCCGCGGCCATTTGAGACCGCCAATGACTCCTACGATGCCGCCTCACAGGCGCCGTAGGACCTCACGCGGGCCACTCCGGCGCCGAGCCAGGAGAAGAGCCACGTGACCACAGAAAAGCAGCCCGACCAGTTCCTGAATCGTCACGCGCCCGCCGGCGCCCTGCTCCTCCGCCGCGACGGCGCGGATGTCTCGCGGCGCGGGGTGGCGGCGTGACGAACCGCGACCGCCTCGTCGCGCTCGGTCAATGGATTTGTCTGGGGTCACTCGTCGGCGTGCTTTGCGGGGCCGCCTCGGCGCTCTTTCTGTGGATTCTCGAGCAGGCCACGGCCTTTCGCCTGGCGCATGAAGTCCTCGTCTACACGCTTCCGCTGGCCGGTCTGGCCATCGGGTGGATCTACGAGCGCTTCGGGCATTCGATCAAGGCAGGCAACAACCTGGTCATCGACACGATTCACGACGAGGGCCCCGAGCTGCCGTTGCGAATGGCGCCCATGGTGCTGGTCGGGACCGTGCTCACGCACCTGTTCGGGGGGAGCGCCGGCCGCGAGGGCACCGCCGTGCAGATGGGCGCCAGCATCACCGACTGGGTGTCGCACCGCTTGCGCGTCGGCAAGGGCGTTCGCCGCCAGCTGCTCGCGGCGGGCGTGGCCGCAGGATTCGGGTCGGTGTTCGGGACCCCCATCGCGGGCGCGGTGTTCGGCCTCGAATTCATCGTCCTCGGCCGCATCGAGTACGACGCCCTCGTCCCGGCCCTGGTCGCCTCGGTCGTCGGCGACATGACCACGCGCGCGCTGGGAATCGTCCACACCCACTATCTGCCGGCGGTGACGACGCCCCTGACCCCGCTCCTGCTGGCGAAGTGGATGGTCTTCGCCGTCGCCGTCGCGCTGGTCACCACCGTCTTCATCGAGCTCACCCACTTCTTGAAGAGACGAGGCGAAGCCCACTTCCCAGGCTGCCGCTGCGCATGTTCCTGGGCGGCCTGGTCGTGGTGGGACTCTGGAAGCTGGTCGGGACCAGCGACTATTTGGGGCTCGGTGTACCGACGATCGTTCGCTCGTTCCAGGATCCGCACCTCCCTGTCTACGCCTTCGCCTTGAAGCTTCTCTTCACCGCCGTCACCTTGGGCGCGGGCTTTCTGGGCGGAGAGGTGACGCCGCTCTTCTTCGTCGGCGCGACCCTGGGAAGCGTGCTGGCGCGTCTGCTCGGCATCCCCCTCGCGCTCGGCGCCGGCGTGGGCCTGGCGGCGGTCTTCGCCGCCTCCGCCAACACGCCCCTCGCGCTCTCGATCATGGCCATGGAGCTCCTCGGGGCGCCGGTATTTCCCCACGTGGTCATCGTCTGCGTCGTGGCGTACCTGCTGACCGGCCACCGCAGCATCTATCCCGCGCAGCGACTGCTGACCGGCAAGTGGGGCGATCGGCATTCCCGTCCCCTGGCCCTGCGCGACTGGAGTCAGAGGCGCGCCTCCACTTCCCCGCCGAAGCCGTGACCTGGTTCGGACGCGCGCCCGCCCCGGCTCTTCCGGGCGCGAGTTTCCACCTTCGGCCGATCTTCTCGGGTGCGTCACAGGCCCCAACAACGGGAGGTGGGATCGGAGCGCTCGGCGCGAGACAACCTGGAGATCGCCGCTTCGGCGCTGCTGGCCGCCGCCACCGTCGCCTCGGCCTGGTGCGCCTATCAGGCGTCGCTCTGGAACGGCGAGGAGACCCGGACTCTCGCCCAGGCGACGGTCACGCAGTTTGCATCCTCCCGGAGGACGACGCTCGCCAGCCGAAATCTGACCATCGACGCCGCGACCTACCTCGACTACCTGGCGGCCGATCTGCGCGGCGAAACCAAGGTCGCCGGGTTCTTGCGCCAGCACGCGCGCCCCGAGCTCAAACCGGCGCTCGAGGCCTGGATCGCCGATAAGGCAGCCGGGCGGCCAGACCTGCCCAACCCCTTTGGGCGCCCGGAGTACCGTCTGGCCGATCAGGAGGCGGCGCTGGAGCTGGACGCCCAGGCCGAGGCCGAGATCGCGCAGGCCGGCGCGGCAAACTCCCACAACGACACCTACGTGCTGCACACGGTGCTGTTCGCGCTGTCGTTCTTCTTCCTGGGCGCCACGTCGCAAGCGCGGCGCCAGGGGACGCGGAGGGTGATGCTGGCCTTCGGCACGCTCGTCTTCGCGCTCTCCGTGATCTCCCTGGCGCGCCTGCCGAGGGCGAACGCGGACGGTCCCGCGCCCGGCGGTAACGCCCCGGCGCGCGCCAGGCTCTCTTCGGGCCCCTGAGGCCGTGGCCTGAGTCGGTCGCTAAAAGATCGGTGAGGGGAAGCCCCGGCCCGGCCGGGCGAACAGGTATCCCTGAAACAGATCGCCCCCCAGGGCGCTCAGGCAGTCGCGTTCCTCGGCAACCTCGACGCCTTCGGCGATGATCTCGGTTCCGATCTCGCGGCACAGCTTGGCGAAAGAGCGAAAGAGCTTCTGCTTGATGGGGGAGGCGTGGATTCCGCGCACCAGAGACATGTCGACCTTGACCACCTCGGGCTCGAGCAACGCGAAGCTGGAGAGACCGGCGTAGCCGGCGCCCAGATCGTCGAGGGCGAGCCGATAGCCGAGGGCGCGCAGTCGAGTGACGCCCGTCGAGAGGCCCTTGACCTGTTCCAGCGCCGCGCGCTCGGTCACCTCCAGGACGATGCGGGCCGCGAACGGGGAGAGCGCCCCATCCTCCGAGCAGAGCTCGTCATCCACCAGGTCGGAGGGGTGCAAGTTCACGAACAGGATGGCGTTGCCGGGCGCGTCGGCGAGGGTTTCCGCGATCCGTTTTCGAATGATCCGACCGAGCTCGGTCGTTCGACCGAGGCGCTCGGCGGCGTCGATGAAATCGATGGGGTTGCGGAGGGTCGGTTCGTCCGTCCGCAAGAGCGATTCGTAAGCGTGGACGGTTCGGGTGCTCCAGCAAACGACGGGCTGCATGGCGATCCACATCTTCTCCAGGCCCGAGGCGAAGCGTGCGTCGAGGCCGGCGAGGTCGCCGATGAGGCCGCCGCCTGTTTCACCGGTGGCCTCTCGCCGCACCAGCGCGAAGCGATGCATCTGATCGGCGCGGGCGATCACGTCAACGAGGTCCTGGGAGTTCACCGGCTTCATCAGGTAGCGAAAGGCGCCGCGCTCCAGCGCCTCCATCGCCGATTCGAGGGTTGGACTGCCGGTCATGAACACCACCGGCACGTCCAGATCCCGCACCCGGATGGCGCGGAGCAAGGTGAGCCCGTCCATCTTCGGCATCCGGATGTCGCTCACGATGACGTCGAAGGTGCTCGACTCGACGGCATCGACCGCCTCGATCCCGTTGGCGGCCGTCGTCACGACGTAGCCCGCTGCCTGAAGGAGGCGGCTGAGACCGCGGGCGATCGCCTCTTCGTCGTCGACGAGGAGCACCCGGATGGGAGGCCGCGCGGCCTCGGAGGAGGGGCTGGGAATTCGGTCGTTGGCGTTGGCGGTCATGGCTCGTTTCTCAGGATGCGGACGCCTCGTCCTTCGAGGCTGACGCGCGCGGCGCATCGAGCACCTCGCGAACCTTGCCGTTGAGCGCCAGCGGCGTGAACGGCTTTTGGAGAAAGGGCGTTCCTTCCCCGATGACGCCGTGGCGGACCACGGCTTCGTCGGCGTAACCCGAGATGTAGAGCACCCGCAGGTCGGGCCGCACCGCGGACAGACGGTCGAACAGAGGCGCTCCGTCCGATTCCGGCATGATGAGATCGCTCACCAGGAGCTGGATATTGCCCCCCCATTGCTTGGCCACGCGGAGGGCCTCCTTGGGGTTCTCCGCCTCGATCACGCGGTAGCCGGTGCGTTCGAGAATGAGGCGCGCCAGCCGTCGCACCGCCTCGTCGTCCTCGACGAGCAGGATCGTCTCCGAGCCCCGCTGGACCGTTTCCGAGGGGATGAAGGTCTTGGCCGCCTCGGAGACCGCCGCCGTCACCCGCGGCAGGTAGATCTTGAAGGCGGATCCGTGTCCCGGCTCGCTGTAGACCCAGATGTCGCCGCCGCTCTGCTTGACGATGCCGTAGACGGTCGCCAGACCGAGGCCCGTCCCTTTGCCCAGCTCCTTGGTGGTGAAGAAGGGCTCGAAGACGCGCCTGCTCGTCTCCTCATCCATCCCGATTCCGGTGTCGCTCACCGCCAAGAGGACGAAGTCTCCCGGGGTGACGGGAAGGTGATGACCTCGATAGTGCTCGTCGAGACGAACGTTCGAGGTCTCGATGGTGAGCTTGCCACCCCGAGGCATGGCGTCGGCGCCGTTGACCACCAGATTGACGACGATCTGCTCGAGCTGCGTCGGATCGATCCTGATCGCGCCCACCTCTCTCTGCAGCGACACGACGAGGTCGATGTGGGCGGCGGTCAGCCTCCTCAGCATCGCCTCCATGCCCTTGATGACGCCGTTGATGTCGAGGACGTTGGCCTGCAAGATCTGTTTGCGGCTGAAGGCCAGCAGCTGTCGCGTCAGGCCGGCCGCCCGCTCACCCGCCGCCTTGATCTCGAACACGTCGGTGCGCCCGACGTGGTTCGGTTCCAGCTCCATGAGCAGGAGATCGCAGAATCCCAGGATCGCCGTGAGGATGTTGTTGAAGTCGTGCGCCACGCCTCCGGCCAGCTGGCCGATCATCTCCAGCTTTTGCGCCTGGCGCAGCTGCTCCTCGAGCTGGCGTTTTTCGGTGACGTCCCGGCCGATGGCCAGCACCAGGTTCTCCCCCTCGAGCTCGATGGTGGCGAGGGAGAACTCCAGGAACAGGTTCGAGCCATCCCAGGTGGCGATCTTGATCGGGCCTGAGACCGCCTCCTTCGAGCCGAGCGTCCTTTGGTAGCCCTCGCCGTTCTCGACCTCCAGGCCCCGCGGGGCGAAGTCGCGCACGTGACGGCCGACCAGCTGTTCGCGGGGGATGCCCACGATCTCCGCCCAACGTTGATTCATCTCCCGAACGATGCCGTAGGGAGTGAGCACGGCGATGGCGTCCTGGGCGTTCTCCAGCAACGCGCGATAACGCTGCTCGGAGGCGGTCACCCGGGCAACAGACTTTCGGATCGTCTCCTCGAGCGCCCGGCGGCCGGTGATGTCCTCGATGACGAAGATGAGCTCCTGGGTCCGACCTTCGCCGTCGCGGTGGGCGGAGACGTTGACCCTGACCCACACAAAGCTGCCGTCACGCCGGCGGTAGCGCAGCTCGTCGATGACGTGACGGTCGAGCTTTCCCTGCGCCATCTCGACGATCGCCGCGGATTGCCCGACCCCCTCGTCGGACCGGACCAGGGCCTGAATGGTGGCGTTCCGCAGCTGCTCCCGCGAGTATCCCAGGAGATCGCAGAGGCGCTGATTTGCACGCAGCCACTGTCCCGCCGGATCGGCACGAACGATCCCCACCGGCGCGGCGTCGAAGGTCGAGCGGTAGAGGCCCTCGCTCTCCACGAGATCGGCCGTGCGAGACCCCACCTCTCGTTCGAGCAGCTGGCTCCTCCGGCCCTGATCGTCGGCGTAGGCCTTGAGGCGCAGGAGGTTTCGGACCCGCATGTAGAGCTCGGCCCTGTCCACGGGCTTGACGAGAAAGTCCTCGGCGCCGGCGGCCAGCGCGCGCATCATGGCGCTGCGATCGTCGAGGACGGTGATCATGATGATGGGAATCGGCACGAGGGCGCTGTTGGCCCTGATCGTCCGGGCGACCTGGTAGCCGTCGGCGCCGGGCATCATGACGTCCAGAAGAATGAGGTCGGGTGGTTGCAGCGCGATGAGGTCCAGCGCTTCGGCGCCGCTGGCGGCGGTCACGACCAAGAACCCTTCCGCGGCCAGCAGCACCTCCAGCAATCGCCGGTCGTTCTCTTCGTCGTCGACCACCAAAATGCGTGGTGGGATGCGTGGTGGGATGCGTGGCAGCTGGGGTGCGCCGAGGCCCGAGCTGGGGTTCATCTGGCGGCCAATCGACTGCTGACCGTCGCCAGGAAGTCCCGGTAGCGCATGGGCTTGGCGATGTAACCGTCGCACCCGGCGGCGCGAATGCGCTCCTCGTCCCCCTTCATGGCCAGCGCCGTGAGGGCGATGACCGGGATGTCCTTGGTGGAGCGGTCCTGCTTGAGCAGCGCCGTCGCCGCCAGGCCGTCGATGCCGGGGAGCTGGATGTCCATCAGGATCAGCTGCGGTTGCTCTTCGCGCGCCAGCGTCAGGCCCGTCTCGGCGTCGACGGCGCTGAGGACGGTGTGCCCCGCGGACTGCAACAGGAACACCGCCAACGCCATGTTGGTCGCGTTGTCCTCGATGAGCAGCACCTTCGCCATTTCAGCGGACCGGTGTCTGGGGGACCAGCCCCAGGTCGACGAGCGAGTCGTACAGCTCCTGGCGGGAGATCGGCTTTTGCATGACGGCCGCGGCGCCGAGCGCGAAGCCCTTGTGTCGGTCGGCGACGATCGAGATGATCGACGACCGGGATGCGCGCGAGCGCCGGCACCTGCTTGATGCGGTCGAGAAACTCCCAGCCGTCCATGTTGGGCAGCATGATGTCGAGCGTGATCAGCGACGAGCGGCTGCTGCACCGCGAGCGCCAGCGCCGCCTCGGCGGAGGCGGCGTGCAGCACCTTGAAGCCCTCGCGCCTCGAGCTGCACGCGGATCAGCTCGGCGGACTTGAAGTCGTCCTCCACGACCAGCGCGGTGCGCGCGCCCGGCGGTGTCGACGCGACGGGGTCGCCGGCACCTTGACGGCGGTGAGCCACCTCCTCTTCGGGCGCCCGAAGCGGCAGCCAGACCGTGAAGCAGGAGCCCTCGCCCGACGGCGCTCTCGACCGCGACCGCGCCGCCGTGCAGCTCGGCGAGGAGCTTGACCATCGCCAGCCCCAGGCCGGTGCCTTCGAACTTTCGCGCCAGGCCGCTGTCGATCTGACTGAAGGGCTTGAACAGCTGCTCGAGCCCTTCGGGCGAGATGCCGATGCCGCTGTCGGTGACGCTGATCTCGAGGAACTCGGCGAACTCGCTGTCGGCCAGCGGAAAGGTCCGGCCGGCCCACGCGCCCGAGAGCTGCCCGACCTCGGCGCGCGGCACGCGGCCGGCGCGCAGCGTGACCTGGCCCCCCTCGACGGTGAACTTCACCGCGTTCGAGAGCAGGTTGTAGACGATCTGCTTGACCTTGCGCGCGTCGGCCTGGATCGACCCGAGGTCCTCGGCGGCCTCCATGCTCGAGGCGGATGTGCCGGGTCGCGGCCTTCTCCCGGATGATGGACAGGCTGTTCGACGAAGCAGCGACGACACCTGCACCGGCTCGAGGTCGAGCGTCATCTTGCCGGCCTCGACCTTGGACAGGTCGAGGATGTCGTTGATGAGCGAGAGCAGGTGCTTGCCGCTGCTGAAGATGTCGCCGATGAACCCGCGCTGCTGGTCGGTCATCTCGCCCATCAGGCCGTCCCTGAGCACCTCGGAGAAGCCGATGATGGCGTTCAGCGGCGTCCGCAGCTCGTGCGACATGTTGGCGAGGAACTCGGACTTCATGCGGCTCGCGTCCTCGAGCTCGACGTTCTTCTGCTGGAGCGTCTGCTCGAAGCGCTTCAGCTCGGTCACGTCGCGCGCGGCGGCGAACACGCCCTGCAGCCGCCGATCGCGGTCGTGGAACGTGGTCGCGTTGTAGGACACGACCGTGAGCTTGCCGTCCCGGGCGCGCGCCGTGAGCTCGTAGTTGGTGACCTTGCCCTCGCTGAGCACGCGGTTGATGCCCGCCTCGGCGCGCGCCGGATCGGTGAAGTAGTTCTTGAACGGCGCGCCGATCAGCTCGTCGCGCGTGCAGCCGGTCAGCGCCTCGGTCTGCTTGTTGACGTCGGTGATGATGCCGCGCGGATCGGTGGTCATCAGCGCGTCGATGTTCGATTCGATGAGCGAGCGCGTGTAGAAGTGCTGGTCGCGCAGCCGCTGGTCGAGCTTCGTGCCGCTCCTCTTCGACCTGCTTGCGCGCGGTGTTGTCGGTGCCGATCAGCAGGTAGCCGATGATGGCGTCCTGCGCGTCGCGCAGCGCGGTGACCGACACGACCGCCGGGAACCGGCTGCCGTCCTTGCGGATGTAGGTCAGCTCGTAGATGTCCTCGATCCCGCGCGAGGCCTTGAAGACCAGCGCCTCGAACCCCGGCGCGATCGGGGTCCCGAGCTCGACGCTCAACGCCTTGGCGCGCGCGATCACCTCCTGCGGATCGGAGATGTCGGCCGGCGTGATCTTGTTCATCACCTCGGCGGCCGCGTAGCCGAGCATCCGCTCGGCGCCGACGTTGAAGATCTGGATGACGCCCTTTCGCGTCGGTCGCGATGCTCGAGAAGTTGGCGCTGTTGAAGATCGCGCTCTGCAGCGCTCCGGCCTTGAGCAGCGCCTCGGTGCGGGGGATATCGAGGTTGACGTCAGCCGGGTCAGCGGGGCGGTTGGTACCCACTAACACCTGCTGCCCGGCGTCTCGCGCCAGCCATCGCGCGGCCGAGCGGACTGCCGCGCGGAAGCATCGCAGCGACCGACCGGACGCGCGCTTCGTTGAAGCTCGTCGTTCGTCGTCCCGGACTTTGTCGCGCTGGCGCTCGTCGTGCTGGCGTTCCACATCCCGCAGGTCCCCCTCCCGGCGCCCCCAAGCACCTTCGAACATCGGTCATACCCCCCGCCGCCCGTTATCGGTAGGAAATAGCGCAGGCGGCTCGAACATAGGAACAGCGCAGTCGGCAATTGCGCACTCGTCGGTGGGGCGCACACAGGGCCCCAGTCGCCGGTCGAGGCGCCGAACGGCAGAGCGGCAGCGGTCTGCTCGAGCGGTGAGCCGCAGAGCATCAATGGACAGGCAACGCCCCGAAATTGCCCAAGGTCCAAAGCCCCGTCGGCTCAGCCGACGACCGTCGTCCGCGGCGCAAGCGTCTGGCAATCGAGATCTCACATGCTATTGACTCAATCACCCTGACGATGAAACAGCCGAACAGAATTTCGTTCACCCTCCTGGCTGGCGCGCTGACTTCGGTTTTGCTGACGCCGGTTCTGATGACGTCGTCTCGGGCCGCCGCTCCGGCACCTCGCCCGGTCGACGCGCGCGCGACCGAGGCGAACATCGCCCGCGTGACGACCTCGTTGCTCGAGCAGTCGCAGTTCTCGCATCATCCTCTCGACGCCCAGCTGGCGGGCAAGCTCCTCGAGCGCTACCTGGACGCCCTCGATGGCAGTCGATCGTTGTTCCTTCAATCCGACGTCGACGGCTTCGCGCCCTACCGCGCCACGCTGGCTCAGGCCATAAAGACCCGGGGGGACACCCAGGCTGCGCGTGAGATCTTCGTTCGCTATCTCCAGCGGCTGCAGGAGCAGGTGGACTTCGACAACGATCTGCTGAAGCGAGGTCCGTTCGACTTCACCGGCAACGATCGATTCTCCTTCGATCGAGAGCACGTCGCCCGTCCGAGCGATCTGGCAGCCGCCCATCAACTGTGGCAACAGCAGCTCCGGGCGGAGTACCTGCAGGAGAAGCTGGGCGACAAGAAGCCCGAGGAGATCGCCACCACCTTGACCCGGCGTCACGCGCAGCAGCTGCGGACGGTGAAGGCGCTGGGCGAGGGGGAGGTGCTGGAGATCTATCTGGACGCCTTGACCCACGTCTACGACCCCCACTCGGACTACCTCGGCAAAGAGGAGATGGAATCGTTCTCCATCGCCATGAACCTGTCGTTGTTCGGGATCGGCGCCTCGTTGACCAGCGAGGACGGCGTCTGTACGGTGCGCGAGTTGGTGCCGGGCGGGCCGGCGGCCAGAGGCGGGCTTCTCAAGCCGGGTGACCGCATCGTCGCGGTGGCGCAGGCGACCGGCGAGCCGGTCGACATCACCAACATGCCGCTCACGCGGGTGGTGGAGCTCATCAGGGGACCGAACGGCTCGACGGTGCGCTTGACCATCCTGCCGCCGATCGGCGCGGCCGGCGCCTCGAAGACGCTGCAGTTCGTTCGTTCCGAGGTCAAGCTGGCCGACCAGCAGGCCAAGGCGCGCATCGTCAATCTGCCGGTTGCGCAGGCCAGCGCGGGGACACGAACGCTTCGGCTGGGGGTGATCGATCTGCCGTCCTTCTATTCGGGCGGCGAGACGGGCAGCGGAGGCGGGGCCACGGCCGACGTGGCCCGCTTGCTGGTCAAGCTCAAGACCGAGCAGGTGCGGGGCGTCGTCCTCGACCTGCGACACAACCCCGGTGGGTCGCTGCAGGAAGCGATCTCCTTGACGGGCCTCTTCCTGGGCCGGGGGCCGGTGGTCCAGACACGCGACTCCAAGAACGCCATCGACGTCGACACCAATCCGGATCCGGGCGTCCTCTACGACGGGCCTCTGGTGGTTCTCACCAGTCGGTTCAGCGCGTCGGCCGCCGAGATCCTGGCCGGTGCGCTTCAGGACTACGGGCGGGCGGTGATCGTGGGAGACACCGCCACCTTCGGTAAAGGGTCGGTGCAGACGATCCTTCCGTTGGCCGCGATCATGGACCATTTCGGATATGGGCACGCCTTCGATCCGGGGGCGCTCAAGGTCACGATCAGCAAGTTCTATCGGCCGAGCGGCGCCTCGACGGAGCTGCGAGGCGTGGCCTCGGACATCATCGTGCCGTCGACCAGCGACGTCGCCGGGGTGGGCGAGTCGAAGCTGAACGACCCGCTCCCCTGGGACACGGTCCCCGCCGCCAAGTACGACAGCGCCAATCTGGTGGCCCCCTATCTGGCCGCGCTGCGCGCCGGCTCGCTCCGACGGACCAGCGGCGATCGCGCCTTCGCCGACGTTCGGCAGGAGATCGATCAACTGCGCCAGCGTCTGACCAGCGGCTCTGTCTCGCTCAACGAAGCGGAGCGTCGGCGGGAAATGGCAGACGGCAAGGCCTTGGAAAAGAGCATCGGGCAGGAAGCGCAGGCCGAGGTCGGCGCCCGCACGGCGTACGAGATCACGCTGAAGGACGCCGCACGTCCGGGGCTGCCGGTCATCATGGCCGAGGGGCCCAAGGTGGTCCCGCCGCACCCGGAAGGATCGCCCAAGGGCGGCGCCGACCCCGAGGCCGACGCCGCCGGCGGCGCATCTGGCCCGTCCTCCGACGACCTCATCTTGAACGAATCGCTGCGGATCCTGAGCGACTACGTGCGCCTCCAGGGTGGCGCGCCGGGCGGAGCAGCGAGCGCGCTCTCGACGGCTTCTCCTGCCGTGCCTCCAAAAGCGCTTTGATTCGAGGCGCCGTCCGGGGCAGGCTGCCTGCGAGCTCGTCGTGCGCCCCCGCTTCCCCCTTCTCAGGCACGCTCTCCCACTGGCGGCTTTGCTGGTCGGCGCCGGCTGCGCCCGCAAGCCTGCCGCAGACGCGACCGCCGACTCGACCCTGGCCAAAGGGCGGCAGGTCTACGCCAAGTTCTGCGCCACCTGCCACGGCGTCGCCGGCACCGGCTACGTGGCCGACAACGCGCCCTCCCTGCGGACCGCGACGTTCCTCGCCTCGACGACCGACGGTTTCTTGCGCGCGGCGATCACGCGCGGGCGGCCGGGAACAGCGATGGCGGCCTACGGGCGTGCGCTGGGCGGTCCGCTGGCGATGGAGGACGTAACCGCGCTCGTCGCGCTCATCCGAGAAGGGGGCCCGCCGCGGGTCGATCTGCCGCCCATGCCCGTCATGGGAGATGCCAAGGCGGGCAAGATCGTCTACAGCGCCAACTGCGAGCGTTGCCACGGGACGCCGACCCAGCGAAGCAGCGCGATTCACCTGGCCAACCCCATCCTGCTGCAGACGGCGTCGGATGCGTTTCTTCGTTACGCGATCGTCGCCGGCCGTTTGCCGACCGCGATGGTTTCCTGGGCGGGGGTGTTGCAGCCGAAGCAGATCGACGACGTGGTTGCCTATGTCCGCTCGCTGGCGGTGGCGCCCGCAGTCCCGGCGGTCCCGCCGCCGCGGAGCCTGGGGCCACCGGCGGCGCCGCGACAGGGACCGATCGTCCTCAACCCTCGGGGACGCGCGCCAGACTTCACGCTCAAGGACGACCTTTACGTCTCGATCGACCAGGTGAAAGAGGCGCTCGACAGCAAGCGCCGGCTCATCATCACCGACGCGCGCAGCCCCTCCGAATGGCTGAACCTGCACATCACTGGCGCCATCTCCACGCCGTACTACGATCCCAAGTCACTCGACGACATCCCCAACGACGGAACGTGGGTCCTGGCCTATTGCGCTTGCCCTCACCACGTCTCGGGACAGGTCGTCGATGCGTTGCGGAAGCGGGGCTACAAGCACACCGCCGTGATCGACGAGGGAGTCTTTGCCTGGCAGCAAAAGAAGTACCCCGTCGTCATGGCCCCGGGGATGCAGCCGCCGGCCGCGCCGCCTCCGCCGCCCCGCGCTGCGCCGCCTCCGCTGGCCGCGCCACCGCGTGCCGCGCCCGGGCCTCTGCCGCCATCCCCGCCGCCTGCAGCGCACCCCTGACCGCCAGGAGCGCCCGCGCTCCGAAAGATCGTTCAGCGCCGAGCGATCGCCTCAGATCCGAAATGCGGCGGGCGCGGCATGTTCCTTTTGCTTGTCGGTCAGCGAATGGAGGGTCCAGAGGATGACCAACACGCTGGCCAGACAGGCGACGACGATTATCGCCACGAACGTACGGCCGGTGGCAGGTCGGTCGAGGCCCTTCCCCGGCATCAGCGTCGGCCTCGGCTCGTCATCGCGATCACCTTAGCACCCCGACCGCCAAGCCGATCTCGCGCGACCATACTTTCGTGCTAGGCAGAGTGGCATGAGCAAGCCCGTCTGTGTCGTGGTCGGTGTCGGTCCCGGGAACGGCGCAGCGCTCGCCCGCCGGTTTCACGCCGAGGGATACGCGGTCGGGCTTCTGGCGCGGTCGACGGAGCTCACCACTGAGCTCGCGCGCGAGCTCGACGGGGCCCGGGCCTACGCCTGCGACGTGGGCGACGAGGCCTCCGTCGAACGGACGTTCTCCGCGATCGCCACCGAGCTGGGTCCAGTCGAGGTGCTGATCTACAACGCGGGGAGCGGTGTTTGGGGAACGATCGAAGATGTGAGCGCCAAGGACTTCGAGCAGTCGTGGCGGGTGAATACGCTGGGCGCGTTCCTGACCTCGAAGCGGGTCGTCGGGGAGATGAAGAAGGCGGGGCGGGGGAGCATCGTCTTCATCGGCGCGACGGCCTCGAGGCGCGGCAACGTGAAGACGGCCGCCTTCGCGCCGGCCAAGGCGGCGCAGCGCAGCCTGGCCGAATCGATGGCGCGCTATCTCTGGCCGGCGGGCGTCCACGTGGCGATCGTGATCCTCGACGGCGTCGTCGATCTGCCGCGCACGAGCAAGATGATGCCCGACAAGCCGGACGCGTTCTTCGTCAAGCCGGAGGAGGTCGCGGAGTCGGTGCTGCAGGTGACGAAACAGGCGCGGTCGGTCTGGTCGTTTGAGGTGGAGGCGCGACCGTTCGGGGAGAGCTGGTGAGGATCGAGGTCGCCGGGCAATTCCGGGCGTCCGATTGAGTTTGGGCGCCGTAGATCGGACGATGGC
>CAVRRT010000093.1:0-6148 GCA_963723305.1 uncultured Pseudomonadota bacterium
CTATTTCAAATTTGTTTGCCGGAAATCACTCTATATAAAATCATATGAGTTTGCTAACCTAACTCTTTGTTTCGACAGTTTCTGATACAGAATACCTAATTCTGTATCAGCTTTTGGCGTCAACGCCAGTTTGATTACCATTTTTCGGCGCCTCTCTCCGGGCGCGCCATTGCTTTATCCACCAGTCCATTTGCCATTCTGAGTAACCGAACAACATCCCCTCCAGCCGCTCAAACGTTTCGTTCCACCCGCTCTTCTTGGAAGCCGCCGAGATCAGCTTCCAGGCATCCACGCGCCATTCCTCGCCCTTTAATGTATAGCAAACTTCGCGGCTGCCCTCATAAATTCTGCCATCCCCCAATTTCGTCGGCTTTTCGAAAGGTTCCAACGACACGTGCTTATGAAGAAGTCCCTCCGACACGTAGCGGTCAAACAACTCTTCATTATGGTGTTGGCCAGGCGGATAGACTTCGAGCATCCATGGCAAACTTTTTTGCGCCATCCAAGAGGAGCATAAGCTCGTAGTTTGTATGGATGAGATACGGCGCCGCACGAATTGAATGCCAACGCTTAATCCGAACCGTCCTCTCACCGGGATCAAACATTACGCCGTACTGCTGGCAAACTCTCTTAAGCTCGGTGCCGTCTATCTCATAAGCGCCGGGCCATTCATGGCCGGCGGTTTCATCTACATCGATCAATTTTCGCAGCTCACCCACATCATCGACATAAAAAGATGCTTCGAGAACGGCGCACCCATGATCCTTATCAATGGCTTGCAGAAAAAAACGACGAGAATTGTCTGGCATAACCCCCGCTGAGCCGAAAATCTGATACACTATTACCCACTCCGTATCAAAAAACGCGGGAAATTGCCACCCTTTTGGCGTTACCTGCCGTTAGAACCGCGCCCTGGTTGCAAGATCGTTGATCCAGTGCATGGCATCCAAGACAATCCCATCCCATGTCTGCTTAGTGCCGGCAGCAACTCCAAACCAGCCCGGTTGCGTTTGGCCAGCCACGGAAATTTAAGCTGGACAGCCAACAAACTTTTATTGACAAGTGTTAGCTCAGGCGTTGCCACACCCCGCAGGGCCAAAGTTTTTTTGCTTCTTTTTGTTCACAAAAAGACGTGCTTCCTTCGCCTCAAATCGCCCCAAGCCTCGCCAGCGTCTCCTCACGCCCCAGCGCTTCCAGCGTCGCGTCAATCCCGGGGCTCATCGTGCTGCCGGTGACGGCCGCGCGCAGCGGCTGCGCCACCTGACCCAGTTTGCGCCCCTCCGCCTCGGCGAACGCGCGCAAGGCGGCATCAATCGCGGCGGCCGAAAAATCCGTGGCGGCGAGGGCAGGGGCCAGTCGCGCCAGCATGGCCCGGGCCTCGGGCGTCAGCAAAGCCTCCGCCTTGGCCTCGAACGGCAGCGGCACCTGGCGGGCCAGAAAGGCCGCGGCGGCGGTCAGCTCGACCAGCGTTTTGGCGCGCTCCTTCAGCCCCGGCATCAGCCGCAGGATGCGCGCTTGCGCCGTCTCATCGGGTGTCACGCCGCATTGGGCGGGCAGCCGGCCGATCACGTCGCCCGCCAGCCGCGCATCGTCCGCGCCGCGCAGCCACACGCCGTTCAGGTGCGTCAGCTTGGCATAATCCATCCGGCTGGCGGCGCGGCCGACGCCGCCCAGGTCGAACAAGTCGATACCCGCGAAGCAGTCGAGCATCAGGATCTCCTCAGGGAGATCCGGACGAAGCTCTTGCAGCGAAGCGGGATCGGAACGGCGAAGGTCGCAGTGGCAGAGGGGGAGGCGGCCAGCAGTGCGTCGTCCGGGACGGGCGCTCCCTCGCGATCGGTGGCGGCGAAAAGGGCAGCCTGAGCCGCCTCATGAGATGCCGGGGCGCTCCCGAGGCCGCTCAAGGCGATTCAGGGTCGGCCACCTGTGATGCGGGCGGAGGCGGAGGCGCGGGCAGGGGCGGAGGCGCGGGCAGGGGCGGTTGCGTCGCGACGGGTGGCGGCGGCGGCAGGTAGGGCGCGGCCGGTGGCGGCGCCCGGCCTATCGGTTCCACGTGGCCGTCATCCTCTTCGAGCGCGGCGTACTGGAGGCCGATCAGATTCCGCGGGGGCGAGCCGGGCCAGTGGTACGACGCGCCCCAGGCCGCCGCCATAGAAGAGGCGCAGCGGGTGGCCAGCGTCGACGGCCACCCATCCGTCGTAAAGGCGAGCAGCGTCCGCCGCGGCGGCGGTGGCGGCTGCATCGGCCAGGAGCACGACGAGGCCCACCACCGCCACCGCTCCCGCCGCGGCACCTGCCGCGCTGCCGCCACCTCCACCGCCATGATGGCCGACGCCGGTCGACCGAACGTGTGTGGCGGTCGGGGGGCGGGCAGGCGGCGCGGCGGTTCTCCAGCCACCAGCAGGCGGCGCCGGGCGTGGGTTGGCGGCGACCGGTGCTCCGATTGGCCGTCGCATGGCGACCGGCCGCGAGGCCACGACCACCGGCTGCGGCGTCACCACCAGCACCAGCGGACCCTGCACATCGACACCTACGTCGGCCTCGGTCGGCGGCGGCGGCGGTGCGTCGGCGACCGGCGGTGGCGGTGGCGGCACGACTGCCCCCGCCGGGACGACGCGCACCTCGCCGCCGCGCATGGCGGGCGGAATCTGCGTGAGCCGTTCGACCTCCCAGCTTGGCACCCGATACTCGACGGACGCGCAACCTCCGGCGCCCACGATCGAGCCCAGAACCAACCAATGCATCAGTCCCACCCTCAATGACGCGCGGATCATGGGCGCCGTGTGTTTCAAATTTGGGGCCAAGTGTGCGCGAGGCCGCGAGCAGACGATCACGTGCGAAATTCACCTCTTCCGCGACCGGCCGCGTACCGGGACGGTGGCAGCCTGTGAAGTGGACGCACATCGACTGCGCACGATGCCGACCTCACGTGAGACGAACGTCGACATAAGGAGGAGGACGGAATTGCGGTACGCTCGGGCGCGCAATGCGGCCGCTTCGGTATTCCATCAACGTCACATTGGACGGGTGCTGCGATCATCGTGCGATTTCCCCGAACGAAGACGTGCATCGGCACGCGGCCGAGAATCTGGCCCAGGCCGATGCCCTCCTCTTTGGCCGGGTGATCTACGAAATGATGGAGGCAGCGTGGCGGCCGCGGAGGGGGACGGAGGCGAGGCCTGACTGGATGGAACCTTTCGCCCGGACGATCGACGCGGCGAAAAAGTACGTCGTGTCGAGCACCCTCGACCGGGTCGATTGGAACGCCGAGCTCGTGCGCGGGGATCTGGGGAAGGCCGTTCAACAGCTCAAGCAGGAGCCGGGCAACGGACTGTTGGTGGGAGGCGTGAAGCTCCCCCTTGCGCTGGCGGAGCTGGGATTGATCGATGAGTACGAGCTCGTGGTGCAGCCCAGGCTGGCGGGCCATGGGCCGACGTTGTTCGCGGGGTTGTCGAAGTATGTCGACTTGAAGCTCGTGAGCCGGCTGGAGCTCGGCTCGGGGGCGGTGGCGATGCGGTACGAGCCGAGAAGGTAGCTCTCGGGCTTGCTTGCTGGTGCCGTCGAGGGTCAGGCGCGAGGCCCGCGCGCGCGGCCCCCGGCCGGCGCCCCAACCCGTTTCGAGTCGGCGACCTTCCATGCTAAGAAACCGCGCATGAAGAGGCGCTTCCCACGCATCGAGCAGCTGCCAGCCTATGTGCTGGGCCAGGTCGACGACCTGAAGAACGCCCTGCGTGCGGAGGGACGCGAGATCTTCGACTTCGGGCTGGGGAGCCCGGACCTGGCGCCGCCGCGGGCGGTCGTCGACCGACTCCGCGCCGACATAGAAGAACCTGGGTTTCAGAGGTACATGCCTTCGCGCGGAATCCCCGAGCTCCGCTCTGCGATGTCCGAATGGTACCGGCGCAGATACGCCGTCGAATTCGATCCGCAATCCGAGGTGGTCACCACGCTCGGCTCCAAACAAGGATTGGCGGACCTGTTCCTCGCCGTGCTCTCTCCGGGCGAGTCCGTGTTGACGCCCGATCCCGGCTATCCCATTCATCACTTCGGCGTGTTGCTGGCCGGAGCCAACGTGGTCTCCTATCAGGTGACGCCGGGCGGAGATCATTTCAAGGCCATCGAGACCGCTCTGGCTTCGGCGGCTCGGCCCGTCGGTCTGGTGGTCAACTTCCCGCAAAACCCCACCACCGAGGTCGTCGATCTCGCCTTTTACGCGAAGGTCGTCGACCTGGCCCGGAAGGCCGATCTCTGGGTGGTGTCCGATCTCTGCTACGCCGACCTCACCTTCGACGGCAAACCAGCCCCGAGCGTGTTTCAGGTGCCGGGCGCGCGCGAGCTGGCGGTGGAGTTCTTTACTCTCTCCAAGAGCTACTCGATGCCCGGCTGGCGGGTCGGGGCCTGCGTCGGAAACCGCGATTTGATAAGCGCGCTGGCCGTGGTCAAGGGCTATCGCGACTATGGCATCTTCCGGCCCATCCAGGCCGCCGCCGTCACCGCGCTGCTCGAATGCACCGCGGACGAGCCTCGGGAGCAGTATCGCCGGCGCGCGGCGGCCCTGGTCGCCGGCCTGCGGGCGGCCGGCTGGGAGATCCCGATGCCCAAGGCCACCATGTTCGTGTGGGCCCGGATCCCGGCGCGCTTCCAGAGCATGGGCAGCGTGGGGTTCACGTCGCACCTGCTGTCGAAGGCCGGCGTCGCCGTGTCGCCGGGGACCGGGTTCGGCGCCCAGGGCGAGGGCTTCGTTCGATTCGCGCTGGTCGAAAACGAAGAGCGGATCGCGCGCGCCTGCCAGGCCGTTGCCCGCGCGCTCCAGTAACGTCGCGGCCGAACGCATCCGCTCAACCCCTGCGGAATCCTCGACACCGCGCGCTGTCGAGGCACAGCGCGCGCGGATCGCGCGCGTTGCTACATCAACGAAAACGGGTAGCTAATCACCTGGCTCATGTTCGAGGCCGGAAACCGCAGGCTGCCCACGACGCCTTTTATGCAGCCGGTGAGCCCGCCCTTGTGCAAGATGACGGGCGCCTCGACCTGCACGCCCTTCACGGCGCCCGTCCGCTGAATACGGAACCGCACGGTGACGCGGCCGGGGATGAAGGTGTACTCGTCGGGCCGCGCCCGGGCGACGCAACCGAGGACGGCGTCTTCCTTGGTCCGGAAGCGCGCGTCGATCTCGTCCTGCGACAGCTCGTGCCCGCCGGCTTCGTTCGAGAGGTCGAGGCGCATGGTCTCGGGCCGCGACAAATCCTCGCCCTGCCATACGATCTTGAGGTCGGCGGCCCGCAGCTTGATGGGTTCGGGCTCGTCGACGGGCTGACGCCGCCCGCCGCTCGGCGCCGCCGTCGGTGACGAGAGCGCGCCCAATACGTCCGCCGGCCCCACCTCCGTCGTCGAGGAGCCGCCCGCCGCGACAGGAGCATCGTCTTCGGGCGGCAGAGCGTAGGCCGGGGACGGGCCCTCGGCCGTTGGCGCGTCTCCCGCCGGCGCCGACGCGACGTGGACGTCATTCTGCGCGACCACCTCGTTGCGCGCGAGGCGCCGCGCGCCGCGCTTCCGCCGCCGGCGCCGTTCCTTGCCATCCCTGGCCGGCCCGCCGGCGGCAGCGATGACCGGCGCGCTGGGCCGGAGGGACTGTCGCCAGTAGAGAACGCCGGCCAGGCCCACGGCCGAGAGCACGAGCAGCACCAGGAATCCCTTCATCGTCCTGGACCGAGCCTACAAGAGAAGTGGTCGAACCTGTCCCCGAAGTCGCACGCTCCTCGGTTCGCGCAGAGCGCCGCGCTCGCGCGAACGACCGTCGGGCCACGGTCGCGGGTCGGGGTACGCCGCCTCTCCCGAATCGGGTCAGGGGTTACTTGCGGGGTCGCTTTAGAAGCCCAGCTTCTTGGAGGGATGGCTGCTGCTGCCGTTCAGGATGAGGTCCGCCCGAGGACGCATGAGCCGATGCTCGAGCACCAGTTGGCCGAGGTGCTCGGCAGCCCGAGGTCGGAATGAGCGGACAGTACCGGATCGAGGACCACGCGGTCATCGGCGACCTGAATACGATCGCCCTGGTCGCGCTGGACGGCACCATCAGCTTCCTGTGCGCGCCCTCCTTCGATTCGCCCTCGGTGTTCGCGTCGTTACTGGACCAGGACCGCGGCGGTTG
>CAVRRT010000094.1:0-14619 GCA_963723305.1 uncultured Pseudomonadota bacterium
GTCGACGGTGAACGCCGGTCCCCCGAAGAAGCGATCCTCGAACGACGCGCCGGTGCTCGCCTCCCAGTCGGCGCCGTCGTCGGGCGGGCCCGCCCAGCGCAGCTCGACGGCGGCGGTCGTGGCGTCGAAGTCCTCGTCGCGGTCCGGTTTGAAGAGGAAGTTTCGGTACCCGGCGCTGACCGTCAGCTCGAGCTCTTCGCTGGCGAGCCAATCGAGCTTCACCGTCGGCGCCAGCGAGCGAAAGTCCCGCCGTTCGCTGGCGTCGATCAGGTTCGCCGGTTGCGCCTGGAACGCCTCGTAATAACCTCCCGCCAGCGTGAGCGTCGTGCTCGGTCCGACGCTCTCCTGCCAGGCCAGCGACGACTGCGCGATGGCCACGTCCTCGTCTCGCGCCGCCGGCGCGTCGAAGATCTTGCCGGCCGCGGTCGCGCCCAGCGTCAGCAGCTGCCCGTCGGCGACGACGTCCGACAGCGTCGCGGCCAAGACGAGCCGCTCGAGCAGCGAGGCGACCAGCGGCGGGTTGTCCCCGCCGGCCACCAGCTCGGTGCGATGGGCGTTGGTGTCGTACTCCAGTCCCGCCTCGGCGCGCAGCGCGTAGCGCTCGGTCTCGGGCGCGCCCCCGGTCTCGGCGCGCGCGGCGCCGGGGATCGCGAGGAGCGAGAGCGCAATCAGCGCCGAGCGGACCATGCTCGGCCAGTGTATCCGGCGGGCGGCGCGCCGTCAGCGCGGCGTCCGCGCGCTCTGGCGCATCGCCTGCGCGGCCGCGTCGAGGGCTCCGGCCCGCGCCCGCAGCGCCGCCACGGCGCGCTCCAGCGCCTGCACCGACGTCCCCTGGGCCTTTGCCCCCTCGAGGCGGCGGATGTCGGCGACGGTCGCCGGGTCGAGCAGGTCGCGCAGCTCCAGCGACAGCGCGGTGGCCGGCGCCCCGGTGAGCGGCGTCGGCGGCGTGCTCCCCACCGATTGCGGCGCCGTGCCGGCGGTGACCGTCAGGTTCTGGCTCGGCGTCGAGGGGCGATCGACCGGCGTGCCCGGAGCGTTGGCGCCGGAAGGACTGGGGACGGACAGGCCATGCCCGGAGCTGTCGGGCGTCGCGATGCTGGCCACCCGGCGCTTCGAGCCCTCGAGCGGCGCGAACGGATCGCGATCCAGGTCGGCGGCGCGGCGGCGCAGATCCTGACGGCTTTTCGCCTCGCTGATACGATGATCGAGCGTGTCGGCCTCCAGGCGCACGCGGCGCGACTGGTCGGCCAGGATGTCGGCCTTGGCCTCGAGATCGCTGGGGCCGTCGGTCGGCGTGGCGACCGGCAGCGGACCCGGTTTGGCGGATGGGGCCCGCAGCCCGAGGCGCGCTTCGATGTCGATCAGGCGGCGGGCCAGCGCCTCGGCGTCCGCCTGGCGCGCCTGCAGCCGGTAGTCGTCGCCGACGCCGCGCGGGGCGCGCTTGAGCGTGTCGATCTCCGCGTTGACCCGATCGAGCTCGCCGCGCAGCCGCGCCCGCTCGGCATTCAGCGCGGCGTCGCCGGCGGCCGCCAGCGGCTGCGCCGCGTGGACGAGCGTCGGGGCGGCCAGGAGCGCGGCCGCGAGCGCGAGCAGTGCGCAAAGGCGGGCAGAGCTGGTGTGCGGCATCGTGATGTGGCGGTTCCCTGGCCCGCTAGATTAGCAATGGTCGTACCACCATTGTCACCTTCGGCGCGCCCCGTTCGTCCGCGCCGGGCCCGTCGCCCCTCAGATTCTTGAGAGGGAGACCAAAATCGTTGATGATTCACGTTCCATGCGCTCTCTCGTCGCGGCGGTCGTGGTTGGGGCTCTCGTGATCGGCTGTGCCACCGGAGGTGGGACGCCGAACGACATCAAGCCCCGCCCCAACCTGACCGCCGCCGACTTCTATCCGCTCGCGCCGGGCTGGAAGTGGGCCTACGACGTGGAGAAGGACGGGATGAACATCCTCGCAACCTACGCGGTGCTCGAGCGCACCGGCGACACGGCCGTGGTGCAGACGGGCGACGAGAAGCTGACCTACGCCGTCACGCCCGAGGGCGTCGCGCAGATGGACGGCGGCATGCTCGGCGACTACGTCCTCAAGAACCCGATCAACGCGGGCGCCGAGTGGGCCGTCGAAGGGGGGCGGGCGCACGTAGCCTCGGTGACGGCCGACTTCAAGCTGGACTCCGGCGAGCATTACCTCGGCTGCATCGTCGTCGAGGTGACGCGCACCGATCCGGTCCGCGTCACCCGCACGACGTTTGCCCCCGATCTCGGACCGGTCATGCTGGAGATGCAGGTCCAGGACGGCGCGAAGTTCACCACCATCACGCGCGCCCGGCTGCGCGCCGTCACGCGGCCGAGCGACGCGGCGCCCTAGCGATCGCCATCAGACCAGCGCCAGGGCCAGGGCGCCGAGCGCGCCCGCCAGCGACATCCACCCGATGGTCGCCGCGAAGCGAAGCTCGGCCTGGAAGCTCAGTGGATCGCGCGTGGTGACGACGAGCGGTCGGTCCGGCCGCCCCACGAAGAGGGGCGAGTCCCCGCCGCGGAATCCGCCGCCCGCGTCGCGATCGGGGGCCAGCGTCACCGGTCCGGCGACGTGAACGTCGTCTCCGTTCACCAGCGAGGTCTCGAGGTGGAGCGCCCAGTCCGGGCCGGCGATCTCGCGGTAGTTGTCGCTGCGGATGAAGATGACCGGGCTGGCGAGATCGACGCGCGCGGCGCCCGTCGCGTCGGCGATCGTCACCTCGCCGCCGCCGTGCTCGTGCACGCGGAACGCGGGGCCGACCTCCACCATGTGCCAGTAGACGCAGGGGGCTCCGGAGAGCGGGGCCCGCAGGCGATCGGCGGAGATCACCCGCGCCGCCACGTGCGCGATGTCGCTGCCGGCCGAGGACCCGGGTTGGCCGGGCTCGCCAAGCTCGCCGCGCTGGCGCACCGCGCGGATCGCCGTCGGCCAGGGGAGCGACAGCAGCGGCGCCAGGCGGCGGCGGCGCCGGGCGATCGCCGCCAGCACGCAGATACCGCCCAGCAGCCACCCGATCGCCACCCAGGCACCGGGGAAGTGGACCATCCCGAGGCCGCGCGGGCCGAGCGCGATCTGTCCCACGGCGCCCAGCATCCCGGCCGCGACCTGTCCTGCCGCCAGCAGACCGCAGGCCACCTGCCCGATCCCCCAGCCGAGCCCGATCGCCGCCTGACCGACGCTTATCACCCCCAGCGCGACCTGACCGACAGCGATGATGCCGACCGCAACCTGGCCCACGGCGATGACGCCGACCGCCGGTGGACGCCGGCCGGTCGAGGGGTCGATCCCGCGCACGACGTGGACCAGCGGCAGCCGCCCGATCTGCAGCCGCGAGCGGTACTCGAAGCTCGCCGCCGCCCCGTCCTCTGTCCGCGCCGACCGTTCCTGCGCAGCCATCACCAAAGCGTACGGCGCGTCTCCGGACCCTGCAACGTCGACGTTTGCGTATAGTCTCGGCTCGTGCCTGCGCGCGCCACGGGAACGGTCCTCGTCGCTGCTGTCGTTGCGCTCCTGGCGACGACGGTGATGGCGGGCGGTTGCGGCGCCTCCCGTCCTCGGGCCGCCGGCGCCATCGCGGTCCCCGCCGGCCCCGCGCGGGTGCAGAGCAACATCTTGCGGGCCGACTACGCCGGCTCGGAGCGCTGTGCCGGCTGCCACGCCGAGATCACCGCGGCCTGGCGGGACGCGCCGATGCACCTGATGACGCGGCTGCCGGAGCAGGCGCGCATCCGGGCGCCGTTCGACGGGACGACGTTTCGTTTCAAGGACGACGCGGCGCGCATGACCGCGCGGGACGGGGCGCGCTTCGTCGAGCTGAGCTCTCCGGCCGGCGGGGTTCACCTCTATCGTGTCACGCGCGTGATCGGCGGCCGCTACCGCGAGGACTTCGCCGGTGTGGAGGTCGGCGCGGCGGCGCTTCCAGGTTCCTCGAGCCCGGATCGCGAGTTGATCCTCCCCATCTCCTACGTCTTCGAGACCAAGAGCTTCCGCCTCAAGGGCTACTCGGTGCTGGTGACGGAGCGACCGGGTCTTCACGCCGGCGGCGTCTGGAATCAGACCTGCGTCTTCTGCCACAACACCGTCCCCTACTTCGACGACGTCTGGGGGGCGCTCTACGATCAGCCGGGAAGGCTGGGGGGGGCCCGGACCCTCTCGCGACGACGGCAACCCAGGCCGCGAAGGCGGACCTTCGGGGGGACCGCGGGCTCGGCAGGGCCGAGCTCCGTCAACAGGATCGCGGCGCCCCCGGATACCAGGGGGAGGTGGTCGACAAGTTGCTCCCGCCGCAGCGCCGCTTTCACTTCGAGGTCGCCGCCGGGGGCGCGCAGGCGCTGGTCGACGCCGTCGACGCGGAGGTGACGGCCGTCGGTGGCACCCCGGCCAGCGGTGCGGGTCCGAGGGCGGCGCTCGAGCGCGGGATTCACGAGCTGCGCGCGCGGTTCGCGGCGCGCCACTTCGTGGAGGTCGGCATCGGCTGCGAGGCCTGCCACGGCGGGAGCCGCGCGCACGCCGACGATCCGCGGGTGCTCCCCGACTTCGCGCCGCGGAGCCCGTTCCTGGAGGCGCGTCCCGAGCTGGCGCGCGCCGACGGCGAGGTGACGCGCGCCGAACGGATCAACCGTGCCTGCGCCCGCTGCCACCAGGTGCTCTTCTCGCGCTATCCGTTCACCTGGGAGGGGGGAGAGCGGCGCGGCGACAGCGCGGGCGGCAGCTCGATCACCTCCGGCGAGGGGCGCGACTTCCTGCTGGGCGGCTGCGCCCGCCAGATGTCCTGCGTGACCTGCCACGATCCGCACGGCGCCGACCGGCGGGCCGATCTGGATCGGCTGGCGACGCCGGCGGGCAACGGGGTCTGCGTCCGTTGCCACGGCCAGTACGCGGCTCCCGCGGCGCTGGCCACCCATGCCCACCACGATCCGAACGGCGCCGGCGCCAGCTGCGTCGGTTGCCACATGCCGCGGAAAAACATGGGGCTCGGCTACGCGCTCACCCGTTACCACCGCATCGGCCTCCCCGACGATCCAGTGCGCGTCGAGCGCGATCGCCCGATCGAATGCGCGCTCTGCCACGCCGACAAGACGGTCGGCGAGCTGGTCTCGACGATGGAGGGCTGGTGGGGGCAGAGGTACGATCGCGCGGCGCTGGTGGCGCTCTACGGCAGCCTGGACGCTCGGCCGCTCGAGGCCACGCTCGAGCGCGGCAAGGCGCACGAGCAGGCGGTGGCGCTGGCGACGCTGGGAGCGGCGCACGCCGCGCCGGGCCCGGGCAGGCCGGGCGCGGGCACGCCGCGGGCAACGAGCGCGGCCCTGGTGTCCGCCGTGGCCCGACAGCTCATCAACCCGTTCCCGCTCGTCCGCTACTACGCGCGGGGCGCGCTGGCGGCGCTCGGCGACGCCGGCTGCGCCGTCGATCTCGATCGCCCGACGCCGAGATTGTCGCCGCCGTCCGCGCCTGTGTCCCGGCGGCATTTCCCTCGGGCGCGCCCGACGCTCGGACGTCGGGCGCGCCGCCCGCGCGCGGGAGCAACGTTCCCGACGAGGACTGAGGCGGTGGCGCGCTACAATCGCGCGCCGTGTCCCCGCTCGATGTCGCCGTCAGGCCGCCGCTCGTTTTGCTGACCGGCTTTTTGGGCGCCGGCAAGACCACGATCTTGAACCGCGTGCTCGGCGCCCAGCACCACCGGCGGGTCGGCGTCATCATCAACGAGCTCGGCCGCATCGACATCGACACCCGCCTGGTCAAGAGCCGCTCCGGCGACGTGATGGAGCTGGCGGGCGGCTGCGTCTGCCACGAGGTGCGCGTGCAGTCCGAGCTGTGGGCGGCGATCGCCGAGGTGGCGCGCCGCGCGCGACCGGAGGTGGTGCTGCTGGAGACGACCGGAATCGCCGAGCCGTGGTCGATCCTCGACGGGCTGGAGGGGCTGGGCGACGCCGCGCCGGCGGTCGCGTCGGGCGTGGTCTGCGTGGTCGACGCCGAAGCGGGTGGGGCGCAGCTGGCGCGACACGAGGAGGCGCGCGCGCAGGTCGAGGCGGCCGATCGCATCGCTGCTCAGCAAGCTGGACCTGGCGGCGCCCGACGCGGTGGTGGCGCTGCACCGCGAGCTCGGCCGTCGCAACCCGGCCGCCGAGCGCGCCGGCTTTCCCGACACCGACGAGGCGACCGCCGAGCTCGTGCCCTGGCTGCTCGACGCGCGGCGCCGGGGCGCGCGGCGCGGGCCGCGCGCACGGACCGCACACCCACGGCCAGCTCGCCGCCGTCGCCTACAGCGATCCGGCGCCGCTGCTGGCCGAGCCCCGCTCATGGCCGTCGTCGAGCGGCTGGGGGACGGCGCTGGTGCGCGCCAAGGGCTTCGTCCACCTGGCCGGCGAGCCGCGCCGCGGCTTTCTCGAGCGCGCCGGCCTCCACACGGAGCTCCGCTTCGGCGAGCCCTGGGGCGCCGACGCGCCCGTCACCGAGCTCGTCCTGATCGGCGAGGGGCTCGACGCGGGCGCCATCCGCCGCCAGCTCTGGGCCTGCCGCGCCCGCTGACCTCGGTCCGCGCCGGCCGCGCCGTCGTCGGTCCGTCGTCCGTCTCTTGGTGGGCCGGCGCCCGGCGCGCGGCGCGCTACTTGGCGACGCCGACTGACTTCATCGCTTCGAGCTTGCCGAGGTCGAGTCCCGACACGGCCGCCTTCGAGCGCGGGGAGATCGACGCTGCCGTGCGCGGCGACGATGAAGCGATCAGCGAGCACGACGGTGAACTCGTTGTCGCCGCCGGGGCGCTTCGACCCCTTCTCGTGCATCAAGCGGCCGTCGACCTTCTCCGTCTTCTCGAAGCCGTTGTCGTCCTCGCGCTCGCCCTGCAGGTTCATCCAGCCCGCCATGCCGATGAGGCCGCTGGCGCCGCCGGAGTCGGTGATCTCCAGCGTGACGTGCTTCTGCGCGTGGTCGCTGTAGATCCCCTCCGCCTTGGAGACGGCAAGGCCGGCCATCCCGTTCTTCTCCGCGCTGCCGCCCGTCTTTTCGAGGCCGGCGAAGGTGGCGGGGACGAACGGCTTGAGCTCTGCGATGCCGATCGGGTCGACGCGCTTGCCGCCGCCGAACAGCGCCCCCAGCCCCTGCATGGCCGCCTGCGCCTGCGCGCCGGGGTCGCCGCTCTTCTGCGCGGCCTCCATCTTGGTGTTGCTCTCCTTCATCGCCGCGCCCATCGCCTGCAGCCGCCCGAGCGGGCTGTCCTTGTCGAACTGGATCGGCGCCGCCGCCGAAGAGCTGCCCGGGCGTGCCAGCCCCTGGAGCCCGCCCGCCCGCCATCATCCCCGTGCCGCCCACCGCGACCGCCACTGCGCCGATCACCACCGACAGCACGATGGCGCAGATGACGACGACCACCGTATATCCCAGCGACTTCTCCTTGGGATTCTTCATCAGGACCGGCAGACCGAGGTAGAGCAGGTAGAGGCCGTAGAATGAGGCGACGATCGCCAGGATGCCGAGCGAGGTGAGGATGGTGAGGATGCCGGCCACCCAGGCCGGGGTGTAGGAATAGATGGCGACCTTGAGCGCCTGCGCGCTGTTCTTTTGGCCCCCGAAGCTGGGCGCCAGCGCGTTGATGATGAGCGACAGGATGAAGATCCCGACCAGCGACAGCACGTAGGTCACGACGGCCAGCGTGAGGCCGGTCGCAAGCGGCACATGGTAGGTCCCGACGAAGGGCAGGGTCCGGCCCACGAAGACGCCACCGATGAACCCGGCGATGGGGGGAATGGCCGCCAGCGGTACGGCGTAGCCGATCATCAGATCGCGGGTGGAGGTCGTCTCGGCCTCGATGACCGGCCACTCCGCGTTCGGCTTCAGGCAGATTCCTTTGATCCGATCAATCATTGCCACGAGAGCCTCCTCGGTTTTTGGGGACCGGGCAGTGTAACCCGTTCCAGCGCCGAAATGGACGCGCGGCAGGGTAACGCGCGCCGCGCGCGAAATTCCCGGCGCGCCGCGCGCCGCCGAACGCCGGACCACCGCGTCATGACAGAGAGCCACGGCCGAAGCGTGCCCCTCGGCCGCCAGCGCCCTTCCGGCACGCGGGAGCGGCCGATCGGCGGATCTCCCGCCAGAGCCGGCGCGACTTACTTGAGCTCGAGGAGCTCGACCTCGAACAGCAGCGTCGCGTGCGGGGGGATGACGCCGCCCGCGCCGCGCGCGCCGTAGCCGAGGTCAGGCGGGATGATGAGCGTGCGCTTGCCGCCGATCTTCATGCCGGCGACGCCCTCGTCCCATCCTTTGATCACCTGGCCTCGCCCGAGCGCGAACGAGAACGGGCTCTTGCGATCGTGGGAGCTGTCGAACTTGCTCCCCTTGGCACCGTCGGTCCAGAGCCAGCCGGTGTAGTGCATCACGCACGTTCCGCCCTTGGCTTCGGCGCCGGTGCCGGGGTGCGTGTCTTCGTACTGCAGTCCGCTCGCGGTCGTGGTCATCGCCATGGGCGATTTATAACTCAAGTCAGGCCGGCGGCACGCCTTCGCGCTTCGCTTCCAGCTCGACCCAGCGGGCGTAGATGCGCTCGACCTCGGCGCGGCGTTCTTCGACCAACGCCAGCAGCTCGAGGATGCGCGCGGCGTCCGCGGCGTGCTCCGGGCGCTCGCTGTCGGCGATGGCGTCGTGAAGGGCGCTCTCGGCCTGGGCCACCGTCTCCTCGATGGCGTCGTACTCGCGCTGGTCCTTGTACCCCAGCTTGCTGCGCGCCACGCGCGCCGCCTTCGAACCTCCGCTCGCCTCCGGACGGCGTGCGTTGCGCGCGGCGGCGACGCGCTCGGCGCGCCAGCCCTCCCACTGCGCCAGGCTGGCGAACGGCACGACGGAGTGCGCCTCCTGATCGAAGGCCAGGATCGTCGTGGCGACCATGTCCAGGAAGTAGCGATCGTGGGTCACCAGCAGGACGGCGCCCTCGAAGCCGGTCAGCGCCTCTTCCAGCACCGCCAGCGTCGGCAGATCGAGATCGTTGGTCGGCTCGTCGAGCACCAGGATCTGCGCGGGCCGCAGCATGAGCTGCGCCAGCAGCAGGCGGCTCTGCTCGCCGCCCGACAGCTTGCCCACCGGCGTGCTCATCTGCTCGTGCTCGAACAGGAAGCGCTCCAGGTAGCCGCGGACATGGACGCGCGCCCCCCGGAACGTCACGAAGTCGCCGTCGGGGCAGATGGTGTCCATCAGCGTGCGGGCCGGATCGAGCGCGTCCCGGCTCTGCTCGAAGTAGGCGACCTGCAGGCCGTCGGCGCGCACCACCGTCCCTTCCGACGGCGGTTCGACGCCCAGCAGGAGCCGGATCAGCGTCGACTTGCCGGACCCGTTCGCGCCCAGGAGGCCGAGACGCGTCCCGGGGCCGAGGAACAGATCGACGCCCTTGAAGATGGTGCGGTCGCCGTAGCTCTTGCCGACCGCGCGCGCCTCCACGAGCCGGCGCGGGCGCCGCTCCGACGATTGAAAGTCGAGCCCCGCCGTGCGCTTCTGGTTGCGGTGGTCGAGCTCGCCGACCTCGCTGGCCAGCGCGCCCGCGCGGGCGATGCGGGCCTGCTGTTTGGTGCTGCGCGCCGCCGCCCCACGCTGCAGCCATTCGGTCTCCCGGCGGAGCGTGTTGCGCAGGACCACCTCGCGCCGCTCCTGCGCGTGCATCTGCTCCCCCTTCACGCGGGTGTAGGTCGCGTAGTCGCCGGCGATGCTCAGGAGCCCGCCGGCGTTGCGGCGATCGAGCTCCAGGATGCGCGTCGCCACCCGCTGCAGGAAGAGACGATCGTGCGTGACGGTGAGGGTGGCGAATGGCGCGCGCGCCAGCAGCGACTCCAGCACCTCGATCCCTTCGACGTCCAGGTGGTTGGTCGGCTCGTCGAGCAGCAGGAGGTCCGGCTGTCGCGCCAGCGCACGCGCCAGCGCCACGCGCTTTTGCCAGCCGCCCGACAGCGAGGCGATCGGCGCCTCCGGTTCGACGCCGGCGTCGCCCCGACCGTCGAGCACCAGCTGGGCCATCACCCGGCGGACGATCTCGTCGTTGGCCTCATGGGCGGCCCCGCCGGCCGCCAGGCCCTCCTCAATTGTCTCGCGCACCGTGGCTCCGTCGGTGAAGCGCGGGGTCTGTTCCAGCCGCGCCACGCGCAGGCCGCGGCGTCGGGCGACGTTCCCCCGATCGGGCCCCATTTCGTCGGCCAGGATGCGGAGCAGCGTCGACTTGCCGGCGCCGTTCGGGCCGATGAGCCCGATGCGCTCCCCCTCCTCGATGGTGAAGCTGACCCCTTCGAACAGCGGCCGCGCGCCGAAGGCCGCGGAGAGATCCTGCACGCCCAGCAGAATCCCCACTTAAACCTTCCGGTGCTTGTCTTTGGGCCCCGCGTGCGCCGGCCGCGCCGCGTGCGGCTTGCCGGGCGCCTGAGGCTCGCCGTCCGCATGCGGCTTGGCGGGCGCGTGGGGCTTACCGTACGCGTTGGGCTTGTACGCTTTGAGCTTGCCGTTCGCGGGCTTGCCGAACGCGGGCTTGCCGTAGGCAGGCTTGCCGCCGTAGGTGGCCTTGCCGAACGCGGGCTTGCCGTAGGCGGGCTTGCCGCCGTGGGCGGGCTTGCCGCCGTGGGTAGGCTTGCCGCCATACGCTGGCTTGTCGCGGAATGCGGGCCTGTCGCCGTAGGCGGGCTTGGCGCCGTAGGCGGGCTTGCCGTAGGCGGGTTTGCCGGCCGCGTGGGGCTTGCCGTAGGTGGGCTTGCCAGGCGCGTGGGGCTTGCCGTTCCCGTGCGGCTTGACCTCTGCGTCTGCCTTACCGTGCGGCTCCGGCTTCACCTCCGTGTCCCACCTGGTAGGCGTGTGCGACTCGGCGTGAGCGTCGGGCTGCTGGTCGAAGTCAGGTGGTCGCTTGTCGCGCGCCGGTGTGTAGGGGGCGAACCCGTCGCGCCGCTTCGGTGGCTGCTCGCCCCTGTGCGGCGCCGAGCTGACGCTGGCCTTCGCTGTCGATCGGGGCCGGGCGGGTGCGAAACCTTCTCGGGATTTCGGCGGCTCGTCCGGCGCGTGAGGCGCCAGCTCCTCCTGAGGCTTCGCCGGCCGTTCAGGGGCCTGGGACGGGAGCTCATTGTGGCTCTTCGGTGGCTGTTCGGTCTTGTGCGCCGCCGGCGCCGCTGGGCGCTTCGGGGCGGACTCCCGCTCGGGCTCCCGTGCCGGTGTGCGCGCCGCTGCGTCGGCGCGTTCGACGAACACGTGGGGCGCGCGGGGATCGCTCTCGGCGGCCGCGTCGGCGAATTCCAGCGCGGCCGCGCCGGAGATCTCGAACGTCGTCTCGCGCGGTCCGATCCGGATCGCGCCCACGTCGTGACGGGTGACTCCGCCGCGCCGGCAGATGAGCGGCAGCAGCCAGCGCGGATCGGCGTTGTCCTTGGCGCCCAGGTTCACGCGAAACAGCACCGCCTCGCGCGACAGCTCGGAGCGGCCGCGCGGCGGTACAAAGCGCTCGTCACGTTCGTCGCCGCGGCCGCCGCGAAACGATCGGTCGGGCTCGGGCCGGGGCGCCCCGACCGGTTGAACCTTCTCGCCGGCCGGAAGCCGCGCCAGCTCCCGCGCCAGCAGGCGCTGGATCAGCGCCGGTGCGGGCAGGTCGGTCTCGAGGCGCCGCGCCAGCGCCTCGGCGTCCTTGTCCAGCGCCGCTGGCGCCGCCTCGGCCGGCGCCAGCAGCTCCAAGGCCAGACGCTCGCGGGCGACCGCCGCGATCGCCTCCCGCGACGGCGGCGGCGTCCAGACCGGCTTGACGTGCGCGCTCGCCATCAGCCGCTCAGCCTTCCGGCGCTCGAAGGACGTGGCGAGCACCACCGCGGTCCCCTTGCGTCCCGCGCGGCCCGTGCGCCCGCTCCGGTGCGTGAGCGACTCGGCGTTGAGCGGCAGGTCGGCGTGGACGATCAGATCGACGTCGGGCAAGTGCAGCCCGCGCGCCGCCACGTTGGTGGCGACCAGGATGCGCACCTCGCCGCGCCGGAGCTGATCGAGCGCGCGATCCCGCTCCGCCTGCGCCCGCTCGCCCGAGATGGCCGTCGCCGCGAAGCCGCGCGCGACCAGCGCCGCGTGCAGACCGGCGACCCCCTCGCGGGTGGTGCAAAAGACGATCGCCCGCGGGCTGTCCGAGGCGCGCAGCACGTTCACCACCACCGCCAGGCGATCGCCCCCCGCCACCATGTGCGCGACGTAGGTGATGTCCTCGTGCGCCTCGGTCTGCGTGGAGCCCCCTTCGGTTCGGCGCGGATCGATGGGGACCGCGTCGCGCTGAAAGCGCTTGGCCATCGCCTTGATCTCCGGCGGAATCGTCGCCGAGAGCATCAGCGTCTGGCGGTCGACCGGCGCGGCCTTGAGGATCGTCTCCAGGTCCTCTCGAAAGCCGAGGTCGAGCATCTCGTCGGCCTCGTCGAGGACGACGGCCTTGAGCGCGCCGAGCGGCAGCCGCGCGCGGCGCAGCAGATCGACGAGTCGCCCCGGCGTCCCGATGACGATGTCGACCCCGCGCTCGAGCGTCCGCAGATCGCCGCTGACCGGCGTCCCACCGGTGAACGACGCCAGCTTCAGCCGCGTGCCCGCCAGCACCCAGGCCAGCTCGCCACGGACCTGCGTCGCCAGCTCGCGCGTCGGAACAATCACCAGCGCCCGCGGCTCCGTCCGCGCCCGTGCCTTGATCGCCGCAGGCGCGGCGGGCTCTTCGCCCTCGTCCGCGCCCAGCAGCGTCCGGGCCAGCACCGCCCCGAAGGCGATCGTCTTCCCCGAGCCGGTCTGCGACGACACCAGCAGGTCGCGCCCCCCCAGCGCGGGGTCGAGAACCGCGGCCTGGACGCCCGTGGCAGTTTCATAGCCACGCGCCGCCAGCGCCTTCGCCAGCGCCGGGTGCAGGTTCAGCTCAGTAAAGTTCATGCGGCGCGATGTCTACCTCACTTCTCCCCCCACAGCACGCCCCGCGGGCCCGCGCACGAGGCCAGGGCTGCTCCCGGGCCCGAATTTCCGAGGCGCGCCGAAGTCATCGGATGGCATGAATCGCCGTCACGGCGCCCGTGCCGGTCCGGCGGGCCGAGGGTCGGTTCGGGCGCGTCGGTCGCCCCTTGGCTCCTCTCGCGCCCGCTGCTGAACGGCAGTATCGTCGGTCGGACAGGTGGACAGGTGGACAGGATCGGAGGTTCACATGAAGCGAGTCACTGGCATCGGCGGCATCTTTTTCAAGGCCAAGGATGCACCTGCGCTGCGGGCTTGGTACAAGCGTCATCTCGCCATCGACGTCCAGGCGTGGGGTGGTACCGCGTTCTACTGGGCCGACTCGGATGGCAAGCCCACGGGCGGAACGACCGTCTGGTCGGTTGCTTCGGAGGGAGGCGACCAGTTTGCTCCAAGCAAAGCCTCGTTCATGGTCAACTACCGCGTCGAAGACCTTCACGCTCTGGTCACGGCGCTCAAAGCGGAAGGCTGCAACGTCCTCGACAAGATCGATGACTCCGAGTACGGCAAGTTTGCCTGGGTCATCGATCCCGAGGGGAACAAGGTCGAGTTGTGGCAACCACCCGCCGATCAATGAAACGGGATTCTTCGGGTGTGCCTGCTGCGGCTACCCCGCGAATCCGTGCCCGCGTCGTTTCTGGTAGGCCCGCAGATAGAGATCCCGGTACTGCACTGCCGCTCGGTCCCAGGAGAAGTCCTGCGCCATCGCCCGCTGCTTCATCGCTTCGATGTGTTTGGGGCGGTCGAACCAGGTCGAGACGGCCCAGCCGACGGTGTTGGCCAGTGACTCGGGGTTGAGGTCGGTGAACATGAAGCCGGTGCCGCCGGCGGTCGCCTCGTCGTAGTTCTGCACGGTGTCGACGAGGCCGCCGGTCGCTCTGACCACCGGCAAGGTCCCGTAGCGCAGGCTGTACATCTGATTCAGCCCGCAGGGCTCGAACCGCGACGGCATCAGGAAGAAGTCCGAGCCCGCCTCGATCCGGTGGGCGCGGCCGTTGTCGAACTTCAGCCAGGCGCGAAATCTGTCGGCGCGGTGGGCGTCGGCCCAGGCGAAGAAGCGCTCAGCGTCGGGGTCACCGGTGCCGAGCAGGACGAGCTGCATGTCCCAGCCCAGCATCTTGTCGAGCGCGTGCGCCAGGACGTCGAATCCTTTTTGGGAGGTCAGCCGGCCGACCACGCCGAAGAGCGGCACGTCAGGACGCACGGCCAAGCCCGCCTCCTTCTGGAGCGCCGCCTTGCAGGCCGCCTTGCCCGCCATGTTCTGAGCGTCGAACCGGGCCGGCAGGTGCTTGTCGGCCGCCGGGTTCCACTCGTCGATGTCGATGCCGTTCAGGATGCCGACCAAATTGCCGGCGCGCGCGGAGAACATGCCGTCGAGCCCGTTGCCGTAGGCCCCGGTCTGGATCTCGCGGGCGTAGGTCGGACTCACCGTGGAGAGGAGGGTGCTGTGGCTGAACGCTCCCTTGGTGAGGTTCATGGCGCCGAAGTGCTCCAGCTCGGCGGCGTTGTAATGCTCACGGCCCAGGCCGGTGATGAACATGCCGCCGCCGTCGAACACGCCCTGGTACGCCAGGTTGTGGATCGAGTAGATCGTCGCCGCGGCGTGAGCAATACGTAATGGTCGAGCAGACGTACATAAC
>CAVRRT010000095.1:0-9705 GCA_963723305.1 uncultured Pseudomonadota bacterium
CCATCACCGGTAGCTCGGCGTGCCGCGTGCAGGCGCCAAGCGCGAACGAGAACAGGGCCGGGAGCACGAGCGCCACGGTCGCTCGCCACGCCGCCGCGAACGATCTGGCCCCAGCTACCGACATGCCGTCACCTCCGCTCCGCAGAATCTGGTCATACTAACGCCAGGTCAAAATCATGAGCTCACCCGCGTCCGATTCGGTTGCCTCCGTCGCCTTGGTCATCGAGGCGCGCCCCCGCGATCTGGGCGGATTCGGCGTCCGCCGCGCGCTCCCCGCGGGCGCACGCCGGATGGTGGGCCCCTTTATTTTCTTCGACCACATGGGGCCTGCCGAGATGCCGCCCGGGCACGGCATCGACGTCCGCCCGCATCCGCACATCGGACTGGCGACGGTGACCTACCTCTTCGCCGGCGAGATGGTCCACCGCGACAGCCTCGGATCGCGGCAGGCGATCCGGCCGGGCGACGTGAACTGGATGCTGGCCGGGCGCGGGATCGCGCACTCGGAGCGGACCGGGGACGAGGTGCGACGAAGCGGCGGGCCGCTCCACGGCATTCAGTCTTGGGTCGCGCTGCCCGCTGCCGATGAGGAGAATGCTCCCCGCTTCGATCACCACCCGGCGGCGACGATCCCCGCGGTCTCTCGCCCGGGCGCGGCCCTCCGGATCGTGGCCGGCACCGCCTATGGCGCACGCTCGCCCGTCGCGGTCTGCTCGCCGACGCTCTACGTGGCGGCCACGCTGGAGGCGGAGGCGACGCTGCCTCTGCCGGACGAGCACCCGGAGCGTGCCATCTACGTCGTCGCGGGAGAGCTCGACTGCGGCGGGCGGCGGATCGCCACGGGCGCCATGGCCCTGCTTCATGCCGGCCCCGCGTCGGTCCGCGCGCTCGTCCCCACCCACCTGGTCATGATCGGCGGCGCGCCGCTCGACGGAGAGCGACACATCTGGTGGAACTTCGTGGCCAGCTCCCGCGCGCGGATCGAGCGCGCCAAGGCCGACTGGCGGGAGCGGCGCTTCGGCGTCATCCCGGGTGACGATCGCGAGTTCATCCCGCTGCCCGAAGGTTGAGCTCGGCCGCCCCTTTCAGGCCGGATGCGCCGACACAGATTGTTGGCATGAGAAGCATGAGAAGAAGTCTTATGAGGCGGATCGTCGCCACGACGTTCGGCGCGGCTGCCGCGCTTCTGCTGGCTGGCGCATCCGCGCGCGCGCAGACCACGACCACGTCGCAGACCCCGACCACGTCTGCGCCCTCGACGCCCGCGGCCACGCCGCTCGAGAGCACCACCGGACCGCCGTCAGGGACGGGCCCCGGCGGTTACACCGGCAACGGGCTCGGCTCGAGCAGCTTCTTCATGCCGACGACGGTCGCGGCCACCAGCACAACCGGCGCTGCGGCGACCGGGCCCACCTCCGACGTCCTCGCGGCCCCCACCACGGCCACCTCCGACATCCTCACGCCGTCCGGCACCTCACCCGCGACGACGGCGTCGAGCCTCCCGACGCCCACCGGGACGGCGCCCGCCTCGAGCACGAGCGCGACGGCACTGGCCACCTCGGCGAGCGCGCCGGCACCGGCAACCGTGATCAACGTCGGCCCCACCGCCCCCGCGCCGGGCGTCTCGGCCGTCGGCGAGGCGGCGTCCGTCGCCGGCACCGCGGTCACGCCCTCGACGCTCTCCACCCCGACGACCGCACCGGCCGGCAGCGGCGCCGCGGTCGGCGGCGCGGCCGCGACGCCGTCACCCTATCCCTACTTGCTCGACTGAGCGTCAGCGCGTGGTGCCGGCCCCGTAGCTCGGCGCCGACGTCGATGCGGGCGCGCTCGGCGACGCGAAGCCCGCGCCCGACGAGCCTGGCGACGAGAGACCCGTGCCCGACGAGCCCGGCGACGAGAGACCCGCGCCCGACGAGCCTGGCGACCCGAAACCCGTGCCCGACGAGCTTGGCGACCCAAGGCCGGTGCCCGACGAGCTTGGAATCCCCAGGCTCCCGCTCGATCCCGGCGCCGGCTCCGTCGATGGCGCGGGCGAGCCGGGTGTCGTCACCGGCGAGCTCACGTTCGGTGCCGGCACAACGCCGGTACCTCCGTTCGGGCCGTAGTTGGGCGCACCGCTGTTGGTCCCGTTCGGGCCGTTGCCCGACGTCCCGACGCCGCCGGGCGCCCCGACGCTGCCGGACGACCCGAGGCTGCCCGGCACGCCGCTGGTGCTGCCGGTGGCGGCCTGCGCGACGAGGCGCCAACCGCCGAACGGCGTTCCGGCCGCGACCGGCGTTTCGGCCGCGCGCGGCTCGACCGCCACCGGCGGCGCACCCGCGACCCCCTGCCCTCCCGTGACCGCTGGAAGAATGAAGATCATGTCGATGCCTCCATCGACAAATCTGGGAACCCACTCCTCTTCTCGCCACCCCTGGCGTTCAATCCCTGGTGCAGCGGTGGGGCGCCTCGACCGATATACTCCCCCGCCCATGGCCGCGCTCCACCTCGAGCTTCTCCTCCGCATCCTGATCGGCACCGTGCTGGGCGGCGCGATCGGCTACGAGCGCGATCTGCACGGGCGGCCGGCCGGGCTGCGCACGCACGCCATCGTCGCGCTCGCCTCGGCGACCTTCATGGTCGTGTCGACACGATTCATCTACTTCCAGCACTACGGAAAGGACGACCTCGTCTCCGTCGATCCTTCACGCATCGCCGCCTCCGTGGTGTCGGGGATCGGGTTTCTCGGCGCGGGCGCGATCCTGCGCGACGGGATCACCATCAAGGGGCTCACCACCGCCGCCGGGCTCTGGCTGGTCGCCGCCATCGGCATGGCGGCCGGGGGCGGAATGTACGTCGAGAGCCTCTTCGCCACGGTGCTCGGCCTCGCGACGCTGACGCTGCTCCGCCGGTTCGAAGATCGCGGCGTGAAGGTCTCACGGCGGCGTCTGTTCCTGACGATCGATTCGTCCCGCTCGTCGATGGCGGCGATCGCCGACCGCCTGGTCAAGCTGGGGGCGGCGGTCAGGGAAGAGGAGTACGAACGGCTGCCAGGGGGAACGGAGACGCGCGCCACGTTCGAGCTGCGGCTGCCGCCGTCACTCGACCCTCAGACGCTCGTCGACACCCTCGAGCGCGACGAGGCCGTCCGCACCCTCAAGCTGCAACAGATCTAGCGTCTACTCGATCTCGATGACGCCCGGGCAGCGCCAGTGGCCAGGGTGCCAGCGGCCGCGCGGCCCGTAGTGTCCCTCGACCCAGAAACCACCGGGGCAATGTCCTGGCGCCGGCCCGACGTAGCAGCCCGCGCCGACCGTCCCGAGCGCGATCATCAGCCCGAACACCGCAAAAATACGTCGCATCGTAACCATGGGTCCCCTCTCGCCTCATCAAAGCTGAAGCAGCTCCCTACAGCATAATGCCGATCGCCCGAACGTGGAATGACGCCGCTCACGGTCACTTCGTGAGCTGGCACTTGCGGAGATCCTCGTCGCGGAACCAGTTGGCGAGGGCGAGGGCGGCGCGCGCGTAGGCGCCGTCGCCACCCAGGTGGCCGCTCCAGCTGGCGCCACGGTTGGTGGCGACGAGGTGGCAGCGGAAGTCGACCGAAACGTCGGGGAGCATCGGCACCGCGACGCTCAGCCCTTTTTTCGAACCGCGCAGCTCGAGGTCGAGCGTCAGGTGGGGCGGCAGCGCGTGGTACCAGGGCCCCGAGGCGCGCGGCTTCGCCGCCGACGCCTTCTTCCCGCCGCCGCGCGACGAATCATAGGACCCGCCGGAGACCGCCACCTCGCCGGAGATCGTCAGCTCGCCGCGGCCGTCTCCGCTGAGGCGGAGCTGCGTGTCGAGATCCGGAATGTAAAGCTGCGACGCCGGCTGACCGATCTTGAGGCCGTTGCCCGCGAACGGCGCGTCGACCACCCCCAGGCGAAACGGCGACAGCGACGCCAGCTCGGCGGACGCCGGCGCGCCGGCACTGCCGATGTCGACCGTGCCGACGCCGGCGATCTCCACCCGCAGCGACTCGGTGCGCAACCTGTCGCCGTGCGCCTCGACGAGCCCGCTGGCGCGCGCGGCGGGCGTCGTCGGTGAGAGCTGCACCGTCAGACCGTCGAGCCGCGCCTTGCCGTCGATCTGCGGACCGGGCACCGCCCCCAGCGTGCCGCCGATCCGCGCCTCCAGCAGCGCCCGCCCGCGCGCCGAGACGCCGGCCGGCAGCCGCACCGGGAGTTGCCCGGCGTCGAGCTCGGCCTTGACCGCCAGCGCCAGCCGCGTCCGCGCCGGATCGCCGGTGTCGAGCGTCGCCTGGCCGGCGGCGCTGGCGCGCACGCCCGGCGTGGCGACGGTGAGACCTGCGAGCAGGAGGTCGTCGCCGTCGAGATCGATCCGCCCGCCGGCGCCGAGCGCGACGGGAGCCGGCCAGCGCGGCGTGCGCAGGACCAGCTCGCGCGCGACGCGCACGTTGCCGGAGAGACGCGGCCGCCCCAGCGTCAGGGGGCTCAGGCTCTTCGGCACGGCCGACGGGACGAGCGTCAGGTCGAAGTCGAGCGCTCCCGCTGCGCTCTTGAAGGCGCGCGACCAGAGTTGCGGCCAGCGCGCGAGGTCGATCTCCCCCTTGAAACGCGCGCGCGCCTCGAGGCCGTGCAGCTGCCCGTCGACCTCCACGCCGGTCAGGCCGGGGCCCGCCAGCCGGACGTTGGCGTCGCCCGACAGCGCGCCTGCCCGGTAGCCGACCTTGGCGTCGCCCGTGGCGGCCAGCGCCGCGCCGGTGAAGGGAGCGGGCAGCCAGGGGCCGAGCGCGCGATCGCGAAGCCCCACCGTCGCCTCGATCGCCAGCGCCGGCCGGCGGCGCACGCGCGCCTGCACGGTCACGCCCGGATCGATCGTCGCCTCGACCTCGCCTCCCTCCGCGCCGAGCCGCAGCGTCGTCTCGACGTCGCCGACCGGCCGCTTGTCGACGGCCAGCGCCGTCACCCCGAGCTTCCCCTCCAGCGTGGGCCGCTCGAGCGCGCCGCCCAGCGCGAGGTCGGCGTGGAGCGTGCCGGCGAGCTTGCCGGGGAGCGAGCCCCGGTCGAGCCCGGGGATCTCGCCGACCGGATAGTCCCGCACCGCCAGGCTGGCGGTCAGCTTGCCACCCTCGGCGATGCGGCCGCCAACGTCAATCGTGCCGCCGCCGAGACGTCGGAGCTCAAAACGTGGGACGCTGAAACCGCCGCCGGCCAACAGCGCGTCGAGCCGGGGCGGGAGCCCGAAGCGCTGGCCGAAGACACCAATCGTCGGAGGCGGCGGGAACGCCAGCCCGAGCTCGAGCCGGTCGATGGTCCCGTGGACCGTCGCCGACATCCGCAGCGGACCGGTCACCGCGCCGCCCGGGATCCAGTCCTCCAGCGCCGCGACCGCCAGCGTGCCACGCGCCTCGATCTCCGAGCGGTCCCGCTTGGGCGAGGCCGCGGCGGTCTTGGTGGGTGGGCGCGCCGGCGCCGCGAATGCCACCCGCGCGTCGACCCGCGCCCTGAGGCCGGTCCAGTCGGCGCGCAGGTCGTCGAGCCGCAACACCGCGTCCGCCAGGCGCACGCCGTCGACATCGGCGTAAAGCGTGTCGTTCGCGCCGCCGTCCTTGCCCTGGTGGTGACTCACCTTTCCGATGTCGAGCTGGATGCGGCGCGGGCCGGACGGCGCCCGCTGCCGATCGAGGCGCAGATCGGCGTCCGGAATCTCGGCCTCGATCCCGGCGAACGTCGGCCAGAGGTGGGCGGTGGCGTGAAGATGTCCGTGGAGGAGCCCGCCAAGCAGCGGCCGCAACGCCGGATCGAGCAACTGCCCGGTCTCGACCCCCGCGAACGTCAGCGAGAGATCGGCCGCACCGCGCACCACCCGGGCGGCGAGGCGCGTCCCCCCTCCTTCGACCTGCAGCGTCCCGGCCGGACCGCTGAACGGGCCCTGCACGGTGGCGCGCAGATAGCCATCGAGCAGCCGCGCCCCCGCACCTTGCGGGCGCCAGCTGGCGTCGAGCCCGTTCAATGCCGCGCCGAAGTCGGTCCAGCGCGCGTCGACGTCGATCCCCGGCACGCCAGGCGGCGGTTGGTTGGCGCGGACCGGGAAGATGTTCAGGAACGCGGCGTGCCCCGACAGACGCGCCCGCCCGGTCTGGGCCCCCGCCACCTCGAGCCGCAGATCGCCGGGCGCTTCCGGCGTGACGCCGACCCGGGTGATGGCCACGACATCGAACGGGACGCGCGCCGTCCAGGCCTCGCCGCGCCGGCCGATCCGCAGCGCGCCGGCCGTGGCGACGATGTCGTGCACCTCGAACTGGAGCGGTGGGCCGTCGCCCCCCAGCGCGAGCGATCCGGCGGCGTTGGCCCGCCCGAGCTCGAGCTCCCAGACGGGAAAATCGAGATTGACGTCGACGTCCGCGAGCTCGACGTCGCGCAGGACAACCGATCCCGCCGGGCCGCCGCCGGCGCGCGTCGCCTTGCGCCTGGCGTGCGGATCCAGGCAGGCGGCGCGCCCCGCCTCGGGCACGCCCCGGAACGCGTCGAACGATCCGATCGCGTTGTCGGGAAGCGCCAGCCGCCATTGGCCGCGCGCCAGCAGCACGTGGGAGACGATCAGCCGGAACGGACGCCTGTGGATTTCGAGCCTGGCCTCGAGGCGCGCCGCCGCGACCACCGGCGTTCCGTCAGGACCGACGATCCGCAGGTCTTCGACCGCCAGATTCATCGGCCGCCCGAGCACCAGCTGCCAGAACGCGGGCCACCCGAAGTGGCCGCCGGAGATGTGGAACGAACCGCAGAGAGATCCAGTCGCCCGCGCCACCGCCCAGCGCGCCAGCGGTCCCCGCACCATGAGCGGCAAGGCCGTCGCCAGCAGCAACAGGCCGCCCACCACCGCCACCGTGATCCGGCCGATGCGACGTCGCCGCTGGCCGGACGCCTGTTCCATCTGGTGCAAGGGTATCAGCTCCGCGCGTCGGAGACCCGTAAGGCGGCGGCGGGAGCGGCCCTTCCGGCGGTCCGGGTTCGTGCGCATATTGCTGAAAAATGACGCGGGTTCAGGCGGACCGCCGCGGGGCCATGCTCCGGCGCGCGCCGGGGGCCTGCCCGTGTCGTGGCCGCGGCCGCGACACGGGCAGGCCCCCCGGCGCGCGCCGGAGCATGGCCCCGCGGCGGTCCGCCTGAACCCGCGTCATTTTTCAGCAATATGCGCACGAACCCGGACCGCCGGAAGGGCCGCTCCCGCCGCCGCCTTACGGGTCTCCGACGCGCGGAGCTGATACCCTTGCACCAGATGGAACAGGCGTCCGGCCAGCGGCGACGTCGCATCGGCCGGATCACGGTGGCGGTGGTGGGCGGCCTGTTGCTGCTGGCGACGGCCTTGCCGCTCATGGTGCGGGGACCGCTGGCGCGCTGGGCGGTGGCGCGGGCGACTGGATCTCTCTGCGGTTCGTTCCACATCTCCGGCGGCCACTTCGGGTGGCCCGCGTTCTGGCAGCTGGTGCTCGGGCGGCCGATGAATCTGGCGGTCGAAGACCTGCGGATCGTCGGTCCTGACGGAACGCCGGTGGTCGCGGCGGCGCGCCTCGAGGCCAGGCTCGAAATCCACAGGCGTCCGTTCCGGCTGATCGTCTCCCACGTGCTGCTGGCGCGCGGCCAATGGCGGCTGGCGCTTCCCGACAACGCGATCGGATCGTTTGACGCGTTCCGGGGCGTGCCCGAGGCGGGGCGCGCCGCCTGCCTGGATCCGCACGCCAGGCGCAAGGCGACGCGCGCCGGCGGCGGCCCGGCGGGATCGGTTGTCCTGCGCGACGTCGAGCTCGCGGACGTCGACGTCGATCTCGATTTTCCCGTCTGGGAGCTCGAGCTCGGGCGGGCCAACGCCGCCGGATCGCTCGCGCTGGGGGGCGACGGCCCACCGCTCCAGTTCGAGGTGCACGACATCGTCGCCACGGCCGGCGCGCTGCGGATCGGCCGGCGCGGCGAGGCCTGGACGGCGCGCGTCCCGTTCGATGTCGTGGCCATCACCCGGGTCGGCGTCACGCCGGAAGCGCCCGGCGATCTGCGGCTCGAGGTGGCGGGGGCCCAGACCGGGCGGGCGCGTCTGTCGGGGCACGCCGCGTTCCTGAACATCTTCCCGGTCCGCGCCAACCAACCGCCGCCTGGCGTGCCGGGGATCGACGTCGACGCGCGCTGGACCGACTTCGGCGCGGCATTGAACGGGCTCGACGCCAGCTGGCGCCCGCAAGGTGCGGGGGCGCGGCTGCTCGATGGCTATCTGCGCGCCACCGTGCAGGGCCCGTTCAGCGGTCCGGCCGGGACGCTGCAGGTCGAAGGAGGGGGGACGCGCCTCGCCGCCCGGGTGGTGCGCGGTGCGGCCGATCTCTCGCTGACGTTCGCGGGGGTCGAGACCGGGCAGTTGCTCGATCCGGCGTTGCGGCCGCTGCTTGGCGGGCTCCTCCACGGACATCTTCACGCCACCGCCCACCTCTGGCCGACGTTCGCCGGGATCGAGGCCGAGATTCCGGACGCCGATCTGCGCCTCGATCGGCAGCGGGCGCCGTCCGGCCCGCGCCGCATCCAGCTGGCCATCGGAAAGGTGAGTCACCACCAGGGCAAGGACGGCGGCGCGAACGACACGCTTTACGCCGATGTCGACGGCGTGCGCCTGGCGGACGCGGTGTTGCGGCTCGACGACCTGCGCGCCGACTGGACCGGCCTCAGGGCGCGGGTCGACGCGCGGGTGGCATTCGCGGCGCCGGCGCGCCCACCCACCAAGACCGCCGCGGCCTCGCCCAAGCGGGACCGCTCGGAAATCGAGGCGCGTGGCACGCTGGCGGTCGCGGCGCTGGAGGACTGGATCCCGGGCGGCGCGGTGACCGGTCCGCTGCGGATGTCGGCGACGGTCCACGGGACCATCGACCGGCTCGAGCTCGGGCTGGCGTTCCCGCCGCCTCCGACGATCGGTGTCTTCGGCCAGCGCTTCGGGCTCCCGCCCCGGCTCGACGCGCTGTTGGCCGGCGGCGGTTTCAGCGTCCCACGTTTTGAGCTCCGACGTCTCGGCGGCGGCACGATCGACGTTGGCGGCCGCATCGCCGAGGGTGGCAAGCTGGCCGCCAGCCTGGCGGTGCGGGACTGTCCGGTCGGCGAGATCCCCGGGCTCGACCGGGGCTCGCTCCCCGGCAAGCTCGCCGGCACGCTCCACGCCGACCTCGCGCTGGGCGGGGACCGCTGGGAATTTCAGGGGTGACGGCGCCTGCACCCGACAAGCGGCCGGTGGGCAACGTGTCGAGACGACGCTGCGGCTCTGCGCGGAGGGAGGCGAGGTCGAGGCGACGATGAATACCGGGCGTCGTGACCGTGCAGGCGCGCGGTGCGCCGCCGGCCGGCGCTGGCGATCGAGGCGACAGGTGGGGCTTCGCGATCGCGCGCTCGGCCCCTGGCTGCCCGCTCCCTTCACCGGCGCGGCGCTGGCCGCCACGGGCGACGCCAAGGTCGGCTGCGGGCAGGCGCGCTGTGGGCGACGCCAACGTCCGGCTGGCGGGCCCGGGACGGCGTGGAGGTCGACGGGCAGCTGCACGGCCTGCGAGGAGCGCGCGCGTTTGCAAGGGGGAATCGACCTCGCGCGCTGGACGCCTGGTCGCGCGCCTTGGGGAGCGCTCGACTTCGACCTGACGCTCCTGCCGTCGGCCGTGCCGAAGAGCCTGACCCCCTGACACTGGGACAATGTGGA
>CAVRRT010000096.1:0-4753 GCA_963723305.1 uncultured Pseudomonadota bacterium
ATCGATGCGGTGGCACAGGGACCGGATTCCACCCTCGCTCCCGAGCACGCCCGCAAGCAGACGAACTGCGTGGCCGCACACTGGGTCCCCCATCTGTCTCCGAAGCGGGGGCGACACGATGACGGCCCGGTGCAGTCCTGGAAGCACTTGCCCCCGTCACGGTCGAGCGGCACGAGTACGCGGCGCGGTGGCGGAACCTCGCGCCCGTCCTTCGATTCGATCGCGCGCAGGTGGTCCTCCGCGGCGCGCACCCGCAGACCGAGTGGCAGCTTGATGTAAGCCCGGAACGACTCTGCCGCCTGCGGGTTCATTCCCTGGCGCTCGTAGCAGACGGCCAGCTCGAAAAGCACCTCCGGATCGCGCGAGGCCGTCCACCCTTCCGAGAGCTTCGCGGCGGCTTCCGCGAGACGGTTCTCTGTGGCCAGCCGCCGCCCGTCCGCGATCGCACGCGCGGTCGCCGTGGGCGCGTCACCGGCCAAACCGGCGGCCGTCGCCGACAGCGCACAGGCGAACGCGAGGATCGGTACGATCCGCAGCACAACGAAGATCATAACGGAGCTGCGAGCCAGGTCCAGCCGTGGGAGGAGAGTGACCCGGATCCGCGGCGGCTGCCCATCTTGGTGTCTCGACCCGCACGCTGCGGCGCTGGGTCGATGCGGGTCGAGAGCCGTTCCGACGGGTGGGCTGCACCCACCATCGAGTGAGTAGAACCTCGTTCCGACGCGGACAACCGGGGCCAGCCCCTCCCGCTGACCCCGCAATTTTCCCGAGAAAACTGGCTAACTGCTTGTGGGCCCAGCAGGGTTCGAACCTGCGGCCTACGGATTAAAAGTCCGCAGCTCTACCAGCTGAGCTATGGGCCCGGATGCTGCGCGAGAAACCTGACGGGCCGACGAGAATACAGGACGAGGGGTGTCGGTCAAGACCGGCCGTGCTCCCAGGCCGAACATCCGCGACCCGCGAGGGCGAGCGGCGTCAGACGCTGGGGATGGCCGGAGTGGAGCGGGCGGGGTCCGTGACGTCGACTTCGTCCGACGAAGCGCGGGGCGCGATGGCGATTCCGTGCGCCGCCGCGAAACGGATCAAGCTGGCGGTGGTGCGCACGCCGAGCTTGCGGTTGATGTTCGTGCGGTGCGTATCGACCGTCTTCACGCTGATGAAGAGGCGGCTGGCGATCTCCTTGCTGCCGCTGCCGGCCACCACCAGACGGAAGATTTCTCGTTCGCGGCGTGACAGACGGCCGAGCAAGCGATCTTCGGTCCCGTGGGAGGTGTCGGTCCGCATCCGGGAGGCCATGAGCGGTGAGATGTAGCGGCCGCCGCGGGCGACCGTGTCGATGGCGACCAGCAGGTCGGCGGTCGGCTGTTCCTTGAGGATGTAGCCGTGGACGCCCACCGAGAGCGCCTCCGCCGCGGAGAACTCGTCGCGGAACCCGGTGATGATCAGCACCCGGGTCTTGAGACGCGAGCGGCGGAGCGCGCGCGCCAGCTCGATGCCGCTGCCGTCCTCGAGCGACAGATCGACCAGCAGCAGATCGGGCGTCGCGCTCTCCAGCAGCGGGAGGGTCTCCCGGATGCTCGACGTCACGCCGACGATCTGCAAGTCGGGCATCTCTCCCAGCAGGCTGGCGAGTGCGTCGCGCACGATCGGGTGATCGTCGACGATAACGATGCGGGTCCCTGCTGAGCTCACGCCGGCCAATCTCGTGCCGAGCGATGAAATGTAAAGGGCGCCCAGCAAGAAACATTCGGCAACCAGACAAAGACGCGCCTTGTGTGTCGGCGACGTAACGCGCTTTGGGGGAGATACTGACTTTTCGTTCGGGCTCGGTTGCTGCTTGACCCTCCGAGACGCAAAACGGTATCTCTCGCAGCCGACATGGCGTTGGGGCGCGAGGGGCGATGAGATTGAGATCCGCACGCGAGCGTCGCTCGGACCTCTTCGACGGTCAGGGATCCCCGCGCGAGGAGAAGCTGCGCCTCCTGGCCACCGCCAGTCAGGTGCTGGCGCTGTCGTTCGATCTGACCGAACCTCTTCGCGAGGTGGCGCGACTGGCCGTGGTGCGCTTGGCCGACGTCGCCTTGATCGATGTCCTCGGCGACAAGGGGGATCTCAACCGCGTGGCGTCGGCGTTCGCTACAACGGGGTCCGAGCGGGCGGCGGCCGGGCCCAGCGACCTCGCGCTCAGGCGGCAGGTGGTGAGCTCAGGTCGTCCCATCCTGATCGGCAAGGACGGCGCCGGCGCGGCGATCCCCGTCGACGGCGTGATGGGAACGAAGTCGTTGATGCTCTTGCCGTTGATGTCGACCAAGGGGCCGGTCGGCGTGTTGACGCTGGCGGCGACCCGATCGACGAGGCGGTTCGCGGGATCCGATCTGGCGGTCGCTCAGGATCTGGCGGCGCGGATCGGCACCGCGGTCGAGCGGGCGCAGCTCTACAACGAGGCCAAGGAGGCGATACAGGCCCGGCAGGACATCCTGGCTTTTGTTTCACACGATCTGAAGAATTCGTTGATGAGCCTCTTCTTGAACGTCGAGATGCTGATGCGGGGCGCGCCTCTCGATGAACGCCGTCGCGGCTGGAAGCAGCTCGATCGCATCCGCCGCGGCGTCACTCAGATGCGCCGAATGATCGACGACCTGCTCGACGTCGGCAGCATCGAGTCCGGGCGGCTGGCGATCGATTCGCGCGAGCACGAGATGGGCGAGCTGTTCGAGGACGCCGTCGAGCTCAGCGCGCCGCTCATTCACGACAAGCGGATCGAGATCAAGATCGAGATGCCGCCGCCGCCGTTCAAGGTGCGGTGCGATCGCGAACGGATGATGCAGGTCTTCTCCAATTTGATCGGAAACGCCGTCAAGTTCGTGCCTGAAAGGGGGACCATCGTTCTTTCGGCGGCCGCTTCGGGGGCCAGCGCGCTGGTGGCGGTGCGGGACACCGGCCCCGGCATCCCGCCGGCGCGGCTGCCGCATCTCTTTCAACGTTACTGGCAAGCCGACGAGACTGCGCGCAAGGGACGCGGGCTCGGCCTCTTCATCACAAAAGGGATCGTCGAGGCCCAAGGGGGCGTCATTTGGGCCGAGAGCCAGGTCGGAACCGGATCGACCTTTTTCATTACGCTGCCCCTCGTAACGCCCATCTCGCGCCACGAGTTGTTGGTGGAGGGGGGCAAACGTCCCCCCAAGCGCGCCCCGGCCCGCATCAGCACCGGAACGAGAAATCGTATTCGAGCAAACGATTGAAGACGACGTGTGATCTTTTTGCCTCAGGTATATTGCCAATGAGCCGTGTCCATATGCAGCATAATCAGACAAGACCTCAAAAAATGCTGTTCGCTTTCGGCGGGTCAGCGCCACTCACCATGCAAAGACTCGCCGGATTCGCGCACCGCCTATTGATCGAGCCCTTCGTTCCCTCGCCTAGCTCCCGGGATCTCGCACGAGATGTCCACCGCGGACGACAAGAAACTAGGGGAGATGCTCGTCGGTTGCATGCCGACGTTGTTCGCATTCGTACGTCGTCGCGTCGGTGACCGAGAGACCACCAACGAGATATTACAGGAGGTGAGCCTCCGGGCGCTGGCGGGGGAGGGGCCTCGAGATCCGGACAGCTTCCTGTCCTGGAGTTGCGGGATCGCCCGCCACGTGATCGGGATGGAGTGGCGGCGGCGCCGGCCGAGGGCCGTCCTGCGGCGCGTTGTTCAGCGTGCGGAGAAGCGAAAAGGCTACGCCGATGCCGCCACGCACTGACGCTGGTGGCGATCCGCCAGTTGGCACGCGCTGTCCTCGGTGCTCCCGCCGTGCGCACGACGTCGAGCAAGGAGCGCCCCTGCAAGAAGCCTCGAGCACCAGATATTGCTCTTGGCCACGCGCCGTCGTCGCCTCGCCGAACTCGATCGCCTCCACGACGTTCGGGTGCTGGAGCTGCAGGCACAGCGCCGCCTCGTCGGCGAACGCGCGGCGCAGCTCCTCGTCCGGCTCGATCGTGCGGAGGATGCGCTTATGCAGCGCGACCGCGCGCCCGGTGCGTTCGTCGACCGCGAGCAAAACGCTCGCCATGCCGCCGCTCGCGATCGCTTGGATCAGGTGATACGGCCCGAGTGTCGACACGGCTCCGCATTCATTTTGCGACCCTGCGGCAGTAGGGCGTCAAGCGCCGTCGGTCCCCGACACGGTGGTGAAGTAGGCGCGCGTGCTACCTCGCGCGACGTGCGCGCCGCTACTTCGTGGGTACGCGCGGGTGATGCACGTCGAAGGCGGGCGGCGTGTTCGGGTCACAGTTCGGTTGAAAACCGTTCGCGTTGAAATGGTAGTGAATACTGCCGGGTAGACGTCCGGGCGGGTGGGCCTCGATCTCGACCTCGTGCTCGCCAGCCCTAGCAGGCGAGCAATACGAGAGCAGGTAGAAGGTGTGCGCGTAGTCCGCGACGATCTGCGCGAGATCCTCGAACGCCTTGCGCATGATGGCCGGGTTCTTCGACAAGATGGTAGCGCGTGCGCCCGATGGCGCTGAAGGCTCCGCCGAAGTCGATCTCGGCGCCCACGCCGATGACGTAGACGTTCATGGTCGTGCCGACTTGATCGAGCGCCTCCATCACGCGCTCGTGCGGCACGCGATGCGCGTGGTCACTGCCGTCGGTGAACACGACCAGCGTGCCGAAGCGGATGGGCTGCGTCGCGCGCTCCATCTGCGCTTGCAAGAGGTGCAGGCCTTCGACGACCGCGCCGTTGAGGTTGGTCGAGGGATCGCGCGG
>CAVRRT010000097.1:0-12047 GCA_963723305.1 uncultured Pseudomonadota bacterium
GTCAAGCTGCTGGTCGACGAGGAGACGGTGCACGCGCAGAAGGCGGCGGTCACGCAGCTCACCGTCGCGCCGGCCAACCGGATCGCGCTCCACCGCCACCCGGGCGCCGAGCTGCTCTATGTCCTGCGCGGCCACGCGCGGGTGCTGGGCGCCGCCGGCGTGACACCCGAGAAGCTCGACCCGGGGATGGCGATCTACATCCCGCCGTCGATGCCGCACGCCATCGAGAACATGGGACGCCAGTCGCCGGCCGTGCTGCTCGACGTCTTCGTGCCGCCCGGCCCGGAGAAGGTCTACCGCGATCCCGAGGATCCGGCCGGGCGCGCAGCGTTCGAGGTCATCCATGATCCCAAGGTGGTCAATCCAGACGGCGTCAAGTTCGTGGTCGCCGTGCCGGCCGCCGACGACGCGCTGCCGATCTTCGGGGGCAAGGGGAAGGTGACTCCCTTGCTCGACGTTTCGCACACCGGCAACCGGGCCGTCTTCCTGGGCAAGCTGGAGGTGGAGCCGGGGGCGGAGGTGCCGCGCAACACCCACCCGGGCGTCGAGGAGATCCTGTTCGTCGCGGCCGGCGCCGGGGAACTGACCGTCGGCAGCGAGAAATTTCCCTTCGAAGCGCCGGCGGCGCTCTACATTCCGGCGGGACAGCCGCACGCCGCCAAGTTCACCGGGACCGACAAGGCCCAGCTGGTGCAGATCTTTGCCCCCGCCGGTCCCGAGGACCGTTACAAGGACCCCGCCAAGAGCAAACCATGATCGATTTCGAGCTGACCGACGACCAGCGCGTGTTGCAGGGGTCCGTGCGCGAGCTCTGCGAGCGGCTGATCGTCCCCCAGGCGAAGAGCTGGGACGAAGAGGAGCGTTTTCCGCACGAGGTCATCAAACCGATGGGGGAGATGGGCCTGTTCGGAATGCAGGTCCCCGAGAAGTACGGCGGTGCGGGGATGAAGTGTCACGACTTCGTGGTGGCGCTGGAGGAGGTGGCGCGGGCCGACGCCTCGGTCGGGTTGACGATGGCCTCGCACAACTCGCTCTGCAGCGGGCACATCCTCCTGGCCGGCAACGAAGCGCAGAAGCAAAAGTACCTGCCCCGGCTGGCCAGCGGCGAAGTGCTGGGAGGGTGGGGGCTGACCGAGCCGGGCTCCGGCTCCGACGCCGGCGCTGCCCGCACGCGCGCCCTCCTGGAAGGCGACAGGTGGGTCATCAACGGCACCAAGACCTTCATCACGCAGGGATCGGTGGGCGGCGTGTTCGTGGTGATGGCCTCGACCAGCCCCCAGAAGAAGGCCAAGGGATTGACCGCCTTCGTGATCGAGCGCGGGATGCCCGGCTTCCGCACCGGGAAGAAGATCCACAAGATGGGGCTGCGCGCCTCGGACACCACCGAGCTGGTGTTCGAAGACGTGACCGTCGGTGACGAGCAGCGGCTCGGCGAGATCGACAACGGTTTCTTCGACACGCTCAAGGTGCTGGACAAGGGGCGCATCGGGATCGGCGCCTGGTCGGTCGGCATCGGGCGCGCGGCGCTGGAGGCCTCGCTCCGCTACGCCAAGCAGCGGGTGCAGTTCGGCAAGGCGCTGGGCGAGTTCCAGGCCATCCAGCACATGCTGGCCGACATGGCGACCGAGCTCGACGCCGCTCGCTTGCTGGTCTGGCGCGCAGCCTGGATGCAGGATCAAGGTCAGCGCACGACCTCCGAGTCGTCGATCGCCAAGTACTACGCCGCGCGCGCCACGGTGCGGGCCTGCAACGCCGCCGTGCAGATCCACGGCGGCTACGGCTACACGCGCGAGTTCGACGTGGAGCGCTACCTGCGCGACGCCAAGCTGGCCGAGATCGGCGAGGGGACCAACGAGGTCCAGAAGATGGTGATCGCGCGCGAGCTCCTGCGCACGGCGGCCGAGCAGGGCTGACGGGCGCGACCCCCGTGGCGGCCTCTCGCCTCAGCGACGTCGAACGGCTGTTGGGGGGTGATCTGCGGGCGGCGGCGGCGCTCATGCGCGCGCTCGACGACGAGCTGCCGGGCGCGCGCGAGGCGTTCGCCGCCCTCTACCCGCACGGGGGGCGCGCCTTCGTCGTCGGCGTGACGGGGAGTCCGGGCGTCGGCAAGTCGACGCTGGTCTCGGCGCTGGTGGCGGCCTATCGCGGGAGGGGCGAGCGGGTCGCCGTGGTGGCGGTCGATCCGTCGAGCCCCTTTTCGGGCGGCGCGCTGCTCGGGGATCGCGTGCGGATGAACCGCCACGCCACCGATGACGGTGTCTTCATCCGCTCGCTCGCCACCCGCGGGCATCACGGGGGCCTCTCGCGCGCCACGTCGGCGACGGTGGCGGTGCTCGACGCCGCGGGGTTCCCGGTGATCTTCGTGGAGACGGTCGGCGCCGGCCAGTCCGAGGTCGAGGTGGCCGACGCCGCCGACGCCGTGGTGGTGGTGACCGCGCCCGGCCTCGGCGACGAGGTCCAGGCCCTGAAGGCGGGCCTGCTCGGAGATCGCCGATCTGCTGGTGGTGAACAAGGGGGACCGCGAGGGCGCCGATCGGGCGCTGGCCGATCTGACCGCCATGCTCGCGCTGGCCTCGCGCCCGGTGCCGCCCCTGGTCAAGACCGTGGCGTCGACGGGGGTTGGGGTCGGCGAGCTGGTGTCCGCGCTCGAGCTCCTCCGGGCGCGCCCCGCCGCCGCGCGCGCGGCGCGCCGCCGCCAACAAGCGGCGCGGCAGATCGTGGCCATCGCCGGCGAGCGAGCGCGCGCGCGGGCGGAGGCGGCGATCGGTCGAGACGGCGAGGTTGGCCGAAAGGGAGACGGCCGCCAGGAAGAGGGCGAGGGCGCGTCTTTGGCGTCGACGGTCGACGCTGTGGCGGCGCGCACGCTCGATCCCTGGAGCGCCGCCGACCGGCTGTTGGAGGTGTTAAGCTGAAGGGTATGAAATCCTTGCTTGGCCCCAGACTGACGGCGCTTGCGGCTTTCTCACTCGCCGGATGCGGCCTCATCAGCTCGGACGTCTTTCGGGTGACGTTCGATCTCCCGGTCGAGACCTACACCTTCAACACCGCGCAGATCGCCAGCTTGCCGCCCGCGACCCAGACCGCGACGTTCCCCAACATCCCCTGCGCGACGAGCACCGACTGTTGCACCTTGGGGGCCGTGGCTGGGATTGACTGCACGACGACGCCGCTCACCTGTCCGGCCGGCACCTGCGAGGCCGACGTTCCCATATCGCAGTCGACCCCCATCAACCTTTCGACCGACGTCAAGCCGAGCCTGGCGCAGTACACCTCGCTGGCGCACATCACCATCAGCAGCATCAGCTACGTGGTCTCGAACAACAGCCTCAACGTCGATCTCCCTCCGCTGTCGATCTATCTGGCGCCGAGCAGCGTGACCGACCCGACCGACCCGCGGGCGGTGCTTTTCGGCACCGTGCCGTCGATCCCCGCCGGGAGCGATCCGAGCGCTCAGGTGCAGCTGGCCCCGAACGCGGGGGCGGTCTTCCAGATGTTCACCGCCAATCTGGCGACCCCCTTCAACTTCATCGCGGCGGCGACGGTGAAGATCACCGCCGGCATGCCGGTCCCGAGCGGTCAGATCACCATCGCGGTCACCGGCACCATCTCCGCTCAGCCTTGAGGGCCGGCGTGGATCGGGACGTGGTGATCGCCGGTGCCGGGCCCGCCGGGGTCGCGGCGGCGGTGGCGCTGGCGGCGCGCATCCCCGCGGAGCGCATCGTCTGCTTCGACAAGGCGCGCTTCCCGCGCGACAAGCCCTGCGGCGGCGGGCTGACCGGGCACGCGCAGGCGGCGCTGGAGCGGCTCGGCCTGGCGGTGCGGGTTCCGCGCGTCGCCTGCGAGCGGGGGCGCCTGGTCTACCGCCGCCGCGCGCGCGACGTCGTGCTCGAGCGGTCGGTCGACGTGGTCCGCCGATGCGAGTTCGACGCCGATCTGGTGGCGCAGGCGCGCGCGCGCGGCATCGAGATTCGTGAGCGGGGAGGGGGTGGCGTCGTTCGAGGTCGAGGCCGGCGCAGGTCTCGTCCGCGTCGAGACGACCGCCGGGCGGCGCCTGACCGCGCGCGTGCTGGTCGGCGCCGACGGGGCCGGCAGCCGGGTGCGCCGCGCGATGGCGGTCGACGATCGCCCGCCCCTTCGGCTGTTTCAGGCCGAGGTGGCGATGCCCCCGGCGTTGGCCGCCCTCTGCGACCGGCGGATGATCTACGACTTCTCACTCATGCGGCGCGGGCTGCGCGGTTACCTCTGGCTGTTCCCGGCCCCGGGCGGCCGCCTCAACGTCGGCGCCATGCACACCCCGCCAGGAAGACTTTCGGGCGCCAAGATCGAGGCGCTCCTGCGCGAGGGGTTGGCCGCCTACGGTGTCGAGCTGCCCGACGGTGCGCGCGGGTGGCCGGCCTGGCGCCACCGCGCGGCCGCCCGGCGCGCCGCGCCGCACCTCATGTGCGTGGGGGATGCCGCCGGCATCGATGCGCTCACCGGCGAAGGGATCGCCGTCGGGCTTGAGCACGGGCCTATCGCCGCCGAGGCGATCGCGACGGCGCTCCGTTCGGGCGACTTTCGCTTCGCCGGTTACGGGGCGGCCATCGATCGCGCGGTGGTGGGCCGCGAGTTGACGCTCGACGGGCGGCTGGCGGCGCTGCTCTACGCCCCGCGCGGCGCCAATCTGTGGCTCTCGCTGATCCTCTTCGATCGCCGCGTGCAGGAGCTCTACGCCGCCCGTGTCTCGGGCTCGGAGGTGCTGGCCGATCACAAGGGGGCGCTCCTGGGGGCGCTGGCGCGCCACGCCTTTGCCGCTCCCGCCCGCCTCGTTCGGTTGCAGACGGCCTGACCGAGGATCGCGCGCGCGCCGCTCAGGCAGTGGCGCGCGAGGGGGTGCCCGCGGTGGCGGGCTCGCTGGCTGTCGCGCCGCTGTCGGCGATCGGCCCGGTCGACGTCACCGGCGCCGGCGCGGGCGCCCCGTCCTGCCGCTTGCCGGGGGGCGGCTTCCTGCCACTGTTGACCCGCTCCTTCAGCTCCTTGCCGACCTTGAAGAAGGGCAGCCGCTTGGGCTGGACGCTGACCCGCACCCCGGTGCGCGGATTCCGCCCCTCATACGGGCGGTAGCTGCGCAGCTCGAAGCTGCCGAATCCGCGGATCTCGATCCGCTCCCCCCGCTTGAGGGCTCCCTCCATCGACTCGAAGACCACCTGGACGAGCAGCTCGGCCCGCCCCTTCGGAATCTTCTGCGTCTCACACAAAACGTCGATGAGATCCGACTTCGTCATCGTCCCGTCATCCCCCCGTTGCCCGTCCGTTTCGGTGCGCGCCGTCCGCGACGGCGCAACCAAAACGTGAGCAACACTAACGGTAACCCCTTTCGCCGCCGCGGCGCAATCCAAAATCCGCTAGCAAGACAACCGCTCAGGTAGGGCGATATTCCCCGAAAACATCGCGAAACACGTCGGCAATCTCGCCAAGGGTGGCACGCGCTTTGACCGCCACCAGAAGAGGCGGAAAAAGGTTGTGGGGCGCCCCCGCGGACTCCCGCAGCTGCCGCAGCGCCTGCTGCACCTCGGCGCGGTTACGGGTGTTGCGCAACCGCTCCAGCGCCCCCGCCTGCGCGGCCTCGATGGCCGCGCCCGGCCGGTGCAGCGCCGGAGGGGGCGCCTTCTCTCCGTCGGTGAAGCGGTTCACGCCGACGATCACGCGCGCGCCACTTTCGACCGCACGCTGGTGGGCGAGCGCGCGCCGCTCGATCTCGCCCTGCGGGAAGCCCGCCTCGATCGCCGCGACCATCCCGCCGCGCCGGTCGACTTCGGCGATGAGCGCCTCCGCGCGCGCCTCGATCTCCGAGGTCAGCGCCTCGATGGCGTAGGCGCCCCCCAGCGGATCGACCACCTCCCCGACGCCGCTCTCGAAGGCCAGGATCTGCTGCGTCCGCAGCGCCACCCGCGCCGAGGCCTCGGTCGGCAGCGCCAGCGCCTCGTCGTAGCCGTTGGTGTGGATCGACTGCGCGCCCCCCAGGACGGCCGCCAGCGCTTCGACGGTGGTGCGGGCGACGTTGTTCAGAGGATCGGCGGCCGTCAGCGTCGAGCCGGCCGTCTGCGCGTGGAACCGCAGCATCTGCGAGCGCGGATCGCGCGCGTCGAACCTGTCGCGCATGATGCGCGCCCAGAGCCGCCGCGCCGCCCGAAACTTGGCGATCTCCTCGAGCAGGTGGGAGTGGGCGTTGAAGAAGAACGACAGCCGAGGCGCGAACGAGTCGACCGGCAGACCGGCGGCGCGCGCCGTCTCGACGTAGGCGATCCCGTCGGCGAGCGTGAAGGCCACCTCCTGCACGGCGTCGCTCCCCGCCTCACGGATGTGGTAGCCGCTGATGCTGACGATGTTCCAGCGCGGCAGCTCGCGCGCGCACCAGGCGAAGCTGTCGGCGCAGAGGCGCATCGAGGCCGCCGGCGGATAGATGTACGTGCCGCGCGCGATGTACTCCTTGAGGATGTCGTTCTGGATCGTCCCCGAGAGCTTGTGGCGGGCGATCCCGCGCTCGTCGGCGACGGCGACGTAGAGGCAGAGGAGCGTCGCCGCGGTGGCGTTGATGGTCATCGAGGTCGAGACGGAGTCGAGCGGCAACCCCTCGAGGAGGGCGTGCATGTCGTCGATCGAGCAGATCGAGACGCCGGCGCGCCCCACCTCGCCGCGCGCCAGCGGGTGGTCGGCGTCGCGCCCCATCTGGGTGGGGAGATCGAAGGCCACCGACAGCCCCGTCTGCCCCGAGGCGAGCAGGTACTTGTAGCGGCGGTTCGACTCGGCCGCCGTTCCGAATCCGGCGTACTGCCGCATCGTCCAGGGCTTCCCCCGGTACATGCTGGCATGTATGCCGCGGGTGAACGGGAACTGGCCCGGCTTCCCGAGATCGCGCGCGCCGTCGAACGGGGGCCTGCGCCCGCTCAGGCTCTCCTCGTCGTAGACCTCGGCGAGCGGGATGCCGGCGGTCGTTTCGAACGGCTTCGCGTCGAACGGCTTCGCGTCGAACGGCTTCACGTCGAACGGCTTCGCGTCGAACGGCTTCGCCTCGATCGCCTTCGGTGGATCCTTGCGATCGCCTTGGCCCATGGAGTTAGGCGACGACGATCTCCGGGACGTCACCTTCGACGAGCAACTTCGGCTCGGTCTTGGCCTGGATCTCGGCCACCGAGACGCCGGGCGCGCGCTCGCGCAGCGAGAGGCCGCCGGGCGTCACGTCGAGCACCGCAAGGTCGGTGATGATGCGGTGGACCGCGCCCAGCGCCGTCAGCGGCAGCGTGCAGCGCCTGAGGATCTTCTTCTCCTCGACGGGCGCCACCCCGGGCGCCGCCTTGCCCTTGGCGACGTGCTCCATCATCACGATCACCCGCTTGGCGGCCGCCACCAGATCCATCGCGCCGCCCATCCCCTTGATCATCTTGCCGGGGATCATCCAGTTGGCGAGATCGCCGTTCTCCGCCACCTGCATGGCGCCCAGGATCGCGCAGTCGATGTGGCCGCCGCGGATCATGGCGAACGACTCGGCCGACGAGAAGTAGGCGGCGCCCGGCACGCCGTGACCGTCTGCTTGCCGGCGTTGATCAGATCGGGATCCTCGTCCCCCTCGTACGGGAACGGCCCGATGCCGAGCAGGCCGTTCTCCGACTGCAGCACGATGTTGGTGCCGGCGGGGATGAAGTTCGCGACCAGCGTGGGCATCCCGATCCCCAGGTTGACGTACATCCCGTCGCTGAGCTCGCGCGCCGCCCGCTGCGCGACTTCGTCGCGCGTCAGCGCCGGCATCAGGCGCACCCTCTTTCGAACCGTCCGCTGCTCGATCGGCTTTTCGCAGCTTGCCGCCCTGGAGGATCCGCTGCACGTAGATCCCCGGCGTGTGAACCTGATCGGGCTCGATCTGCCCGGCTCGACGAGCTGCTCGACCTCGGCGATCGTGACCTTGGCCGGCCGCCGCCATCATGGGGTTGAAGTTGCGCGTCGTCTTCCGGTAGACGAGGTTCCCCAGCCGATCGCCCTTCCAGGCCTTCACCAGCGCGAAGTCGGCGATCAGCGCCGTCTCGAGCACGTAGTGCCGCCCGCCGAAGTCGCGCGTCTCTTTCCCCTCGGCGACCATCGTGCCGTAGCCGGTCGCCGTGTAGAAGGCCGGGATGCCGGCGCCGCCGGCGCGGATGCGCTCGGCCAGCGTCCCCTGCGGCGTCAGCTCGACCTCCAGCTGGCCGTCAGGTAGAGCCGCTCGAACGTCTTGTTCTCGCCGACGTAGCTGGAGACCATCTTCTGGACCTGACCGTTGGCCAGCAGGATCCCGAGGCCCTTGTCGTCGATGCCGCAGTTGTTCGAGATGATGCGGCAGGCCCTTGGTCCCCTTGCGGCGCAGCGCCGCGATCAGGTTCTCGGGGATGCCGCAGAGGCCGAACCCGCCGGCCATCATCGTGGCGCCGTCGAAGAAGTCGGCGACCGCTTCATCGGCGCTGGCGACGGTCTTGTCCATCGTGACCATCATCATAACCCGACCGGGCCCGCGGGTAAGGGGCGAGCGGCGCTTCATTGTGCGATACTTTGCGGTACATCAGGCGATGCCCATCGTCACGTTCACGACCGACTTCGGCGCTCACGACGGGTACGTGGGCGCGATGAAGGGCGTGGTCCTTTCGATCGCCCCGCAGGCGACGCTGGTCGACATCACGCATGGCGTTCCGGCGCGCGACGTGGCGGCGGGCGCGGTGGCGCTCGCGCAGGCCGCGCCGCTGTTCCCCCGGGCACGATCCACGTGGTGGTGGTCGATCCGGGCGTGGGCGGCGCGCGCGCCGATCTGGTGGTCGAAGCCGGTGGCGGTCTGTTCGTCGGTCCCGACAACGGCGTGCTGTCGCTGGCGGCCCGACCGCCGCGGCAGATCTACCGCATCGCCGCCTCCGGTTTTCGCCGGGAGCCGGTCAGCCCGACGTTCCACGGCCGCGACGTCTTCGCGCCCGCCGCCGGCCGGCTGGCGGCAGGTGCCGCCGCCTCCGATGCCGGTCCGCCCCTCGACACGATGGTGGAGCTCGGCACGCCGCCGCTGCACCGGCGCGACGGCGTCATCGAGGGGGAGGTGATCCACGTGGACGGCTTCGGCAACCTCATCACCTCGCTCCCCGCCGAGCTGATCGAAGGCGCGGCCGCCGAGGCGACCGTCGAGGTCGAGGGGGGCGCCGGGCACTTCGAGCCGAAGCTCGGCCGGACGTTCTCCGACGTCGAGCCGGGCGCGCTCATCGCCTACGTCGGCAGCGGCGGCCAGCTGGAGATCGCCCGCCGCAACGGCTCCGCCGCCCGCAAGCTGGGGGCCGAGCGCGGGACGATCGTCCGCCTCCGGAACGTGGCGCAGTGAGAGCGTGGGCCCTCTCGCTCTGCGGCGGCGCGCTGGCTGCGTTCGCCGGTTGCACCGTCGGCCAGGGGTCGGGCTCGGCGTCGGGTTCGCTCTGGGTCATCGGGTGCAACGGCTCCGCCAACTACGGGGTGACGAACCTCGACGGGTACGGTCCGCCGGCCCCGCTGCCTTACAACCTGAACCCGACCTTCTTCGCCGGCATCCCCATCGAGGATCTCGAGATGGGGCAGCAGCAGATGAACCAGATCTCGATCCGGATGCAGAGCACGGGCCTGCAGCTCATCTACACCGACACGCTCTACTTCGACGTCAATAATTCGTTCGAGGTGGCGCGCTGCCTGCGCGGCCGCACCATGAACGGGCAGCCCGACTACAACGTCACCGAGAATCTGCCCATCAGCCTGGGACAGGGGGGAGGGGCGGTTCCCACCACGCTGTGGTGCGATTGGAGCGGGACCGCCTTCACCGACGGCGGCCCGCCCGACGCCGGCCTGGCCGGTCCGCCCGACGCCGGCGCTTCGCTCGACGGTGGGATGTCGGTGATGGCGCAGTACCCGCGCATCCACCTGACGCCCTACACCGACGTCATTTCGTCGCTCGGTCTCTTGCAGACCTGCCCCACGGCATTCGTGGCGGGCGACGCGGTCGACGGATGGATCGAGTTTCAGAACTTCGGCGCCGCCGAACAGCCCAACCTGGCCCCCGAGGAACGCACGCAGGTTCCGCCCGGCTTTGTCATCAACTACGGCGATCGCATGAGCGCTAAATTTCACATCGTCCTGGGGGACAGCCAGGTCGTGACGGCGATCCAGAACAACACGGCGGTCCCCACCAACCCGCTCATCGGCGGCACGCTGGACGGCTACTTCGACTTCGAGCTGGCCCGGGGGCGGGCCGCGCAGCCCTTCCCATAATCATGAGTGGGCGCGACGCGCGCGAAGTGACGGTCGAGATCGACGGGCTGGCCATGGGCGGCGACGCCGTCGGCCGGCAGCGCGATCCCGCCGGCGCCGAGAGCGCCAGCGACGGCCGCGCCACCTTCGTCCCGCTGGCCGCACCGGGCGAGCGCGTGCGGGCGCGGATCGAGCGGGAAAAGGGGCGGGTGGCGTGGGGCGAGCTGACGGCGATCGAGCGCCCGGGCCCGGAGCGGGTGCCAGCGCCGTGCCCGCTGTTCGGCAGCTGCGGGGGCTGTCAGTGGCAGCACGTCACGATCGAGGCACAGCGGGCGGCCAAGCGGGCGATCGTCGAGCGCGCGCTGGGAGCGAAGATCCCGCCTCTGAGCGCGGCGGGCCCCGACTTCGGTTACCGCGATCGCGCCAAGCTGACGGTCGGGCAGGGTGGGGCGCTGGGGTTTCACGCGCGCCGGTCGCACGCCGTCGTCGATCTCGGCGATCCGCCGCGTTGCCCGCTCTTCGGGCCGGAGTTGACGCGCGCGCTGCCGGCCCTGCGCGCGCTGGCGCGGGGGATGGCGGCTGGCATCGAGCTCGAGGTGCAGACGGGCGCCGAGGGGATTCACCTGAACGTCTCGCACGCCGACGCCGTCAGCGCCGCTCACGCCCGCCGTGAGATCGACCGCCTGAACGTCGCGGGCGTGGTCGGCCTGGCGCTGGCCGGCAAGCCGACGCTCGGCCGCGCCGACGTCGACGTCGCCGAGCCCGGGAGCCCGCCGCTGGCGATCCCCGGCGGCGGCTTCGCCCAGGTCGGTCGCGCCGCCAACGCCGCGCTGGTCGCCGCCGTGCTCGAGGCAGTCGGCCCCGATCCGGGCGTCGTGCTGGAGATGTACGCCGGCAGCGGGAACTTCACCCGACATCTGGTGGCGTGTGCCGGGGCTCGCGTGTTCGCCTGCGACGGCGATCCGGCGGCCGTCGAACGCGGCCGCCGAAACGCCCCCGGCGCCGTCTGGTCGGCGCGCCCGGCGCCCGACTCGCCCGACACCGTCGTGCTCGACCCTCCGCGCGAGGGGGCCGACCGCGCCCACTTGACCGCCGCCACCCGCGCGCGCCGCCGCATCGTCTACGTCTCGTGCGATCCGCAGACGCTGGGACGCGACGCCCGCCACCTGAAGGCCGACGGATTCCGCCTGGTGCGCGCCGTGGCGCTCGATCTGATGCCGCAGACATTCCACGTCGAGGTCGTCGCGACCTTCGAGCCCGGCGCCGTCGTCGGCGAACCTTGACCAGGCGGAGCTTTTGCCCTAAAACCCTGGCTCCTTTTGCGGGAGTAACTCAGTGGTAGAGTGCCACCTTGCCAAGGTGGACGTCGAGGGTTCGAACCCCTTCTCCCGCTCTAGATTTCGCAGGGTTAGGGGTGGTCGCGGCGCCGAATGAGGGAATCGGCGCGCATGAGGGAGGAATGAGGGAATTTGGGGGGTGTGCCACCTTGCGGATTCCCTCATTTGCAGTCGGCGGGGCACTCATCGTACTCGGGGCCGCGATGGGTTGCCGGCCAGCTCGGAACGACACCCCGGCCGCGGCAGCCGCGAGCCCTGTCGTCCCACAGCTGCACCAAAACTCTCAGACAACCGAGCGTCCCATAGGGTGGCCCGACTACACCGAGGACGATTCCTCTCCCTGGGTGCCGACGTGAAGGGTCAGCTCGATCGGATTGATCGACTGGCCCAAAGCACCGCATTCCTTCGAATCATGCCGGACTTCGCGAGCTTCTGGGGGGATTCGGCGCCTCGGCT
>CAVRRT010000098.1:0-8628 GCA_963723305.1 uncultured Pseudomonadota bacterium
ACGGAAAGCTGGCCAAGCTCTGGCCGAGCAGAACGCTTCAGCCCGCGCCGGAGACCGAAGCGGGATAAGGCCCGAGTCAGCCGACGATGACCAGGAAGATATCGAACACGAACAGCGCGATGGCGATGTCGTTGAAGAGAGTCGCGGCAGGGAGCTCGGGCCACAGCTGATTGGCAGCCCAGAAGAGAAAGGCGGCGGCCACGATGACCGCTCTCATGAGCTCCGTCCGCGTCGGCCGACGAAGGGCCTGGTGTGCCAGGTAGGCGAAGGCGATCAAGCCGAGCGGCAGGGCCCCCAGGGCAGCATGCGCTCCCCCCGGGAAGGACCGGGGAACCAGGTCCCAAACAAGCAGCAGACAGACGAGCCCCAGCGTCAGGACGCCGAGCCCAATCGGGATCATCTGCGACGAGCGCGGAGCGGTCTTGGAAGCTCGATTTCCCACTGTCATGTCCGCGCCAGTCTACTTCCGATCAAGCGAACGGCCAGCGCCTCTTCCTCTCCCGCGCGGCGAGGAAGAGGAAGAGGAAGAGGAAAAAGAGGGATCGCCCGTCAGTTACGGACGTAGTGACAGGTGTAGCCGCCGGGGTTCTTCTCCAGGTACTTCTGGTGGTAGGCCTCGGCGGGGGTGAAGGGGCCGGCGTCGACGATCTGGGTGACGATCGGTTTCTTCCAGAGCCCCGACTTCTGCGCGTGGTCGCGCGCCATCTCCGCCACCTTGCGCTGCTCGGGCGAGGTCACGAAGATCGCCGAGCGGTACTGCGAGCCGACGTCGTTCCCTTGCCGATCGGCGGTGGTCGGATCGTGCATCTTGAAGAACCACTTCTCCAGCAGGTCGTCGTACGACACCTTCTTGGGGTCGAACACGATGCGCACCGATTCGGCGTGGCCGGTCCGGCCGGTGTGCACGTCTTCGTAGGTCGGCTTGGACGTCGTGCCTCCGGTGTAGCCGACCTCCGTCTCGATGACGCCCGGGATCTGACGGAGGATGTCCTCCATCCCCCAGAAGCAACCGCCGGCCAGGATCGCCGTCTCCAGCGTCGGCGAGCAGCCGGGCTTGGCCCCCGCTGCCGGGCGGGTGCAGGTGTTGGGCGCCGGCGCTGCCGACGACGCGCTGGGTTGTGCCTGGGCGCCGCCGCCGGTCGCGCCGGTCGCGGTCCCCCCGAAGAGCGGCGCGTAGGCGCCATAGCCCTCCGCCTCGAGCTTGGCGACCGGGATGAACCGCAGCGCCGCCGAGTTGATGCAGTAGCGCAGGTGCGTGGGGGCCGGACCGTCATCGAAGACGTGCCCGAGGTGTGAAGCGCCCCCCATCGAGCGGACCTCGGTTCGCTCCATCCCGTGGGTGCTGTCGCTGGCGTCCACCACCCGGCCCGCCTCGACCGGCCGGGTGAAGCTGGGCCAGCCGGTCCCCGACTCGAACTTGTCGGTCGAGCTGAAGAGCGGCTCGCCGGTGGCGATGTCGACGTAGAGACCCGCCTGGTGGTTGTTCCAGTAAGCGTTGTCGAACGGCGGCTCCGTGCCAGCGTTCTGCGTCACCTCGTACTGGACGCCGGTCAGCGTCTTCTTGAGCTCTGCGCTCGACGGTTTGTTGTATTTCTTCTGAGACATCACTCGCCCTCCTGTGGGGTCGCTCGCCCGCGGCGCAGATTGACTCCAGCGCGCGGCGCCGACCAGCGCGATGGCGACCATCGCCGCGATGGCGATGGGGACTGACGGCATCAGCCTGGATTTCAGCTCGTGCTCGGGCGACTTCATGACGACCTCCTAAGGAAGTGTACGACCGCCGCCGGCGACGGTTACGGCCTTCGGGCTGGCGGCATCCCTTCGCCCCAGCGGAAGAGGCGCGTCGCCCCAGCGGAAGGGATCCGGCGCGAGCTCCGCCCCGTTGAGCTGGTAGGCGCCGGCGTAGATGTCGAACCAGCAGACCTGAACGGGGACCACCAGCCCGGCCTTGGGCGGGACGGTGACGACCTTGAACGCCTGCAGCACCTCGGTCACCAACTGCGAGCAGAAGAGACGGCGGCAGTTGGGCTCGCGCTCCAGCACCTTCGCCCAGATCCGGGCCGTTCTCCCCAGCAGCCGGTACCAAGCCCGGACCAGCCGCGACCAGAGTGACCGCCCGTGGAAGGCGTGGAGAAGCTTGTGGAAGAGCGGGTGCTCGAGATCGTAGATGCCGGCTTGGACGACACCGTCGTAGTTGTACCGGTCGAAGGCGTTGGCCTCGTAGTAGGCGGCAACCTTCTGGGGATCGACGAGCGGGCGGTACCTGGCCCCGAGCGGCAGATAGAAGCAGGTGTGGTCCCCCTCGTACTTCAGCAGCGCCTCCTCGAGCGGCGTCAGCGTGACGCCGAGACCGGTCGCCTCCAGCAGCAGGAACGGCGCGTCCGGCTTCTCGCGAAGCAGGATCGCCACGTGGGCGATGCCCGATTTGGTCGCCCCCTGGATGAACTCGTCGACCTTGGTTGCGCCCTTGAATGCCAGGACGTCGCCCACCGCGAGCTCACCGCAGCGGCCTTTGAGCAAATCGTCAATGGAAGCGAGCTTGGGGATGGGTGGCATGTGATCCTCTGCTGACCGAACGTCGAAGTGGACCGCTTGTTTCCGCGGGCAACGAGCCTACACCGGCTGGACGCACCGGGGCGTTCGCGTTAAAGGTGAGTGGTGCAGCCGCTGCGCGGGTGCCGATGGAGTTAGGCGCTGTCGCGTTTCGCGGGACGAGCCGGTTCCGGCTGGTGCGCTTTCTCGGACGGGGCGGGATGGGCGTCGTCTACGAGGCGTTCGACGAGACGAACGCCATGCCGGTCGCGCTGAAGCTCCTGCCGGTGGTCAGCCCCGACATGCTGCTGCGCTTCAAGCGCGAGTTCCGGGCGGTCGCCGACGTCCGCCACCCCAACCTGGTTCGCCTCGGCGATCTGGTCTCCGAGGGGTCGCAGTGGTTCTTCACCATGGAGCTGGTGCAGGGGACCGATCTCATGAGCTACGTGCGGGGGGTCGAGCCGCCGCATCGGACCTCGATGGCCCCGGTGCTCGCCTCCGACGCGCCCACGCCGATCGTGATGCCCGGCGAGGCGACCCGCCGCTACGACCCCGCGTCGGGCCTCCCGCTGGGCGCGCCGGCGGGCGCCGGCGGCAACTATCGCGAGGAGCGGCTGCGGCCCGCGCTGGCCCAGCTGGCGCGCGCGCTGGCGGCGCTGCACGCCGCCGGCGCCGTTCACCGCGACGTCAAGCCGTCGAACGTGCTGGTGACCGCCGAGGGGCGCGCCGTGCTGCTCGACTTCGGGTTGGTCAGCGCGGCGTCGATCGAGACCACGCAGTCGGGAGCGGGGACGCCCGAGTACATGGCGCCCGAGCAGGTGGCGATGCAGCCGGTGAACGCCGCCGCCGACTGGTACGCCTTCGGCGTCATTCTGTTCGAGCTGCTCTCCGGGCGGCTCCCGTTCGAGGGGCTGCCGCATGAGATCCTCTACCGCAAGCAGCACGGGCGCGCGCCGCGGCTCGCCGCGCTGGCCCCCGGCGTGCCGCACGATCTGGCGGCGCTGTGCGATCGCCTCCTCGAGGCCGATCCCGAGTCGCGCGGCTCGGGGGCCGAGGTGCTCGCCGCGCTGGCGCCGGCGCCGGCGGGACGCTCTGTCGATCCCCCCTCCCCGCGCGAAGAGACCGTCCATTTCGTCGGCCGCGAGGGCGAGCTCGACGTGCTGGAGGCGGCGCTGGAAGCGGTCCGGATGGGCGGGGACGCCCGGGTCCTCATCGTGCGTGGCGAATCGGGCGTGGGCAAGTCGGCGCTGGTGCGCACCTTTCTGGAAACCCGGCTGGAGCAGGGCGAGCACGCGCCGCCGATCCTGCTCACCGGTCGCTGCTACGAGCGGGAGCTGGTCCCGTTCAAGGCGGTCGACGGCCTGGTCGACGTCCTCACCGGTCTCCTGCGGCAGCTCGACCCCGACACGCTCGGGCGCATCATCCCCGATCGGGCGGCGGTGCTGCTGCAGGCCTTCCCCGTGCTGGGGCGCATCCCGCTCATCGCGCACGCGCCGCACCAGCACGTCGGCCCCGACCCCCGCGAGGTCAGGGCCTCGATGTTCGTCGTCTTTCGTCAGCTCTTGCGCGCGCTCGGCGAGCGGGCGCCCATCGTCGCCTACGTGGACGATCTGCAGTGGGCCGACGCCGACTCGCTGGCGCTGCTGTCGGAGGTGCTGCGGCCGCCGGACGCGCCGCGCCTCCTGCTGCTCGGCACGCTGCGAATGCCCGCCACCGACGAGGCCCCCACACGCCTGCTGGCGGCCGACGTCCCCGAGCAGCAGCTGGCGCTCTCGAACCTGGGCGACGACGCCGCGCGGGCGCTGGCGCGCGATCTGCTGGCCTCGGGCGGCGCCAGCGATCCCGATCGCGGCGCCGACGTGCTGGCGCGCGAGTCGGCCGGGCACCCACTCTTCCTGCTCGAGCTGGCGCGCACCGCGCACCTGCGGCGCGGCAACGGCGCCCACCTCACCCTCGACAGCGTCCTGCGCGCCCAGATCGAATCCTTCCCGGAGGCGACGGTGCGGGTGCTCCGCACGCTGGCGATCTCGGGCGCCCCCACGCCGGTACGGATGCTGCGGCGCCTCAGCGAGCTCGACGGTCCCACGGCGATGCAGCTGTTCGACGAGCTGCGGGCGGCGCGGCTGGTCTATACGGTGACCGAGCGGGGGGACGAGCTGCTCGACTTCTCGCACGATCGCATCCGGCAGGTGGCGCGGCAGTCGACCTCCAGCGCCGTCGCGCGCGAGCTGCACGAGAAGCTGGCCGAGGCCTTCGAGGACGCCGGTAACTCGCTGCGCGCCGGCGGGCACTGGCGCGAGGCCGGGCATCCCGATCGCGCGGCGGTCCACTTCGCGGCGGCGGCGCGGCGGGCGGCGGAGGCGCTGGCGTTCGACCGCGCCATCGAGAACTACACCGACGCGCTGGCGCTGGGCAACTGGTCGGAGGAGCAGCGGCGCGACATGTTGGTCGGCCTGGGCGACGCGCTCTCCAACGTCGGCCGCGGCGCGGACGCCGCCGAGAACTACCTGGGCGCCGCGCGCAGCGCGGGCCCGGCGCTGGCGATGGACCTGCGGCGGCGCGGCGCCGAGGAATTGATTCGCGGCGGCCACCTCGACGAAGGGCGCGCCGTGGCCGACGAGGCCCTGGCCGACGCGGGCCTGGCGTTCGCCAGGTCGCCGGTGCGCGCCCTCATCGTGCAGCGCGCGGCGCTGTTCGTGCGCGGGCGCCGCTACAAGCGCCGCAGCGCCGAGGAGATCGCCCCGCGCGAGCTGGCGCGCGCCGATCTCTGCTGGTCGATCTCGTCGGGGCTCGGCCTCATGGATCCCGTGCAGGGGGCGCACTTCCAGGCGCGGAGCCTGCGCCTGGCGCTGGCCGCCGGCGAGCCCTACCGGGTGTCGCGCGGGATCGCCGGTGAGGCGGCCTACGCGGCGGCGCAGGGGAACAGCAAGCGGGCCGAGAAGCTGCTGGGCGAGGCGGCGGCGATCGCGGCCGAGCTCAATCACCCGCACGCCACCGGGATCGTGTCGCTCATGAGCGGACTCGCCGCCCACCTCGGCGGCCGGTTCGCCCCCGCGCTCGATCACCTGGCGGCGGCGGAGCGGATCTTCCGCGACCGCTGCGTCGGCGCCGCCTGGGAGCTGAACGCCGTCCGGCATTTCACGCTGGAGTGCTTCTACTACCTGGGCGCGCTGGAGCGCTTTCGCGCCGAGGCGGCGGAGGGGCTCAAGGAGGCCAACGATCGCGGCTCGGTCTACGCCGCCACCACCCTCCGCATCGGTCTCGCCAATGCGGTCTGGCTGCTGGGCGACGAGCCGGCGCGCGCGCGGCGCGAGACGCGGGAGGCGATGGCCGCCTGGTCGGCGCAGGGCTACCACATCCAGCACTGGTACGAGCTGATCGCCGAGACGCAGATCGATCTCTACCAGGGGGAGGGCGAGCAGGCCTACCAGCGCTTCGCCGCCGGCTGGCCGGCGCTGCGGCGCTCGTTCCTCTTGCAGATGCAGCACACGCGGAACGTGGCGGTCCACCTGCGCGGGCGCGTCGCGTTGGCCGGCGGCATCGCCGCCAGCGGCGCCGAACGCACCGCGCGGCTCCGGCTGGCCCGGGCCTGCGCCGGCCGGCTGGGGAGCGGCAACGGCTGGGGTGGCGCCATGGCCGCACTGCTTTACGCCGGCATCGAGCAGGCCGAGGGGCGCACCGCCGAGGCGTCGGCCTGGCTCCGTCGCGCCATCGACGAGACCGGCGCCCACGGGCTGGCGCTGTTCAAGGCCGCGGCGCAGATGGCGGCCGGCCAGCTCGGCGGCGACGCCGCCACCGCCGCGGCCGGCGAGGCCTGGATGCGTGACAGCGGTATCAAGGCACCGCGCGCGCTGGCCCGGATGCTGGTCCCGGTCGGCCCGCGCGACTGAGAAGGCCTACCGTCCGGCCCAGAGGGCAGAGGGCACACAGTGGCGCCGAGGTGATCACTCGGCCTACTTCCGGGAATTAATTGTTGGCCGTTGGGCCTTACAGCGAACCCGCAATCAGGTGTATGAGGATCCCGATTTCCCCCAACGGCAACCCCTTCTGCCCTCTCGCCCACGCGCCGCGCGGGCAAGAAAAGACCTGGAGATTTGATGCGTAGCTTTTCTTCGTCACTCTCGCGCCTGGCTCTGCTGGGCATCGTCGTCGTCGTCTCGGCATGCCAGCACGAGATCCATCTCGCGGCGACCGGCGCGGGCAACCACACCGGGAGCGGCACCGGCGGCACGGGAGCCGGCACCGGCGAGGACGGGGGCGGCGGGATACCGGAGGTGATTCTTCCCGTGGACGGCGGCTCCGGCGACGCGGGCCCCGTCGTGAAGATGGCCTGCTCCGACAACACCACCTACCAGCCGGAGCACTCGCCCGGGTATTCCGCCGCGGACCACACCATGTACAGCAGCGCGGCGTCGGGAATCCTCCAAACGATGACCCTCACCGACAAGGCGGACCAGATGCGGGGCGTCTTCAGCGGCAGCAGCGGCCCGCAGTACTCGGACATCGAGCGGACCTACGACACCCCGGGCGACTTTTACCGACGCCGATCTCTGCGGTATTTTCAACGGGACGATCACCAACTGGAACCAGCTCTCCGGGGCTTATCCGTCGCAACCGATCACGGTCGTTTACCGTTCCGATGGCAGCGGCACGTCATTTAACTTTTCAAACCATCTTGCGGCGGCCTGCAACACGACCAGCAGCGTGAAGTACAACACCGCGCAGAACTTCATCAGCAACGCCGCGGGTGGCAGCTTCTTCGTGATCCCCAGTGGTGTGGCGCCGGCGGGAGCAATCGGCGGCTCCGGCAACAACGGAGTGGTCGATACCGTCAACAGTGTGCTCGGTGCCATTGGTTACGCCGAAGCGGCGAATGCCAAGGCGCGCATTGCGGCGGATGGGGGATCCAGCACCACCTTCAATTACGCCAAAGTGAACGGCAAGGACCCGTTCGCCAACATGCCGTATCCGGTCTCCGCCAACCTGTTGCCACCCGACCAAGTCATCACCGGTGCCATTCCGTCTGGCACAGCCCATGCGGGTGAACCGCTGATCAAGACGCTGGCGAGTCAGTCGGTGACGGTGGCGCAGCCGGGTTGCGTGGTCATCGCGGATCCGCAGAGCTACGCCAAACAGAGCAGTGGCTATCCGATCGTAGCGGTGACTTATTTGCTTGGATATGAATCGGGTAATGGCCCCGACACGCATAACATCCGCGCGCTGCTTGGGTCGCCCTACAACGCAACGGTTCTTTCGAGTGTTTCCACCATCGTTCCCGGAAGCGGCTACGCGCCGCTGGCGCTGACGGACATCAACGGCAATCCCGTGGATCCGGTCGATGCGGAACTGCAGATCGCGGGCTGCGTCAACAACTAAGTAAAGCGGTTCAAGAAGGGGGGCTTAATGCCCCCCTTTTTTTATGGCGCTTTTTCCGTCACCACTTGCCCCCGGCAATCCTGACTTTTAGGAAGCCCTGATGTTTCTTGTTAAGCCTCGCCTGGCAGGACGCCTCCTGGCCTTGGTCCTCATCTGCACAACGAATGTGGCGGCCCTCGCGCAGTCGAGTGCCCTCTACGGAGGCGGAAGCCAACTCATGGCTCCGCTGTTGGAGGGCGCCCCTTTTGCGACTGGCCAGCTTGTGGAAGCCCCCTCGCCTGACTCTCTGATCGGTGCTTATCAACAGCACCTTGGCGCCAACGCAGCTCGCGTCTCGTATTGCCCCAATGGAGGGGATCAGGCGAAACGTGTGTTCGATGGAGAATCTGCAGCTTCGCTGCTCTGCGACCCGCCAAAATCTTCCGGCATAGGCGCACCGCGAGGCATCCGCTATCCCGCCTTTGTAGTCTCCGATTTACCACTATCGGGCCCCGAATACACGCGGTCCATGGGGGACAGCGCACTGACTGCGGCGCATGTCGAACCGATGCAGTTCCCAGCCGTGGCTGCATCGATTGCCATCGTTTACAATAATTCGAGCACACCGGCGGCCGCGCTCACCGATGCTGATCTCTGCGCCATCTTTTCGGGCAGCGTCACCTACTGGAATCAGCTGCCGATCGCCAGCCCGCAAAAATATCCAAAACGCCCGCTGTCTGT
>CAVRRT010000099.1:0-50137 GCA_963723305.1 uncultured Pseudomonadota bacterium
CTTGACAGGCTGCGCCGGAGAGGGTGCCTCCATAGGCTTGCGTCACGCGCCGCAGCGCGTTGCGATGTCCCCGGTTTCGGGGTGGAACTGGAACTCGGCAGCATCGGTAGTCTCACCCGATCCAAGTGGCGGCCATACGCCGCGACGGTGACCGCCATCACGAGCGTCGCGAGCCAGCCGAGGATGCGCAGCGGCACGCGGCAGGGTAAAGCCGGCCATGATGGCGGGGCGCATCGACAGATGCATCATCGACGATCATCACCGGCACGGCGACCACGCCGTTCAGGACCGCGCTCCAATACAGCGCCTTGACCGGGTCGATCGGCGGTGAAGTTCAGGCCGACGCCGATCGCCGTCGCCGCCGCGATCACGGCGTAGAAGGCCTTGGCGCGATGCGGCCGGCGCGCCAGGCCGACATGCCAGGCGAACAGCTCGCCCGACGGCATAGGCGGCCGATCCGGCCAGCACCGGCAAGGTCAGCAGGCCGGTGCCGATGATGCCCGGCGGCGAAGACGAGGAAGGTGAAGCGGCCGGCGATCGCGCGCAGCGCCTCGGCCGCCTGGGCCGAGGTCTGGATGTCGGTGACGCCGTGGGCGTGCAGCGTCGCCGCCGTGGTGATGACGATGAAGAACGCGACGAGGTTGGACAGCGCCATGCCGAGATAGGTGTCGATGCGGATGCGGGTGAAATTCCGACTGGCGCCTGTTCGGGTGCGCGGATCAGCGGGCTGGGCGCCGCGGCTTCTCCTTCTCGTCCTCGACCTCCTGCTCGGCCTGCCAGAAGAACAGATAGGGGCTGATCGTGGTGCCCAGCACGGCGACGATCGCGATCACGATAGTCCGGCTTGAACGACAAGCGGCGGCCAGATGATCGCCCAGCGCGACCTCAGCCCACGGCACGTCGACGACGAAGGCGCAGACGACATAGCTGAACAGCGACAGGCACAGCCATTTCAGGATCGAGACATAGCGCGCATAGCGGCGTGAAGATCTCGAGCAGCGCCGAAAACAGCGCCGAACAGGCACGACATAGAGCAGGGCCGGCCCGTCGATCAGCAGTTTGAGCGCGGCGCCCATGGCGCCCAGATCGGCGCCCAGATTGATGATGTTGGCGACCAGCAGCAGGCCCGACGATGCCGCTCGACAGCCAGCGCGGATAATGGCGGCGCAGATTGCCGGCGATGCCGAACCCGGTAACGCGGCCGATGCGCGCGCTGATCTCCTGGATCGCCGCCATCAGCGGATAGCTGAACAGCAGGGTCCAGGCGAGGCCGTAGCCGAATTGCGCGCCGACCTGGGAATAGGTGGCGATGCCGCTCGGATCGTCGTCGGAGGCGCCGGTGATCAGGCCGGGCCCCATGATCTGCAGCAGCTTCGGCCGCTCCGGCTGCTTGACCGGATCAGGCGCCGGAATATCCGCTGGCAACACTTCGGCGACCGGCCCCATGAGCGGCGAAAGAGCGCCGATCGTCATGCCCTGACCGCCGCGGCGGCGGCGGGAGGTTTCGTGCCCCATTCGGCGTGCAAGGCGGCGAGCCGAACCCGCCCGGCGGACCACCAGCGTCACCGCGATGTTGCTCGGGTTGCCGTCTTGCCGGTCCGAAAATTCGCCGAGGGTCCGCGCGACCTCGCCGAAGGTCGCACCCGCGGCAAGGCTCAGCGACACGACCTTGTCGTGGAAGACGAACCGCAGACGATTTTCTTCGGGGTGCTTGGCTTGAAAGGGCTGCATGCGGCGCTCCGTAATCTGTGCATCGGCCGGGCGGATTCGCCCGTCGGCCGAGATGCAGATTACGAATTCCCGATACCCGCCAGATAGGTTCGGAAACTACCTATCGGCTATTCGCCACGCTGCCGCTCGGGGCGGGAAACCTCCTGTCGGGCGGGCGCCTCGTCCGCTCCGTTCCAGTCGGCGGCGAGGGCCAGCCGGGCCAGTGCCGGAAAGGGATTTGGAGCCGGTCTTCTGCATGATCGAGGCGCGATGGTTCTCGACCGTGCGCTGGCTGATACCGAGATCCGCGGCGAGATCCTGGCTGGTGCGCCGAGGGATTGTAGAGCGCCGAATTAAAATTCAACCCCGCCTTCCGCAGCCGCTCGATCAATTTCCGGTTCGCCGCTTCGCCGTGCCATTGCACGAGGCTGTGCGCGATCACCTCGCCCACGTCCTCAATCTCCGTCAATTGCGGCTCGCCCGCGGCAAAAACGTCATCCAGCGTCGCAAAACTTTTGCCCAGCGCCTTCGCCACGCCCGCGCCGACGTGCAAAATCCCCAGCCCGAACAGCAACCGCCACAGGTCGCGCTTTTTGCTCGCCTCGATGCCGTCCAGGAAATTCTGCGCGGATTTTTCCGCCATGCGCTCCAGGTCCGCCAGTTCGTGCAGCTTCAGCGAATACAAGTCCGCCACGTCCCGCACCAGCCCGCTCTTCACGAGTTGCGACACCAGCGCCTCGCCGCCGCCCTCGATGTCCATCGCGCCGCGCGCGCACCAATGCTCCAACCGCCCGCGCACCTGCGCCGGGCAATCCGGATTCAGGCAGCGCCACACCACGCCCGCGTCGCCTTCCTCGCCCGCCGTCCGTCTTGCGCCACTTTTGACCCGCATTCCGGGCACGTTTTCGGAAACTCAAAAACTTTTTCCTTGCCCGTCCGTTTCGTCAGCACCACGCCCACCACCGCCGGAATCACTTCGCCCGCTTTCTCAATCGTCACCGTGTCGCCCACGCGGATGTCCTTGCGCCGCAATTCATCCTCGTTGTGCAGCGTCGCGCGGCTGATGGTGCTGCCCGCGAGAAAAACCGGCTCCAGTTCCGCCACCGGCGTCAGCGCGCCCGTCCGCCCCACCTGGATGGTGATCGCCTTCAACTTCGTTTCCGCCTGTTCCGCCGCGTATTTGTAGGCCATGGCCCAGCGCGGCGCTTTGGAGGTGAACCCGGCCTTCGCTCGCGCAGCGCGAACGAATTCAATTTGATCACCGCGCCGTCGGTCTCATACGCAAACTCGTGCCGCAGCTTGTCCAGTTCGTTCGATGGCCGCGAGCAATTCCTCCGCCGAATGGCATTTCCACGATTTTTTCCGGCGTCTTGAATCCCGCCGCCTTCAGCCACTGCAACATCTCGTCCTGTTCGCGCGATGGCTTTCGCCGCCCTTGAATTCGCCCAAGCCGTAAACCACGATGTCCAGCGGCCGCTTCGCCACGAGTTTGCGGATCCAGTTGCTTGAGCGAACCGGCGGCGGAATTGCGCGCGTTGGCAAATGTCTCCTCGCCCGCCGCCTTGCGCTCCGCGTTCAATTTCTCAAAACCCTTCTTCGTCATGAAAACTTCGCCGCGCACCTCCACCGTGTCCGGCAAATGTTTGCCCGTTGACGTGCAGCCGCTGCGGAATGCTGCGGATGGTCTTGCAGATTGGCCGTGACGTCGTCGCCGGTGGTGCCGTCGCCGCGCGTCGAGCCGACGGTGAACAACCCCTTTTCATAACGCAAATTGATGGCCACGCCGTCCACCTTCGGCTCGACCATCCATTCCAGTTTTTCGTTCGGCAGCAATCTTTGCACGCGCGCGACGAAATTCCGCATCTCCTCCTGCGAATAGGTGTTGTCCAGGCTCATCATCGGCACGAGATGCTGCACCGGCTTGAATTCCGTCAGCGGCTCGCCGCCCACGCGCTGGCTCGGCGAATCCGGCGTCACCAGGTCCGGAAATTCCTTCTCCAGATCCAGCAACTCGTGATAAAGCCGGTCATAAGCCTGGTCGCTGATGGACGGCTTGGCCTCGACATAATAAGCGTGATCGTGCCGGCGGATTTCCTCCGCCAGCTCCGCGTGTCGTGTTTTGGCTTGCGCGTGTGTCATGATACGTTCACTGATGGCTTACCCTTCCCGCCGCCAACTGGCAAGTGCCCATTCGTTAAGGCTTCAAGCAGAATAGCAGAGATAAATGAGATTGGCGAATGAGCTTTTTGCTGGTAGGGTAGGCGCATGAAAGTCACGTTGACTCAGGAGTTGACGGAAATACTCGTAAAGGAGAAGGTGCGAAGTGGACGCTATGCCGACGAAAGCGACGTGGTGAGGGATGCGCTGCGAGCACTCGAACTCCGTGATGATTTTGAATCTCCCGCTTTGGAGGCAGCCTTATTGGAAGGTGTGCGCGGCAGCCATCGGCCCTATGGCAAAGCCACGCTGAGACGGATCCAGAAAGCCGCTCGCCGGGCCAAATGAATCGCCGAACCGGCATATCAAGCCGGGCGGAAGCCGATCTCACGCACCAATACACATGGTACGTTGAAAATGCGGGTTCCGAAGTGGCGGACAGGTTTTTATCGGCATTTGACGGGACCGTGGAGAAACTTGCCCGACAGCCGGGTCTTGGCCGGGAGAGGCGATTTCGAGCGAGAGAGCTTGCAAATATCCGATCATTCCCTGTCGGCGGGCGATTTGGGGTACATCTCATTTTTTATCGTATCGAGGGCACGCAGGTGATCATTGAGCGCGTAATGCATGGGGGACGGAATCTGCCGCTTCGATTAAGCGAGCCGCCGGGCAGTTGAAAGACCAGGGGCTGAAGGCAAAAAATAGCTAAGAGGAGTTAGGAGCGCGTTATCCGCTATAGAACCAGATTTTGCGTCTCTGAGAACCGGCCTGAAAAATCGCAGGAATTCGCCTTGGAACTGCCACAATTATTACGGAAGACCCGTCCGTATTTGACCGGTAACCACCAATTGCAAGTTATTTATTATTAAATTGTTACAAATTCATGAATTCGATTCCCATCCGTGCAAGTGGCATCGGGCTTGCTGCCTTCTCGCGCAGAAGTAACAAGTTGAAACATCTAATTATCGAGATATGATTGACAGACCGATGATCAAAACAATCGAACGTCATTTTTTGGAACGCAAAGGGCGCAATCCGCACGCGACCACGGAGTTTTGCTGGCTGCTCTCCGGCATCACCCTCGCCTGCAAAATCATCGCCTCGCAGATTTCGCGCGGCGGCCTGACGGACATCATGGGCGCCACGGGCGAAGTGAATGTCCAGGGCGAGGAAGTGCAGAAGCTGGACGAGATCGCCAACCGCACGCTGGTGCGCTGCCTCGGTTATCGCGGCAACATCGGCCTGCTGGTCTCGGAGGAAGACGAAGAACCGCATGTGATCGCGGATTCCGGCGACAAAGGCAGATACATCGTTTTGTTCGATCCGCTCGACGGCTCCAGCAACATCAACGCGAATGTCAACATCGGCACGATTTTCTCCATCATGGAACGTCCGCCGCACGGCGATGCTTCCGATGGCGATGTGAAGGCGACGGTTTTGCAGCAGGGTTTGAAGCAGGTTGCCGCCGGTTACGTGCTTTACGGCAGCAGCACGGTGCTGGCTTACACGGCCGGTTACGGCGTGCATATGTTCACGCTGGATCCTTCCATCGGCGCGTTCGTGCTGGCGCAGGAAAATGTGCAGATGCCGGTTTCCGGAAAGACTTACAGTGTCAACGGCGCGAACCGCCGCAAATTCCCGGAGAACATCCAGAAATACCTGGACTGGGTGGAGTCGGACGAATCGGGCGGTTACAGCTCGCGTTACATCGGTTCGCTGGTGGCGGATTTTCATCGCACGCTGGTGCGCGGCGGCGTGTTCCTTTATCCGGAAACGAAGAAATCTCCGGATGGCAAATTGCGTTTGCTTTACGAAGCCAACCCGCTCGGCGTTTCTCGCGGAACAGGCCGGCGGCCTCGCGACCGACGGCAAGCAGCGCATTCTGGAAAAAGCTGCCCAAGGCGATGCACGAACGCACCCCGCTCATCATCGGCAGCAAGGAAGAAGTCGAGAAGGTGCTGCGTTCAGCTAAGCCAGATAAGGAATCGTCAGCGGCCCTTGCGGCAGCACCGCCACGCGCGCTTCCGGCCCGAGCTGCTCCAACCGCTCACTGCACCGCCGCGCCGATGTCGTGGCAGGGCGTCAAATGCGCCGCGCGGACGATTTCATCCGGCAGCGAGCTGTAAATCAGCACTTTCGCCTTGCGCTGGATCAGCGCCTGGATTTGCGCCTGCCATTGCTCGGGCCGCACAAAACCCGGCGTGGCCAGCAGCGCCAGGATTTCCTCCGGGACTGCCGGCGCTGCGCAGCAATTTGTCCAGCGGACTTTTCGCGCGGCACGCCTTCGCGGCATTCGCACGCGAGGATCAGCGTCGCCGCCTTCCTGGATGATCCGCGCGCCCGCGCTCATGCCCTTCACGCCCTGGTAAAGATTCTGGTCCAGCGGATAACCGCTGTTCGTCGTCACGACGATTTCAAACGGCGCTTTGACGCGTCTGCATCGCCGAGCGCCGCACAAATTCAAAACCCGACCTGGTGCGCCTCCAGCAAATCGCCCGCGAACACGCCCGGTGATCTGCCGTTGCTCGTTCAGCGTGACGTTCAGCAAAAAACTCGGCCCGACGCGCAACGCGATGTCCCGCATCTCCTCCCAGATCGGATTGCCCTCGGTCACGCCGAAGGTCGATTGCGGGTCGCCGATGTTTTTCGCGCCGTGATTGCTCATCACCGTTTCCAATCCCGCCAATCCCGGCATGATGCCCTTTGGCCCGCCGCTGAACCCGGCAAAAAAATGCGGCTCGATAAAACCGGTCGATGATGCGCACGTCCGCCTCGACGAGATGGCGGTTGATCAGCGCCGGCGTGCCGTCGCGCGTCGTCCCGAACTGCCACCAGCGCCGCGGGATTTTCCGGCTCGTGGTTCAGCACGCGATAATCGCGCACGACCGCCGGCGATCAACAGTTTCTCCAGTTCCGCGCGCGTGTTGGGCCGATGCGTGCCGAGCGAGTTGAGCAGCGTGATGTTCTCGCGCGGCAACATGCGACAGATGCTCCAGCAGCCACGGGATGAGCCGGTCATTCGGCGTCGCGCGGGTGATGTCCGTGAAGCCGATGCAACCGGTCGCGTCGGGCGGATCCATTCGCTGCAGCGGCCTCGCGCCGATGGGCTTTTCCAGCGCGGCGATCACCGCCGCCCGCTCGTCCGCCAGCCCCGGCGTGTGCGCCGGCTCGATGACCGTCGTCCGTTTGTCCGGCAACTCAACCGCCAAATGTCCCTGGCCGTAGGCAAGCTGGAATTTCATGCTAAACTTGTTTACCCCAAAAACCTTTTTCGGGAAAGAACCAAACTGCAAAAAACGCGCGGAAAAATTTGAAAATCTCGGCAACTCTGTTATGGTTTCGTGAAAAATCTATGTCCGTGTCGAAGAAAGCTCCTGTCATCGTCGGCTTGCCCGTTTTTTTGGTTTTGCTTCAGTGTTCGCCGCGCAATTCCGTCCCGGCTCAACCGGCCACCTCCGCTCACAAAAAGCACCTCACGTCTCCACCAACCTCGTCTTTGATGCCACGGTAAAAGACTACAACGCAAAGATCGGCGAAACGCTGGCGCCCTTTCAATTCGACATCACCAACACGTGGACGAATGTGATAACCGTTGACCGGCTGGAAACGTCCTGCGGCTGCACCGTCGCCAGCCTGCCGGCCAACCCTGGCACATCCAACCCGGCGAACACGGCACGCTCAACGCCACCGTCAACCTGGAAGGCAAGGCCCCCGGCCATTTGACAAAACTCGTAACGCTTTACTTATCCGCCGAAAACGAATTCATCGGCACCCGCGTCGCGACGCTCAAAGTGACCGTTCCCGAAAGGCCCCGCGAAGACCGTCTTCCCACACTGTCCGAAGCCGACCGCAAAGCCGCGATGCAGCAGGCCAAGGCTGATCCCGAAGATTTTCACGGACGCAAGTTGCGCCAAATGCCACGTCGACCGGGGACGTCAAATCCGTGTATGGCCCGGAATCTGTATGCGGCGGATTGCGGCATATCCACGATTCCCCAATCGCGCCTCCTTCGTGCCGGACTTGCACGCGCTGAAAGTCCCCACCAATATGGAGTTACTGGACCGAAATCATCACTTACGGAAAGACCAACACTCTGATGCCCGCCTTTGCCAGTTTCAAAGGCGGCCCGCTCAATGAAAACCAGGTGCATGTGCTGGCCGATTACCTGGCATCAAAAGATTTCGCGCGGGTAAAAACGACAACCAACGCCGCGGCGAACCTGGCCTTTCCGGGCAGGGAGTGACGAAGTCCAGTTCGGACGCGACCGCCGCTTATTTGTCTCCGGTCGATACAGCGTTTGTCCGCGGAGCTTGTCCGATCACCCGCGCGCCCTGATGTCCGAAGGTTTCGCCGTCGGCTTTGCCCCGGCTGTGCACGGACGGTGAAATCGAAAACAGCTCCACTTCAAAAATGACTGTCGAATCCGGCCCCACGTCGCCATTCCAGTCGTTCCCAAAAGCGAGGTTTGGGGGCAGCACGATTTCCCACTTCGAGCCCGCCGGCATCAATTGCAGCGCTTCCCGGAATCCCTTCATCTGCTCGGCGACCGCAACCTGAAACTTTTCCTTGTGGTCGATGACTTTTCCGCTGATCAACCTGCCGTGCGAACTGATGGTCACGTTCTCATCAATCTTCGGCATCGGACCGCTGCCCGCCTGGAGGAACCGGTATTGCAAGCCGTCGGGCAACGCGTGACACCCGGCGCTTTGGCGTTTTTCGCCATGTAAGCGTCGCCCTCCGCCTGGTTCTTCTTTGAAAGCGCCGCCCGTTGATAAGCCATCTCCTGCTGGATGATCGGCCGCATTTCAGTTTGTGGAACCCGCGTGGGTTTTCCCTTCGATGACGTCTTGAATGGCCTGCGTGATCGTGTCCACATTCACGTCCGCTCCGATGCGTTTGACTTCCAGCCCCAGCTTCATGCCCAGGGCGTAGCTCACTTTTTCGTCATCCGGCGGTTCGGAATCCCGGCCAACGGCTGAAAATGTCACCAGCGCTCCCAGCATCAATGCTTTTGAAAACTTTAACTTCATAAATGTATTCGTCGTTGCGGCCTATTGGGATCGTTGAGGGACGAATGCGACAGGGGCGGCAACGACGCGCGCGGCCTCCTGCAGATGATCCCGCCCACGAGCGCCCGCGTCGCCGAGAAGGCCGGCGAGCCGTTCTATCCCGACCTGCTCTACGACCCGGAGGTGAACGTCCGCCTGGGCGCGATCTACATCGGCTCGCTCTTCAAGAAGTTCGGCGGCGAGGTGCCGCTGGCAGCGGGCGCCTACAACGCCGGCCCGCGCGCGATGGCGCGCTGGTGCACGCAGCACGGCACCCACCCCACCGACGAGTTCGTCGAGCTGGTCGCGTTCGCCCAGACCCGGGAGTACGTCAAGCGCGTCACCAGCCTCTACGCGAAGTACCGCTTCCTCTACGGCCCGAAGCCCTACGAGATCCCGCTCGTGCTGAACACCAAGGTCGCGCCCGACGGTCCCGACTACTGACGGAAGGACCTCGGAAGGGCGCTCAGCGGAGCCGAAAGAACGTCATGACGATCTCCAGGACGATCAACATGACGACCGCTCCTTCGAGGAGGACCAGGCGGCGATCGCGCGCCACGTCCAGCACCAGCTCCAGCGTCTCCTGCACGCTGCGCAGCTTGAGCTCCAGCGCCTGGTAGCGGTCGACCAGATCGAACTCCGCGCGCAGCTCGTCGTAGATGAGGTTCATCCCCGGGTCGTCCCAGGCCTCGTCGGGCTTGTCGAGCAGGTGCAGGATGCTGAGCACCTCGTTGCGGGTGGAGATCGCGGCGCCGATGAAGCGGTGGAGCTGCCGCGTCCGCAGCGACACCGTCCCCAGCGCCTCCATTCGTTGCACCACCAGCCGGTCGGTGCGGGCGAACATCTCCTCGACGATCCGCTCGTAGTACTCCATCGCCGCGCTCTGCGCGACGGTCAGCGCCACCACGCTGGCGCGCGCGGGGGTGAGCTGGTCGAGGGTCAGGATCCCGTCGGCGACGTCGGGCGTCCGGCCGGGATCCTCGCGCACGTTCAGCTCCTCGATCACCGTCGCCGCGGTGAGACCTGGGCGGGCGCGCCGCAGCCGCTCCAGCTCGCGCTCACGCGCGGCGGGCGTCAGGTCGCGGAAGACGATGGCGCCGAACGGGTAGATGAAGACCGCGCCGTCGTCGACGCGGTAGAAGAGCTCGTGCACGCGGCGGCGCGCCCCCGGATAGACCGACGCCAGATCCTTCAACGACAAGTTCTCGACGAAAGCGGTGGCGTGGAAAACGTGGACCAGGCCGGTCGACGCGAGGGGCTCCATGCCCCGCGAGCTTACCTGGACCGCGGGCTCGTTCACGGCTCAGTTATTCGTCCGTGGTCGACTGATCGTTTGTCGGTTGATCGTTTGTCGGCTGAGCGTTCGGCGGCGGATTGCTCTTCGGGGGAGCGGCCGCCGTCTCCTGGCTGGGCAGCACCTTCGCCTGGCGCGGCACCGGCGGACCGACCACCGCCGGGTTCCGCGGCTTCTCCTTGCGGGTGTCGTCGGTGCTGAGCGCGTCCGGGCTCTGCCCCACCCCCACCCAGGCGTGCGGCGGCGACGTCATCGTGGGCCCCCCCATGCGATCGGCGCCCGACAGGCCACCGGCCGAGCTCTGGAGGATCTGGGTCGGTTTGTCGTCGGCCCGCGCCACCGCCGGAGCGCCCGCCACCATCCCGCTCAACAACAACGCGGCTGTCAGGTTCCTCATGACCGAAAACTAATCACTGCCCACGCGGCGGCGCGCCGCGCCCCCTTTCGGGCCACCCTCGACCAGGCGCGCCAACTCGTCGTCCGGCCCGGCCGGATCGTTCAAGCATGAGCCCAGGCGCCGTAACCCGTCCGCCCGGGTGACGTAGGAAGGTCGGGAGGGATTCAACATGTCGCCGAACTTCGTGACCACCACGCTCGACCGGCTGCGGCGCACCGCGGATCGGATTTCATTCCTGGGCCCCACGCTGGCCCGCCTCACCGTCGGGCTGGTGTTCATCGGAACCGGCTGGGGGAAGCTGCATTCCATCCCCGACGTGACCGACTTCTTCACCTCGCTCCATATCCCGGCGCCGGGGTTCAACGCCCGGCTCACCGCGGCCACAGAGTTCTTCGGAGGCCTCGCCATCCTCCTCGGCCTGGGAACCCGCCTGGTGGCGTTGCCGCTCGGGTTCACGATGGTGATCGCCATCCTGACCGCCAAGCGCGGGGACATCACGGGCCTCACCGCGCTGGTCGGCTTCGAGGAATGGAGCTACCTGGTCTTCTTCGTGTGGCTGGCGCTGGTCGGGGCCGGGCCCCTCTCCATCGACGGCCTCCTCGGCAGGCTGCGCGGCCGGGGCCACGGTCGCCTCGCCAACGCGCGGGAGCCGCAAGCTCAGAGCTAGGCGCTCTCCGCCGACTGGGAGCGAACCAATGACCGGGGCCCTGCAGCTCTCTCGCGCTGATCGACGCTGGTCGTTCGATCCCCAGGCCGTCTGGGCTCCCCTGGGGGCCCCAGCCCTGGGGGGCGTTGTGGCTGGTCCGCGGCCGGTCTATTTATTGATCCGGTGGAGTCGCGCACGCGTGGATTCTGAGGCCACAGAAGCCGCCGAGATCATGGCGCGCTACTGCCGTGGCGAGACGGCGGCGTTTCACCGCCTCTACGGCCTGCTCGCGCCACGCCTGCTGGCCTATCTGTTCGGCCTCCTGCGCGACAAGGCCGCCGCCGAGGATATCTTGCAGGTCACCTTCCTCAAAATTCACGAGGCGCGCGCGACGTACGTCATGGGCGCCAACCCCATCCCCTGGATGTACACCATCGCCCACCGGACCTGCCTCGACGAGCTTCGCAAGCGGAAGCGCAACCGCGTGCAGCTCACCAAGGACGGCACGCTGCAGGCCGAGCCGGCCGCCGACCTCACCGGCCTGCCGGTGGAGGCCGGTCAGGACGAGGCGGCCCGCCCCGATCCCGCGGTGGCCGCCGGCGCGCTGGCGGCGCTCGATCAGCTCCCCGAAAACCAGCGGCAGGCGCTGCTGCTCACCAAGGTTCACGGCCGGTCGACCAGCGAGGCGGCGATGATCGAAGGGACGACGCCGGGCGCGATCAAGCAGCGCGCGCACCGGGCCTACGTGACGTTGCGCGGCCTCCTCGGCAAACCGGACGCAGACGCCGACGCGCCCGCGGTTGCGGTTGCGGTTGGGGTTGAACGAAGGCCAGAACCTCGCCAAGAAGCCAGACCCGCAGTCAGGAAGGACCCGTCGTGACGACGAAGGACTTCGACGATCGCGCGCTGCCGCCCGGCCGGATCGACCCGCCTCCGCCGTCGCCCGATCTCCTGAGCGCGATCCAGGGGATGACGCCCGTCCACACGCGCGCGCGGTTCGGCGCGCTGGCGGCTGTGGCGCTGGTCGGGCTGGTCGGGCCGGCGTTCGTGCTCACCCATCACGTCTATCGTCCCGATCTCGGCGCACTCCCGCTGGGCTGGGTGATCGCCGCCGCCGCGCTCTGGAGCGCCGCGTTCGGCTTCGCGCTGACGGCGGCGCTGGTCCCGCGGCGGCAGGACGTGCTCCCGTCGCCCGGGCAGGCCTCGCGGGTCGGGGGAGCCGCCCTGGCTCTGCTGTTCGTCTTCGCCCTCGTCGCCAGCGCTCAGGTTCCAGGCGTGAGCCACCGCCCCGAGGACGAGCACATGACGCTGCTGCAGTCGTGCGTCCACTGCGCCAGCTTCGTCCTCGAGATCGCGGCGCCGATTCTCCTGGTCGGCCTCTTCATGCTCCGCCGCCTGGTGCCGGTGGGGCGGGCGCGGATCGGGATGGCGCTCGGCGCGGCCGGAGGCGGGCTCGGCGGGTTGGTCCTCCACTTCATCTGCCCGTTCGCCGGCACGGCGCACGTCGTGCTCGGCCACGTCGGCGGGATGATCCTGGCTGCCGCCGCCGGCGCGGTGCTGCTCCCCGCGCTCCTCCGCCGCTGAGCGCGCGATCAGCGACGCAAGAGCAGGTCCCAGACCAGCAGCTTGGCCGCCAGCGCGGCGACGGTGGCCAGAAAGAGCGCGCGGACGAAGCGATCGCCCCCCTTGAGCGCGGCGTGCGCGCCCAGCCAGCCGCCGACGAGGTTGGCCGCCGCCAGCGGAACGCCGACGCGCAGGTCGATGAGGCCACCGGCGAAGAAGACGGCCGAGGCGGCCAGGCAGGAGAGCAGGTTCACCGGCTTGGTGATGGCGACCGACTCCATCATCGTGAGGCCGAAGCAGACGGTGCAGAGCACGGTCATGAGCGTCGTGTAGCCGCCCGAGAAGAAGCCGCCGTAGACGCCGAGGACCGCGGTGGCGACGAACCCCGCCGTTCGCCGCGCGGACGTCGGCGGCGCCGGCGCCTCCTGGCGCCGGTAGACGAGGATGAAGAGGACCAGGACCGCCATCGAAACGCCGACCACCAGCTTGACCACGGTCTCCGGCAGCTTCACGGCGATGAGGGCGCCCGCCGCCGAGGTGAAGACCGTGAGGACGCCGAGCGGGACCAGCAGCCGGGCGCGCAGCATCCGCGCGCGCGCGAACCGCGCCGTGGCCGACACGGTCATGAAGATGACCGCGAACATGTTGGTGGCGACCGCCTGCCGCGGCGACATCCCCACGGTGATCATGAGCGGCACGTTGATGAGCGAGTTGCCGCCGGTGATCGCCCCCAGGGCGCCGGTCGCCACCATCAGGGCGCTGAGGATGGCAATCTGCGTGACGGTCATGGCGGTCATTGATATCTCGCCGCGCGGCCGGGGTGAAGCGTCCGCGGGCCCGCGCGCCCGCGTCATCGCCGAGACGTAACGAAGAGAAACGCCCCGGCGACGGTGCGAATATTTTTCGCATTCCCGAGCCGCGCCGCTCTAAGGGGTGCCTCCCGAACGCCGAGGTCGACCGGCCCGGGGCGGCCTGCCTGAGCGCGGGGGGTTGATCTCCCCAGGCGTGGGCTTTGCGTGGCGCGGCCGGTCGCTTATGCTGCGCCGCCGTGATCGACATTCGATTGTTGCGTGAGACCCCCGACGACGTCCGGCAGGCCTATGCCCGGCTGGGCGCGCCGATCGATCTCGACGGCGTGATCGTCGCCGACGCCCGCCTGCGCGACCTCAAGAACGAGTCGCAGACGCTGCAGGCCGAGCAAAACCGCATCTCCAAGGAGATCGGCCGGGCGCCCGCCGGTCCGAGGCCGCGAGCGCGGCCAAGGCCGAGAGCACGGCGCTCAAGGACAAGATCGAGACCGCTGCACGCGCGACGCTGGCCGCCGCCGAGGCGAAGCTGGAGGAGCTGCTGCTCGAGCTTCCCGAACCTGCCGCACCCCTCGGTCCCCGTCGGCAAGGACGAGACCGAGAACAAGGTCGTCCGCGAAGAAGGCGCAGCGCCGGACGTACGACTTCGCGCCCAAGCCCCACTGGGACCTGGGGACCGCGCTCGACATCATCGACTTCGAGCGGGGCGTGAAGATCTCCGGCTCGCGCTTCTACGTCCTCAAGTCCTGGGGGGCCCGGCTGCAGCGGGCGCTCATCACCTTCATGCTCGACCTGCACACCGCAGAGCACGGGTACGTCGAGATCTATCCGCCGTACATGGTGCGCCGCGAGTGCCTGGTCGGGACCGGCAACCTCCCCAAGTTCGGCGAGAACCTCTACCGCGACGCCGAGGAGGACTTCTGGTTCATCCCCACCGCCGAGGTGCCGGTCACCAACCTCTACCGCGACGAGATCCTCGACGGCGCCAAGCTGCCGATCCGCCACGTCGCCTTCACCGCCTGCTTCCGCCGCGAGCAGATGGCGGCCGGGCGGGACACCCGCGGCATCAAGCGCGGCCACCAGTTCGACAAGGTCGAGCTGGTCAAGTTCGTCCGGCCCGAGACCTCGATGGACGAGCTGACCGCGCTGCTCTCGGACGCCGAGGACGTGCTCAAGGCGCTCGAGCTCCCCTACCGCGTGGTCCAGATGTGCACCGGCGATCTGTCGTTTTCGGCCATGGCCAAGCTCGACCTCGAGCTGTGGGCGCCGGGCTGCAACGAGTGGCTGGAGGTCAGCTCCTGCTCTAATTTCGGGGACTTCCAGGCCCGCCGCGCCCGCATCCGCTTCAAAGACGGCAAGGAGAAGCCGCGCTTCGTCCACACGCTGAACGGCTCGGGCCTGGCGCTGCCGCGGACGCTGATCGGCGTGCTCGAAACCTATCAGCGCGCCGACGGCCGAATCGACGTGCCGGCGGCGCTGCGCCCCTATCTCGGCGGCGCCCGATCCTCGGATGCTCGGATAGATGCTTGGCGAGACCGAGCTGCCTGGGCTGGACCGCATCGGATGAACATCTTGGACACGCCGCGTAACTGGTTGTAACCTTTGACTTCCTCGCGAGATCCCGGGTACAGTGGTCGAACCGGGCCAATGACGAAGGCGGATCTCATCGATCTCATCGCCGAGCGGGCCAAGCTCCCGCACGGCCGCGCCGAGCTGCTCGATCTGCCAGATGTTCGACTCGATGGTCGACGCGCTCTGCAAGGGCGAGGGGATCGAGATTCGTGGCTTCGGCAGCTTCTCTATCCGCGCCTACAAGGAATACCAGGGGCGCAACCCCCGCACCGGCGAGGCGGTCCGCGTGCGCCCCAAGCGCCTGGCATTCTTCAAGGTCGGCAAGGAGCTGCGCGAGCGGGTCAACAGCAAGGCCGGCAGCAACGGCATCCCGGCAGCGGTCCCGACGACCCGGACGATTGAGACCGGAGGCGGCTTACCGCGGCTCGGCGACCCGCCAGGTGGTTCCGGCCGGCGTATCCATCAGCTCGACCCCGGTCGCCTGCAAGCGTGCGCCGGATCTCGTCGGCGCGGGCGAAGTCCTTGGCCGCGCGGGCGCCGGCCCGTTCGGCGATGCGGGCCTCGACGGCCGCCGGATCGATGCCGCGGCGGGCGCAAAGCCGAGGCCCGGTAGGCGTCGAGGAACGCGGCCGGCGCGCGCTGGAAGATCCCCAGCGTCTCGCCGCAGTTCGCGAGATCGTGGCGGAGCCGCGCCAGCGTCCGGCGCCGGACGTCCTTGGCCGCCGCGCCGGCTCGTCGAGCAGCTTGTTGGCCAGCACGAAGGCCTCGTAGAGGTGGCCGACGGCCGCCGCGGTGTTGAAATCGTCGTCCATGGCTTCGCCGAAAGGCGGCCAGCGTGCTGTCGGCGGGGGGCACCACCGCGCCGCCGTCGTCCTCGGCCGGGCGACGCCGCCAGCCGTTCTCGAGCGTCCGGTAGAAATAGGCGAGCCGCGCCTCGGCTTCGTCCAGCTCGGGAAAGCGCGCGCGCACCACCCGCGTCGCGGGTCGACCGTGAACGCCGACCGGGCTGCGGTAGTGGACGCCGATGAGGTGCAGGCGCAGCGCCTCGAGATCGTGCGCCTCGCCCGACCTCGCGCGATGGCCACGACAGTTGCCCAGCGACTTCGACATCTTCTCGCCGCCGAAGTTGACCATCCCCGAGTGGAGCCAGTGGCGCGCGAACTGCCCGTCGCCGAAGGCCCCCTCGGACTGGGCGATCTCGTTCTCGTGGTGCGGGAAGATCAGATCGGCGCCGCCGCCGTGGATGTCGAACGGCTCGCCGAGGTAGCGGTGCGCCATCGCCGAGCACTCGATGTGCCAGCCCGGGCGGCCGTCGCCCCAGGGGCTGGTCCAGGCCGGCTCGCCCGGCTTGGCGGCCTTCCACAGCGCGAAGTCGAGCGGGCTCCGCTTCTGCTCGCCGACCTCGATGCGCGCGCCCGAGCGCAGGTCATCGACGCTCTGCCCGGACAGCGGCCGTAGCGGCGCGAACCCCGCCACGGCGAAGTAGACGTCGCCCGGCCGCGGCGTAGGCGAGGCCCGCGCTCCTCAGCCGCCCGATGATGTCGATGACCTCGGCGATGTGCTCGGTGGCCAGCGGCTCGTGTCGGCTGGGCAGCACGTCGAGCGCGCGCAGATCGGCGTTCATCAGCTCGGTGTAGTGGTTGGCGATCTCGGCGGCCGGTCGCCCTCTCGGCCTCGGCCTTGCTGGATGATCTTGTCATCGACGTCGGTGACGTTGCGGACGAAGGTGGACCGCGTAGACCCGACGCGCGCAGGTGGCGGGCGATCACGTCGAACGCCACCATCATCCGCGCGTGCCCGACGTGGCAGCGGTCGTAGACGGTGATGCCGCAGCTGTACATCCCGACCCGCCCCGGCCTGAGCGGCTCGAACGGGACCTTCTTGCCCGGCGCGGGTGTCGTAGATCCGCAGCGTCATCTACGACGTCACCGCGAGAGCTCGCGAGCCAGGCCGACCAGGTTGACCGCCCCGAACATGACGAGGATGAGCGCGATGAGCACGGTCGGCAGCGTGCTCGCGCGGGCTGTCGCCCTCGACCAGTAGGTAGGCGTCGTCCGGGATCACCACCGGCGCCATGGTGTGGATCGCGGCGATGCGAGGATCGAGGCGGCGCGGCGCGCCCTGTCCCGGGCGGATGATCGAGCCCAGGCCGCCTTGGGCCTGCGTCCGCCGGGTGGCGGCGGCCGGGACGGAGATGTCCTCCAGCTTGACGTCGACCGTCTGGCGCGCGTCGCGGATGTCGACGTCCTGGCTGAGGTTGCCGATGGCGTCCATCGCCGCCTGGGCCACGTTCTGCGGGGAACTTCACCACGAACGTCCAGCGCTGCACCGGCTCGGCGGTGGACGACAGCGGCCCGGCCTCGGGCGCGGACGCCGAGGGCTTGGCCTTGATCGCGCCCAGCGCGCTCACCACCTCGCCGCCGCGCGCGGTGAGCGCCGCGCGCGCGTCGTCCTCGGTGGCGAACCTGCCGCGCGGCAGGCCAATCCTCACCTGGTCGCGCTCGGTGACGTCGATGGCGATCGTCTCGCGCTCGTCGAGCGACACCAGGTCGCCGCTGGTGTCGACGACCGCGATCGGCGCCCCGGGACGCCGCCCGGCGAGCGCGCGCCCGAGAGCGTCGAGCGCGAAGAAGTGCGTGGCCGCGACGTGGGTGGCGAAGTAGCTGCGGATCGAGGCGGCGAAGGGGAGATCGTCGACGCGGATGAGCCGCCCCTCGAAGGCGTCCGACTCGGCCAGCGCGGCCGGCAACGGGCTCTCGCGGCGGTGCAAGAACAGCCGGTCGCCGGTCCCGAGGAGGCGGAAGAGCTGGCTGAAGACCCACGACCCCTTGGTGTCGATCTGCAGCGCGCTCTCCCGGTCGGGGAGCCCGCTCAGACGCACGTAGCGATTCTCGAGGCCGCTCACCGGTCGGCCGTTGCCGAAGACGGCGCTGGCGCGGCCGAGATCGAACGGCTCCCCCGAGGAGAGCGCATAGCGCAGGTCGTGGCGGATGTGGAAGACGAGGAAGAACGCCAGCAGGGCTCCCGCGACGGCGACCACCGGGTGGCGACCGCGCGAATGCGGAATGTGCGCGAACTCGTCGACGACGCCTGCCGCGTCGCCGGCGGCTCGGTCGGGTGGGGCCGTATCGCTCATGTCTCGCGGCGTCGGAGCGGAGCCTAGCACAGGTTTTGGGCTTCCCACCTGGCCCGGCGCGACGTGCCCGGCGACCCCAGCAGCGACTTGCCGATGACACGCCGGCGACCTGCTGGTGACTTGCTCTCTTGCGGCCTTTCCGCTATGTGCGGGGTGTGTTGCGGTTCCGATCGCACGTGCTCGTCGGATTGGCGCTGGTCGCCCTGCCGATGGGGGCCGCGGGGTGCCAGCACAAGTCGAAGACGCCCGAAGAGGCCTTCCAGCGGTTCTCGGCCGCGGTGACGGCCGGCGACGGCACGGCGCTGTTCGACGCACTCGATCAGCAGACGCGGTGGGATTCGATGACGATCCAGAAGTGGCACCGCGAGGCCTACGACATCGTGCTCAGCAACTACCCCGAGGGTCCGGTGCGCGAGCGCGAGAAGGAGCGCTTCGAGCGCGCCGCCACCGCGCCGTCGGCGCGCGAGCTGTTCCGCACCGACGCCGCGCCCGGCATTTTGTCCGACGCTGGCGCCGCTGGCGGTGGGGATCCCGCGCGTCGAAGCGGGGGCGGCCGAGGGTCAGGCCACGGCGGTGCTGGAGAGCGGCGGGCGGGTGCCGCTGGCGCGCGGCGACAACGGCGGCTGGGGATTCGCCGGCCTCGCCAAGCGGGCCGAGGACGACAAGAACCGCGCCTATCACGATCTCGAGGTGGTGCGCGCCAGCGCCGCCGACTACGAGCGGGCCGCCGCGCGCGCGGCCAAATGATCCGCAAGCCGTCGGTGCCAGGGCCCGAAGAAGCCCGCGAGCAGCTGTCGCTGCTCTCGCGGCCGGGGTTGGCACCACCGCCAGCGGTCTCGGCGCCCCCTCCTGAGCCGGCGCCGCCCCCCGTCGCGGCGCCGCGCATCTACTCGGTCACCGAGATCCTGCGCGCCGTGCGGCTGACGCTGGAGAGCCGGTTCGCCGAGGTGCGGGTGGAAGGCGAGGTCTCCGGCCTCAAGCGCTCGGGACCGGGCCATCTCTACTTCTGCCTCAAGGACGACGAGGCGCAGCTCGACTGCGTGCTGTTCTCGCGCGAGGCGTCCCGCCTCAAGTTCGCGCTGGAGGAGGGGATGGCGGTCCGCTGCCGCGGGCGGCTGACGTTGTACGAGGCGCGCGGCCGGTTCCAGATGTCGGTCGCCGACATCGAGCCGACGGGGGCAGGCGCGCTGGCGCTGGCGTTCGAGCAGCTCAAGCAGCGGCTCGGCGCCGAGGGCCTTTTCGATCAGGCGCGCAAGCGACCGCTGCCGTTTCTGCCGCGCCGGCTGGGGGTCGTCACCTCGCCGCAGGGGGCGGTGGTCCGCGACATCATCCGGATCGCGCACCGGCGGTTTCCGGTGCCGATCCTGGTCTCCCCCGCGCCGGTGCAGGGGGAAGGAGCGGCGCTGGCGATCGCGGCGGCGCTGCGGCGCCTGGAGGCGGTCGCGGACGTCGACGTCATCGTCGTCGCGCGCGGCGGCGGCTCGCTGGAGGATCTCTGGGCTTTCAACGAGGAGCCGGTGGCGCGCGCCATCTTCGCCTGCCGCGTCCCGGTGATCTCGGCCGTCGGCCACGAGACCGACTTCACCATCGCTGACTTCGTCGCCGACCTGCGCGCGCCGACGCCGTCCGCGGCGGCCGAGCTGGCGATTCCGGTCGAGGACGACGTGCGCGCCGAGCTGGCGCTCCTAGAGCGGCGGGGCGGCCGGGCCCTGGCCGAGGCGGCGCGCGCCGCGCGCCACGGGCTCGAGCGGCTGCGCGGGCGCCTCGGCAATCCGCGCCGGCTGCTCGACGAGCGGCGGCAGAGGCTCGACGAATCGCTCGAGCGCGGGCGGCGCCTGCTGTCCCGGCGCTTGGCGACCGCGCGGGCGGAGCTCGGCGCCGGCGAGATGCGCCTCCACCGCGCGCACCCGCAGCGCCGCATCCTCGAACAGCGCGCCGCGCTGGCCGCCGCGCGCCACCGCCTCGAGGCGACGCTCCGCCCGGCGCTCGTTGCTCGCCGCCACGCCATCACGGCCGCCAGCGGAAAGCTGGAGGCGCTGTCGCCGACGCGCGTGCTCGAGCGCGGCTTCAGCCTGACCCAGCACGCCGACGGCCGCCTCATCACCACCGCCGCCGATGTCGGCCCCGGCGAGCGGGTGCAGGTCCGCCTGCGCGACGGCAGCTTCAGCGCCACCGTCGACACCCGCGACACCCGCACTGGCCGTACTGACGAGAAGGGGTCCAAATGATCCGAGCCGCCGTCCTCGGCGCCGACGTCAGCAAGAGCCGGTCACCCGCCATCCACAACGCCGCCTTCCGCGCGCTCGGCCTGGATGGGGAATATGTCGCGCTCAGCGTCGACGCCGCCGGCTTCCCCACGCTGGTCGAGCGGCTCCGGGAGGACGGGTATCGCTACTTGAACGTCACGATCCCGCACAAGGACGCGGCGGCCCACCTGGCCGACGACCGTGGCCCGGAGGTCCGCGCCGCGGGGGCCGCCAACACGTTGCTGTTCCCGACGCCGAATGGGCCGGTGCGCGCCGAGAACACCGACGGCTTCGGCCTCCTCGCCGCGCTCGGCGATCTCCAGATGGAGGTGGCCGGAAAGACGATCGTCATGGTCGGCGCCGGTGGCGCGGCTGCCGGCGCCGCCGAGGCGCTCACCCGCGCCGGCGCCCGGCTGCGCATCATCGCCAGGCGGCTCGACGCCGCACGCGCCCTCCGCGTCCGGCTCATCGCCCCCCAGCAGGAGCGGGTCACGGTGGCCGCCTGGACCGCCGATGCCCTGACGGAAGCGCTCACCGGCGCCGACGCGCTCGTCTCCGCGGTGCCGGCCGCCGCCTGGGCTGCGGCCGACGCGGACGCGCCCGGGGGCCTGGTCGCGCTCCCCCCCGAGGCCGTCGTCCTGGAGATGGCCTACGGCCAGGAGACGCCCCTCGCCGCCGCGGTCCGCGGTCGCACCCGCCGGTACGCCGACGGCCTCGGCATGCTCGTCCACCAGGCCGCGCACGCCATCGAGCTGGCGCTCGGCAAGAAGCCACCGCTGCCGCCGCTGTTCGAAGCCGTGCGCCGCGCCTGAGCGGCCGGCGCCTACCAGTACTGGTGGACGAGGGGGCGGATGCGGCGCTCGTAGATGTCGCGCACGCGCGCCATCGTCTGGTCGGTGAAGGGGTCGAGCTCCACCGCCGAGCAGTTCTCGTCCACCTGCGACGGGCGCTTGCCGCCCGGGATCACGCAGGTCACCTCGTCGTGCATCAGGATCCAGCGCAGCGCGAAGGTCGCCAGCGTCGCCCCTTCGGGGACCAGCGGGCGCAGCTCCTCGACCGCCGCCAGGCCGACCTCGAAGGGGACGCCGGAGAAGGTCTCGCCGCAATCGAAGGCGGCGCCGTCGCGGTTGAAGTTGCGGTGGTCGTCCTCGCCGAACTTGCTCTGGCGGGTCATCTTGCCGGCCAGCATCCCCGACGACAGCGGCAGCCGCGCCAGGATGCCGACCTTGTGGCGGCGCGCCTCGGCGAAAAGAACGTCCGACGGCCGCTGCCTGAAGATGTTGTAGATGAGCTGCACCGTCTGCACGCCGGGGTACTCGATCGCCTTCAGCGCCTCTTCGACCCGTTCGACGCTGACCCCGTAAAAGCGGATCTTGCCGGCCTTCACCAGGCCGTCGAGCAGATCGAAGACCTCGGGGTGGTAGTAGAGATCGGTCGGCGGGCAGTGGAGCTGCAGCAGATCGATCGCCTCGACCTCCAGGTTCTTCAGGCTCCGCTCGACGAAGGCGGTGAGGTTCTTCTTGGTGTAGCCCTCGACCGTCTGCTTGGGGAGCCGCCGCCCCGCCTTGGTCGTGACGTAGAACGGGTCCTTCCGCTCGCGGCGCAGGCGGGCCAGGAGCCGCTCGGACAGACCGTCGCCATAGACGTCGGCCGTGTCGAAGAAGTTCACGCCCCGATCGAGCGCGCGGTGCAGCGCCCCCATCGACTCTTCCTCGGTCACCGCGCCCCAAGTCCCACCGATGGCCCAGGCGCCGAAGCTGACCGTCGAGACGTGCCAGTCGGTTCGACCCAGGGTGCGATATTCCATCATCGCGCGGAACCTAGCACGACCGTCGCCGAGCGTCCTCAGGCCAGCTTGGCGAGGGCCGCTTCTACGGAAGGGACGTAGCCGCCGCCGAACAGGTTGACGTGAACCAGCAGCGGGTAGAGCTGGTAGAGCGGCACGCGCTCGCGGTGGCCGTCGGCGAGCGGCCAGGCTTCCTGGTAGGCGTCGAAGACACCCGCGCTGAACCCACCGAAGAGGCGCATCATCGCCAGGTCGATCTCCCGGTGACCGCCGTAGACGGCGGGGTCGATGAGACAAGGGGCGCCGCGATCGTCGCAGACGAGGTTGCCGCCCCAGAGATCGCCGTGCAGGCGCGCCGGCGGCTCGGGGGGGCCCGCCAGCTCGAGGAGCGATCGGAACAGCCGCGCGAAGCCCTCCCGCATGCGCGACGAGGCGAGCCCCGCGTCCGCCGCGCGCCGCAGGAGCGGTTCGAGCCGCCGCGTCCGGTAGAACTCGGCCCAGGTCGCCTCCGCCGCGTTTGGTTGGGGCAGCCAGCCGATGAAGTTGTCGTGGTCGAGGCCGAAGCTGGGCGCGCCGTGGCGGTGCAGCGCGGCCAGACCACGTCCGAGCTGCTCGTCGAAGTCGGGCGCCGGCTCGGCGGCGGCCACGAACTCCAGCAGCAGGAACTGCTGCCGGTCGTCGGGGTGCGAGGCGGCCACCACCTCGGGGATCCGCAGCCCGCCCGCCTCGCGGAGCCAGGCGAGGCCGCGCGCCTCCGCCGCCAGCATCCCCCGCTCCGCGCGGTCGTTGGCCTTGGCGAAGAAGCGACGGCCGTCCCCCAACAGCAGCTCGTAGGCGCGGTTGATGTCGCCGCCGGTGATCTCGCGCGCCGAGACCACCTCGCGACCGAGCGCGGCCGACAGCGCCGCTTTGAGAGGAGCGTCCATCGCGCTAGCCGCCCGCTTGGCGCGCCAGCCGCTCGAGGAGGCCGCGGCAGGCGCGCTCGCAGATGTCGAACACCTCGTCGAACCCGCCGGCGCCTCCGTAGTAGGGATCGGGCACCTCGGCGTCGGGGGGCGCGGCCGGGTCGAACGAGCGGAGGAGCGCCACCTTGGCCCGATCGCCCCCGTCGCGCGCCAGCTTCAACAGCTCGTCGCGGTTGGCCCGGTCCATCGCCAGCACGTGGTCGAAGTCGTCGAAGTCGTCGGAGACGAACTGGCGCGCCGTGCCCGACAGCGGGATGCCGCGCGCCTCGCCGACCGCGCGGCTGCGGCGATCGCGCGCGTGGCCCACGTGCCAGTCCCCCGTCCCGGCGCTGGCGATGGCGATCCTGTCGGTGAGCCCCGCCCGCTTGACCAGGTGGCGCATCACCGCCTCCGCGGTCGGCGAACGGCAGATGTTCCCCAGGCAAACGAAGCAGACGCGAACAACCCGGCTTCCCAACCTCCCGACCTCCCCGTTTTGCTGATCCTGCCGTCTTTCGGTCTCGTCCCGATCCTGCTTGCCCCGATCTTGCCGCGACGTTCGGGCCCGACGCTACCTCGGCGGCTCGTCCGGCTCGTCGCGGCCGGGTGGCGTGTCGTCACGGCTGGGCGGCGTGTCGTTGACGCGCTCCGCCCGCGCGTCCGCCAGCGACTCCGGATCGATGGCGTTCTCTTCATCCTCGGCCAGCGCCGCCTCGACCTCGGCCGGCGGACCCAGGTGCCGCCGCCGTCGCCGGCGCCGCTTCCCTTCGCGGGGCCCGTCCTTGCTGTCCTCGCGCGCCGCGCCCGCGATCTCCGACTTCTCGATCGGCGCCTTGTCGTTGGGCGAGCGGATCTCGAAGTCCTCGACGTGGAACGACCCACGCGCCTTGACCACGATCCGCTTCTGCAGCCGCTTCTCCATCTCCTCGAGAAACGGCCGGTCGGCAGACTGCAGGACCTGCGCGACGTCCGGGTGGACCTCCAGCAGCACGGTGTCCCCCTCGACGAGGTCCCCCTGCCGCCGCAGCTCACGGAAGAGCTCATAGGTCACCGTCTTGCGCGACTTGGTGTACCCCTTGCCCTCGCAGGCGGTGCAGGGCTCGGTCAGCGTGTGCAGCAGCGATTCGCGCGTCCGCTTGCGCGTCATCTCGATGAGCCCGAGCTCCGAGATGCGCGTCACCGCCGCCTTCGAGCGGTCCTTGCGCAGGTACTCGTTGAACGACCGGGTGACCTTCTCCCGGTTGTGCGGCCGATCCATGTCGATGAAGTCGACGACGATCATCCCGCCGATCGACCGGATGCGGAGCTGCTCGGCGACCTCCCGGGCCGCCTCCATGTTGGTCTTGGTGATGGTGTCTTCCAGGCTCGACTTGCCGACGAAGCGCCCGGTGTTGACGTCGATGGCGGTCAGCGCCTCCATCTCGTCGACGATCAGGTAGCCGCCCGACTTCAGCCAGACCTTCCGCTCCAGCGCCCGATCGATCTCGATCTCGATGCCGAAGCCGTCGAAGATGGGGTCGGTCCCGTCGTAGAGCTCGATGAGCCCGCTGAAGTCGGGCATGATGGCGGCGATGAACTTCTTGACCCGGTCGTACTCCGAGCGCGAATCGATGATCAGCTTGGCTCGACGTCGGCGGTGAACAGATCGCGCACCGTGCGCAGCAAGAGGTCGAGATCGTTGTAGATGAGCGCCGGGCAGCGGCCCCCCTCGGCGCGCCGGACCACTTCGTTCCACAGCTTGATGAGGAACTCCATGTCGGACTTGAGCTCGCGCTCGCGACACCCCTTCCGCCACCGTCCGCACGATGAAGCCCGAGCCCGGCGGGCGCATCGAATCGACGATTTCGCGCAGCCGCCGCCGCTCCTTGTCCGACCCGATGCGGCGGGAGATCCCGACGTGGTCGACCGTGGGCATGAAGACCAGGTGGCGCCCGGGCAGCGAGACGTAGCGCGTGACCCGCGCCCCCTTGGTGCTGATCGGCTCCTTGGTGACCTGGACGACGATCTCCTGCCCTTCCTTGAGCAGGTCTTCGATGCGGGCGCCGCTGCCGACCCGCGCCGCGTCGGCCGCCTCTTCGTCCTCGTCGCCGGGGCATGCGCCAGGCGTCGCCGCCGGCGAACAGCCGCTTGAGATCGTCCGGGGTGCCGCGGACGTCCGAGACGTGCAGGTAGGCGCTCTTCTCGAGGCCGATGTTGACGAAGGCGGCCTGCATCCCGGGGAGCACGCGCTCGACCCGACCCTTGTAGATGTTGCCCGCGATGCCACGCTCGCGCTTCCGCTCGATGTAGAGCTCGCCGAGATACCCGTCCTCCACGAGCGCGACCCGCGTCTCGGGGCCGTCTGCGTTGATGACGATCAGAGTATCGGCGGCCATACGCGATCAGGCTTAAGGCTAAAGGACGAAGCGCGTGTGCACGGGGGGCACAGGCTGACGCAAATGTCAGGGTTCATCGCGAAAACTTCGAGGGGCGACTTGAGCCTCTAACATGTAACCGCCACCAAATCAACGAACTCGCCACATTCGCCACGATGGGCATACAGCTTGCTCAGAAACGACCGGAAGCATCAGCCGGGATCTTCGGGCTCGGTTGGGGCTCCCCTCCTCCCATCACACCGGCTCACGCCGGTGTGACCTAGCTTGACGGTTCCGGGGTTTATCGGTAGATCGGCCCGGAGCCGCTCCTTATCTCGCTTCGTCTATCGCCTAGCCTAGTTCTCGTTCCGCCTAACGGCCCCCGCTCGGATAACCCGCGCGGGGGCCTCCTATTTCAGGTGGACGGCGTAGACGTAGATCCAGGCGCCGACGAACAGGAGAGCGTCGATGCGGTCGAGCATGCCGCCGTGGCCGGGGATGAGGTGGCCGGAGTCCTTGACCCCCGCCGACCGCTTGATGAGCGATTCGACCAGATCGCCGATCGGCCCCAGGACGGCAGCCGGCAGCGCAACCGCCAGGCAATCGGCGACCGTCAGCCAGGGGGCGAGCCGTCGCCCGCACCGCGAACATGATGACCAGCGACGCCACCAGGCCGCCGATGCCCCCCTCGACCGTCTTGGCGGGCGAGACCTTGGGGTAGAGCTTGTGCCGGCCGAAGGCCCTGCCGCCGAAATAGGCGCCGGTGTCGTTTCCGAAGGTGACGCCGACCGCCAGCAGCACCCAGGCCCGCCCGTGGGCGGCATCGCGCTGCAGCAGCGCCAGCGGCGCCGCCAGGCCGCCGACGTAAAGCACGCTGAACGTCGCCGCGCCCAGGCGCGCTCCCGCCGCCGGAATCTCGCCCGGGTCGATCAGCGTCACCGCCGCGGTCGCCACCAGCGCGCCGAGTGTCCAGACCAGCGCAGAGGCCGGGGCCAGGTAGAGCGCGGCGGTGTAGAGCGCGCCAAGCGCCACGACCAGGGCCCGAAACCTCGGCGACGCGCCGGCCAGCATGATCGCCGCGTATTCGTGCAGCGCCAGCGCCGACACCAGCACCACCAGGAGCCCGAAGCCGAGCGGCTGCTGCCAGAGGACCAGCGCGCCGAGCAGCGGCAGCACCACCAGCGCCGACAGCGCCCGCAGCGCCAGGTTGGACATGCGCCCCGCTAGCCTGCGCTGCGAATCTGCTCACGCGTGCGGCCGAAGCGCCGTTCGCGGCCGCGGAACGACTCGAGCGCCTGGTAGAGCTCGGGCTTTCCGAACGCCGGCCAGTAGGTCTCGGTGAAGTAGAGCTCGGCGTAGGCCGCTTCCCAGAGCAGGAAGTTCGAGAGGCGCTCCTCGCCCGAGGTGCGGACCAGGAGATCGAGCTGCGGCAGCCCCGCGGTCTGCAGCGAGGCGTCAGCTTCTCCTCGGTGATCTCCTGGGCGCTGATCTCGCCGCTGGCCAGCGATTCGGCCAGCGCGCGGGCGGCGGCCACGATCGACTCGCGCCCGCCGTAGGAGAGCGCCAGGCAGAGCGTCATGCCGCGGTTGCCGGCCGAGTCGGCGCACCAGCGCGTCGAGCGGGTCGCTTGGCGAACGCCGGCAGCCGATCCAGCTCGCCGATGGCGCATCAGGCGGATGTCGTTGTCCATGATCTCGGCGCGCTCCTCGATGACGTAGTCGCGCAAGAGCTGCATCAGCGTGGCGACCTCTTCGAGCGGCCGCTGCCAGTTCTGCGCCGAGAACGCGTAGAGCGTCAGCGCCCGCAGGCCGGTCTCGCGCGCCGCGCGCACCACTTCGCGCACCGCCTTGGCGCCCTGGCGGTGTCCTTCGACACGCGGGAGACCGTGCTCCTGAGCCCAACGGCCGTTGCCGTCCATGATGATGGCAACGTGGCGGGGAAGCTTGCTGGGATCGAACATCCGGACGCGTTTTCCGGTACCACAACCAGGGGTATTTGTCGATGGTCCACGGATGACTAACCGCCGGGAATCGACTAACCTTCGGGGGATGAAGAGCGCCGAGGACGTCGAGTCATACCTCCTGCGAATGGGTGTGGCGCACGAGACCGTCAATCCTGGGATGTGGCTGGTCAAGATCGACGGCCCGCCGCTGGTCGTTTCGATCGCCGGGCCCGTGGTGGCCTTCCGCCTGAAGGTCATGGATTTGCCGCGAACGGGGCGGGAGGAGCTCTACCGGACGCTGCTGGTGCTCAACACCACCGAGATGGTGCACGGCGCGTTCGGCCTGGAGGGGGACGCGGTGGTCCTCGATTCACGCGCTCGAGATGGAGAACCTCGACCTCAACGAATTCCAGGCCGTCGTCGACGACATGTCGATGGCCGCCGCCAAGCACCAACCCAGCCTTGCCCGCTTCGTGGGCCCTTCGAACGGCGGCGCGGCCGCCCGCGTCTAGGACACTTACATGGGAATCTTTTCCAGGCTCGGCACGCTCATCAAATCCAACCTGAACGATCTGATCAGCAAGGCGGAAGACCCGCAGAAGATGCTGAATCAGATCGTCGTCGAGATGCAGAACCAGCTGGTCGAGGCGAAGAAACAGGTCGCCATCTCGATCGCCGACGAGAAGCGCCTCAAGAAGCAGTGGGACGAGCAGATCGATCTGTCGGCCGAATGGGAGCGCAAGGCGATGCTGGCGGTGCGCGCCGGCGACGACGCGCTGGCCAAGGAGGCCCTGGCCCGCAAGGCCGACCACGACAAGATGCAGGCCGAGTTCGGCAAGCAGTGGCAACTGCAGAAGGACGCCGTCGAGAAGCTGAAAGACCAGCTGCGCACGCTGAACGACAAGATCGAAGAGGCCAAGCGCAAGAAGAACATCCTGATCGCGCGCCAAAAGCGTGCCGAAGCGCAGAAGGCGATTCAGGACACCATGCGCGGCCTTTCCGACAACAGCGCCTTCGACACCTTCGAGCGAATGAACCAGAAGGTCGAGCAGATCGAGGCCGAATCCGAGGCCTCGACGGAGCTGGGCGGCGAGCTGGCGGGCGATACTTTGCAGCAGAAATTCAAGAAGTTGGAGGGGGGCACCGGCGGCGATCTGGCGCTGGCCGAACTGAAGTCGAAGATGGGTCTCGGCCCGGCCCCGGAGCGCCCCGCGCTCACCAGCGGACAGACCACCTCATCCGAACCCTCCGACGGTAAGTAGGAATTTCGGCTGTTGCCGTACGTATCGAATCGCTGCTATACGATGCTGCGAAGGGACAGACGAACCGATGCCACAACATCAAAATCACACGACGACTCGCTTTAACGGTGTGAAGGTTTTCTCCGCGACGATGGCGCAAGAGCGGGAGAATCTGGGTGAGAAGGTGACGGCGTGGATCCGCGAGCATCAGCAGTGCCAGGTCGTCGATACGATCGTGACGCAGTCATCCGACGAGGCGTTCCACTGCCTCGCCATCACCGTTTTCTGGTGGGAAGAAAAGTAAGCGTCTCGTCATTCCGGGAACCCGAGACGGTTCCTCTGCCCTCCCGCGATGGGTCCCAGCGAGCGCTGCTCGCTTCGCACGACGCGATCTTCTGGTCGGGAACCCCGAGACGGTTCCCGGGCCCCCGCCTCGATTCCCGTTTCTTTGTATCCCTTGTGGCTGACGGTCAGCCGGCCAGGAGAAGGACGCCGCTGAACATATGGATGCGGGGGCGTCCACAGCTGGGGGCGATCTCGAACGAGCTTTCGATCCCCGCCAGCGGCAGCCCGCCGAAGCGGCGCTGGAACAGCTCCGGATCGAGCCCGGCCTGGCCGTAGAGCGCGCTGCCGCGACCGGCGCAGTTGAAATAGAAGCCGAACTTCGTCGTCGCCTCGTCGCGCGCCTCGGCCTGCTCGTCGAGCATCGCCTTCATGTCCTCGCGCGCGCCGATCGCGTCGCGCAGCGTGAAGCAGATCGTCTGCCCGGCACGCACCGGCTCCACCACCGCCAGCGCCGGCCGATCGCTGTCGGTGATCGCGAACGGACGGACCACATAGTCCGAGCGCCCGCCGGCACCCCGCTCGCCGATGCCGGCCAGGAGGTGCTTCGTCATCTGCCGCAGCCCCGGATTGTTCGGGCTGTTGAGCGTCCGCTCCAGCGCCTCGACCGCCGGCCGCCCGTCGATCTCCAGAATCAAATTCCCCTCGGCCGCCGTGATCGTCTGCGGAGCGCCGACCGCCTGGCACCCCTGGGTCATCCCCAGCGTCGGGTGCAGCTCCTTGGGGAAAACCAGCGCCACGCAGGCGTCGGACTGCGCGGCGTCCTTCCAGAAAACGCGGCACCCCGACTCGCCCCCCGAGGCCCCGGCGCCGGTGATGATCAGCTCCGGCGCGACGTCGGCAATGCCCGCCACGAAGTCGGCCGCGTCGAGCTCCGCCGGATCGACCAGCGCCGCGACAGCCGCGCCGGCCCCGTCGTCACCGAGCACCCGCAGCACCTCTCGCCCGAGGCGCGCCCCCGCCGCGCGCGGCTCGCCCCTGACGGAGGGGATGTAGAGCGGAATCGGCAGCGGCTTGCCGCCCAGCACCAGCACCGCGACCGCGGTGGCGTTCTCCACCTCCTCCGCGCCGGTCAGCACCCCGGTCGCCGAGCAGCCGACGATGAGCGCGCCCGGGAGCGTCCGCTGCACCGCCGACAGCACGCCGCTGTACTCGTCGTCGTCGTGCCGCGTCCCGGCGAACACCATCGCCAGCTCGACCGCGGCGTCGGGGCCGGCGGCCGTCAGCGCCCGGTGCGCCGCAAGCCCAGCCGCCGTGAACCCGTCCAGATGGACGGCGACGCCAACACCGGCGGAGGTCATGGCCCCCTCTTACCGGGGCTTCCGCTATACTGCAAGGTGTCCTGAAACATTCGGGGGCGAAACGGTTTCGACGGGGGTAAGCAAAGTTCGAGTCGCGTGCCGAGGCGCCCGAGGCCTCGTAAAAACGGGCAAAAAAAGAACAGCGAACGACAACGCGTTCGCTCTGGCCGCCTAAACAGCGGATCAGACCGTGAACCGGGGAGCCGCCCGCGGCCCCGGGAATCGGCCATTTAGCGGGCTAGGTTGCCGTGCAACGCCTTCGGGCACGGCGTCGACAATCAGAAGGATAAGCGTCGAGACGCCCCGCCGGTGGGCTACCTCGACGACGAAAACCAAATCGCCGGACACGCACGTAGTGGCTTGAACGGAGCGCTTCCGGACCCGGGTTCGACTCCCGGCGCCTCCACAAAACCTAATGATATTGCCGAGCGCCTCGGTCGACGGCGCCGGGTAAGGTACCCGGGTCCGATCGCGGCGCAACCTTCGGGGCTGCGCGTCCGCGCTCGTGGCAGTGCACTTCGACCATTCGCATCTCGCGTCCTCAACCTCCCTGAACGGCCTCGGCCAGCGCGCGGCGGACCCACGAGAAGGCGATGCGCTCCTGTTCCAGGCGAAGGCTCGGCGCCCAGGTGCCCGCCATCAGGGCGTCGTAGACACGCCGCTCCGATGGGGCCAAGCGCGGGAGGGCTCCCTCGTATTGAACGTCTTCTCGACCCCACTGGGGCCGGTGCGCCAGCAAAGTCTCCTCGTCCATCAGGAACGAGCGGGTGTGCGGCAACAGGGCGCGCAGCCGATCGAGCATCGCGAATCCGTGCGTGTCGATGTCGCCCCAGTACGACACCGCCGTATCTCGCAGCCACGGGACGGCGCCGAGACGATCGAGCCCGTAGCCAAGACCGAAGATCGCCAGGCTCCGCGAAGCTGAAGGGAGGGCCAGTCCGTTAATCTCGTTCTCGGTAATGACGACGCGTTCAACGCCGAGGCGCAAGCGGGCGAACTCAGACGCGGGCGTGGCGATGTCCGTCAGGCCATGGAGCGCCAGACTCTCATCGAGCAGGCGGAATCGGATCAGCGTCGGCTTCGGGCGAAGACCGTACCGTTCTTCGAACTCGCGCGTTGCTGACCGGGCAGCCTCGATTGACCCTTCGGGCAGCACCTTATCGAGCAGCTCGGCGATGAGCGCCCGCCGCGCCTCGATGAACTTCGTATCGACGCCCGGGATGTCGATCTGCCTGAGGTAGATCGACGGACGTGGGTGTGCCGCGAACCAGTTGACGACGGCGAGGACCCGGTCCCATTCGTCCGCGTTCTCGAGCGCCAGGAGTGGCCGCCGCCGAACCCAAACGCCGAGAGCAGGACAGCCTGCGTCCGTTGCCGCCACGAGCGCGGCGTAGCGGGCCGCCGCGCGGCGCTTGCCGATCACTCCGAGCGCGTCGTCGAGAGAGGCGATGACGACGCCCGACGGCACCCGATTCGCGCCGAGCTGCCGGTGATTGATCTCGGACCAGACGATGCCGTAGCCGGCCCCGCTGGCCGCCTCAAGCGCGGCGATCCAGTCTCGCACCTCCGTGAATCGCTCGAGCAGCTCGCGCGGCGTGGGCCGCCTGAGTCGGAGCGGCATCGGGAAGGCCACCTGGCGCTCGGCGGGGGAGAGAAGCTCGCCGCGATCCCAGCGGCGCTGTATTTGTGCCCGCAGGTCGTCGGGCGTGGTCCAGGTCATGCCTTGGCTGCACCCGCGCGGAGGCTGCGTTCGGCGCGGTACTCCTCGATCGTCAAGTTCCGCAGCAGCGATCGCTGCCCCTCTTCGTTGTGCACGAACCCAACCGCGGCCACGTGCGGCTCGATGACGTGGATCTTCTGCAACGGGGTCACGATGAGGAGCTGGAGCCTCAGCTTCGCGAACAGCGCCAGCGCGTACCGTGCCGATTCGTCCGAGCCGCGTCCGAAGGCTTCATCGATGACGACGAAGCGGAAGGACCGCGACCGTTTGGCGCCCCATTCGAGCCCGAACTGATACGCGAGGCTCGCGGCAAGGACCGTGTAGGCGAGCTTCTCCTTCTGCCCGCCCGACTTGCCGCCCGAGTCGGAGTAGTGCTCGTGCTCGCGGTCGTCCTCGCGCCACCGCTCGGACGCCGCGAACACGAACCAGTTGCGCACGTCCGTCACCTTCCGTGTCCAGCGGCGATCTAGCTCCTCGGTGCCCTGCCGGCCCCGGAAGCGCTGGATGATCTGGCGGACCTGCTCGAACTTACGCTCCGAGTAGGTCTCCTCCTCGGAGCCCGTCAGCGCCCCCTCGGTGCACGCCCGCATGTCCTGCTGGAAGTCGCGGATCTCGACGTCGGTGGTCCCCGCGTCCTCGAGCACGACGTAGCGGCCCGGATTGTAGTCGATCTCCCGGAGCGAGCGGTTGATGACGCCGATACGATCCCGGATGTTCTGCCGTTCTTTGTGGAGCTGCGACTGGAAGTTGGCCACCTCGCGGATGGTGTTGACGTTGAGGAGCTCCTTGAAGCGCGCCTCGAACCGCGGCAGGTCGTCGGAGCGGAGCTTCTCGAGCATCGCGACGTACTCGCCGCCCGCGGCGACCGACGCGTCCACCTCTTGAGTCTCGAGCGGGTGGTCCTTTCGATAGGCGGCCATCGCGGTGACGATCTTCTCGGCGAGGCTGTCGACCTTCTTCTTGTCGGCATCGAGGCGCGCCTGCAGCCACTCGCGCATGTCCTTCTCGCGGTTGTCGCACGATTCGACCGTCAGCGTCTGCGGACCCGGCATGCGTGGACGGAGCTGGGCTTTGCCCAGCGTAGTCGTCGCGGGAGGGTCCGGGAACCCTCCCAGGGTTCCCGGCTGATCGAACGCGCGGAGGTCGGCGATTCGCGGGAAGGCGTCGAGCGCCTCCTGCGACGCCGCGGCCACGGTGGCCGCACAGTCGTCGGCCAACGCGCGGGCCTGGCTCTCCTTGAGAGAGATCTCCGCCATCTGCGCGGTCTTGCCCTTGAGCTCGGTCTCGACGTCCGTGACGTCCCGCTCGACGCCGACGAGGCGCTCGGCGAGCGCGCGCAGGACGTCGGACGCCGCTTCGAGGCGCGCCCGTTCGTCCTGCAAGGTCTGAATGTCGACGACCAGCGGCTTCCAGTCGAGCTCGCGGAAGACCGACCAAGAGAGAAGCTGCTGCAGGTCCGCTAGGCGCTGCGACAGCGCCTCGAGCTCACCGTGGAGGCGCGCGACCTCGACGCCGTCCGCCTGCAGCCGGCGCTGGAGGTCGGCCTGCTGTTTCTCCAGCGTGGCGATCTTCTCCTCGTTCGACCAGCCGAGCACGTAGCGCGACCGATCGTCGATGCGGTGGGTGTCGTCCTTCTCGTGGCGATCGCCCCTGCCCTTGGTCTGGCCAGCGCGCGTGATGGCCCGCTGTTCGCGGCGAAACTGCTCCAGGTTTTCGCAGCAGGCGTAATCGAAGCGTTGCGCCAGCTCCTGACGCAACCACTCGTAGAGGGGTGATTCCGGCTTCACCACCAGCTTGTGAACCAGGGAGCGCGGGCCCGCCTCGACGGACGGGCGCCCTGTCCGCTCCACCCCGCGCGCCTCGCGGACACGGTAGTAGACCAGGCGACCGCCGAGCTGGGTGCGGTCCACCCAATCGGCGACGCGGGCGTAGTGCTCGTCCGTCACCAGCAGAGAGAGGCCGAAGTTGTGCAGCAGGCGCTCGGCAGCACCCTCCCAGGCACGCTCCTCCGGGCGCACTTGGATGAGCTCGCCCGCGAAGGGGATATCGTCCTCGGTCAACTCACCGAGGGCCGCGCAAAGCTGCCGCCGCAGCTCGAGCATGCGCGCAGGGACGTTCGATCGCCGGTTGCGCAGCGACGTGAGCTCCGCCGAGATCTCATCGTGCTCGTCACGCAGCCCGCGGAAGGTCACTTCCGCGTCCGTGCGCGCGTTCTGCGCAGCCGCCTGTCGATCCGAGCACGCGCGGCGCGCTTCTCCTGCCGCGCGCTGATTGGCGAAGAATGTCGCTTCGTCGGCCGCCGCGGGAAGGCCGACGGCCGCCGCGCACTTGTCATAGCGCGCTGCGCGCTCGCGCCGCTCCTCTTTATCTGTCTGCTTGCGCGCGATCTCCGCGCCCAACCGCTCGAGGCGATCGCCCCCGCTGCGCGCGATCGCCTCCTTGACCTCGTCGCGCGCGCCGCGCAGCTCGCGCAACCGGAGCTCGAGCTTGTCGGCCTGCGCCCCGGTGCGCGCCGCCTCCTCTGCCAGGTTGGCGAGCCGCGTCTCGAGCAGCTCCCGCTTGCGCGCGGCGAACCAGGCCCGCAGGGCATCCCGACAGGCACGCGTCTCCTCCATCTGCTGGGTCAGCCCAGAATGCCGCTCGCAGTCGGCGGCGATGGGCGCGAGCCGTGCGATCTGCTCCTTGGCCTTGAGCACCGCCTCGTGCGCGCGGTTCAGGTCGTCGAAATGCGCGCACAGCGCCTCGATGCGCTCGCTGACCCGGATCCCCTCCAGCATGTGCTCGCGCACGAAGTCGGTCAGGCTGCCCACCGACTTCATGGACACGGTCTGGTGAAAGAGCTCCAGCGCTTGTTCGTTCTCGATCCCGAAGCGCCGTCGAAACGCGCCGCCGTAGGGCGGGAAGCTGTCCCATGCCTCGACCCGCGGCAGCCCGCGCAGGCGCTTGCGGAGCTGCCCGAGATCGGTGCCGAAACCGGTGAAGTGGTCCTTGATCGACAGCGCCTCGTCTCCCAGCACGTATAGCCGCGCGGGTTGCCCCTCGGCGTCCTTGATCCAGAAGACCTGCGCGAGGGTCACATGCTGGCCGTACCCTTCGTTGAAGAAATGCCCCAGGATCACGGAGTACGTGTTGGCGTCTCGCAACGGCACCGGCCGTGCCCCGGCCCCGGTCTCCGACCGCTCGGCCTTGTAGTATCCGAGGACGTACGAACGCAGGGATCGCTCCCGCAGCTCGGCGCCGGCGGCCCGGTTGTAGGCGATCCGTTGCGGAGGGACGAGCAACGTCGTCACGGCGTCGACCAGCGTCGACTTCCCCGAGCCGATGTCGCCGGTCAGGAGGGCGTTGTCGCCGTCCAGTTGGAGACGCCAGACCTGCTGATGGAAGGTCCCCCAGTTCAGGACCTCGAGGCGCAGGAGCCGGAAGCCTGCTCGTTCGTCCGACGGCGCGAAGTCCAGCAGCGGCTGCACATCGCCGCCCGAGCCGCTCATCCCCCATCCTCCTTCTCGGCGGCGGCGCCCGCGGCGGCGTGGGCGCGGTAGGCGGCCAGACGATCGCTGACGTCCCCGAGCCACTGCGCGTCGACGAACGCCTTCAGGATCCGCCGGACCTCGTATTCGTCCTGCCGCCCGCGCAGGCGGCGCAGGAAGCCGAGCTCGACGACCTTGTTGATGTGAGCTTCGACGCGATCGAGCGCCCGCGCCTCGTTGGTGACGTCCCGGAGGAAGACGCGCATCAGGTCGACGATCTCGTCACGCTTCAGCACGAGACGCGTATCGCCGCCCCCCGCGTCCAGCTCGACGAGCTTCTTGCGCAGGAGGACGAGCAGCAGGCTCACGGGATAGCTGAGCTGTCGACGGGGCACGAGCCGCGGAAGCCCGGCCTCTCCCTCCCCCGCCCGTTGCCGGAGGTACGCGCACCCCTCGGCTTCGTCGAGTACCAGCTCCAGCCCCAACACGCCGACGTACTCCCGGACCCGGATCTGCAGCTCGCCCAGCGCCTGCCAGAGACCCTCGTCGCCGTCGCGATACACGACCCCCTTGAGCAACGAGATGGTCAGCGCCGACAGCTTGTTGGACTGGGGATCCACGCGGAGTCAGAAGGAGGCTACTCCAGTTTTCCCGGGCGGGGCGCGGCGCCTACGGCGTCCGCGTCTGCTCCGTCGGCCGCGATGGCCATCAACCGCGCCATCCCCTCGAACAGAGACTGCAGCGCGCGGGCCGCCTGCGGCGGCGCCTCGATGACGAGGCCGCCGTCGGCCCGTCGCTGGACGGCGACCGCCCCGAACAGCGCAGCGACACCGTCCTGAACAGCCGGCGCCGGGCTGGGCATCGACGCGGCGGGCCCTCCGCCCGCGAGCGCCCCAGGCTCCGCTGCCTCCCCGTCCTCCCCCCCGAGATCCTGGACGGTGGCGGTCGACGGGTCAGCACCGTCGTCGATCGCATCATCGCCCGAAGCTGAGCCCTCCTCGGGCGCGGCGAGAGTCTCGAGCAGGCTCGTCATCGGGGTCCCGCCGTCGAAGCGAAGCTCGTCGGTGACGCCTTCGAACACCCCCTTGAAGAGGGCCCGCTTGTCGGCCACCAAACCGGCGATTCGCTCCTCGATGGATGAGCGGCTCATCAGGTTGAAGACGTCGATGGGGCGGTTTTGACCGAGACGATGGATGCGGCCGATTCGCTGCTCGAGGACCGCGGGGTTCCAGGGGAGCTCCAGGTTGACGCAGGCGCTGGCGGCCTTCTGAAGGTTGAGGCCGACGCCGCCGGCATCGGTCAGAAACAGCACGGCGGCGGCAGGGTCGTCGTGGAAGTCGACCAGATTGTGTGTCCGGCGGCGTGCACCCTCCTGGCCGGTGAAGAACAGCGCACGTTTACCGGCGGCGGCGAGCAGGTCCGACACCGCCCACGCCGCGAGCTCCAGCATGCGTCGCCACTGGCTGAATACGACCACCTTCCGGCCCTGCGTGACGACGAGGCTCGCCACGAGCTCGCGCAGCTCGGCGAGCTTGGGCGCGTCGAGCGACTCGAGCACCGCGGCCGTCGGCCGGCGGTCTCGAACCTCGGGCCAGGTGGCCGTGAACGCTTCCAGAGCCAACCCGTTCGCGATCATCCGTTGCGTCGCTAGGAGCGACATCAACCGAAGGAACTCCGCGGGCGCCAGCGGCCGGCGGCGCGCGATGGCGGCCAGCTTCGCGATGGGCTGGTTCAGCCCGTCGTGCGCTTCGCGCTGGCGCTCGGTGAGGTCGACAGGGATCGTCGTGTCCTGGCGGGGCGGAAGCTGACCGAGCACCTCCGCCCGCGTACGGCGGAGGAGTACCGGCGCCAGCCGCGCGCGAAGCTCGCCCAGATTGCGGGCGCCAATCACCTGGCGCTGGCCGTCCGCATAGGTGCTGTGTGCCGGACCGAGGCGCCACTTCGGCTCGAGCGCTCGATCGTCCACCCATTCGACGATCGAGGCGAGCTCGTCGAGCCGGTTCTCGAGCGGCGTGCCCGTGAGCACCAGCCGGTACTCCGGCTTGAGCCGCTTGATCGCGAGCGCGGTCTTCGTCGCCCAGTTCTTGATCCGCTGCGCCTCGTCGAGCACGGCCAGCTCCGGCGACCATGTGGCGATCACGTCCAGGTCCTTGATGACCTGCTCGTAGTTCGTCACGAGGAACCCCCGGCGCGTGGACCGGTAGAGCTCGCGGCGGACGCCGCTCCCGCCGTCTACGACGCGAACTGGCGCTGCGGAGATCGCTCGCCACTCGCGCTCCCACTGCGGCTTGAGCGCCGCCGGGACGACGATGAGCCCCCGCCGCACGAGCCCGGCGTCGTAGAGAGCCGTCGCGGCGACGACGGCCTGCGTGGTCTTGCCGAGCCCCATGTCGTCCGCCAGCACCAAGCGGCCCTGGCGCAAGAACCGGCTTATCCCCTCCTTCTGGTACGCATAGAGGGGGCGACGCCGCGCGCTGGCGGACATCGCCTTGGTCAGGGACGGCTGCGCCCGGCCCAGGCGAAGGATCCGGGAGAGCCGATCGTGCTCCTCGGCCAGCACCGCGCGCGCGGCAGGGTCCACGGCCCCGCCAGCCCGCCGAACGCGCGAGGCGAGAGCTTCGACCAGCCCCATCCGCTTGACGGGATCGGACGCATGAGTGGTGCGCAGGCGCCACGCCCCGGCGTCGCCCGCTCGAACGAAGCCCGGCCCCGCCGAGACCGCACGCCCGTGCCCGTCGGCTTTTCGCGGCGCCGGCGCGAAGCGAAGGGCCGCGAGCAGATCGCCCGTTGCGGCGGCGTCGACAGCCGGATCCCAGACAACCCCGCACCGCACGCCGGCCGGAGTGGTGAGCAGTCGCCGAAATGATCGGGGCTTGGAGGCGAGGTGAGCGATCACCGCCCCGATGTGCTTGCAGATCCCGAGCGCCCCGCGGGAAAAGTCCGCGCAATCGCAGGCACCGCCTGGAGGCGACAGCGACCACAGGTGAACGTCATAGGAAAGCGCCCTGTCCCGACCCGCTCGCGCGAGGCGGTGTCGTCCCCACGATCCTTCCTTCGGCCCGGCCACGACGACGATCTCTTGCGCCCGGGCCGAGGCGAGCCGGCGAAGCACGGCCTCGAGCGCCGCGCGACGGACCGGCCAGTCCCGGTCTCTCCGCAGACGGAACACGTGCTCGACAATCAACTCCGCGGGAATGGGTAGCGTGCGCCGCCCTGCGATCTGCAGCAGCGCCGCGCGTGCTTCGGTCTCGTCCTGGGGCTCGGGAGCGTCAGACACGGGATCTTCCTGCCAGAACGGGAGGGACTGCGTCCAGGCCTTTCGCGACGGGTCATCGATGGAAGATGACCAGTGGCAGCGTGGCCTGGCGAGCGACGCCCTGGCGGTCGATCCACTGGATCGTCTGACGATGCTGGTCGTCGATGACGTGGCGTCCGTGCTCGCTCGCTATCGCGAGATAGGCCACCAGCTCCGCGAGCCCGTTCTCGAGCGGGTGCGCGTCGACAATCGCGGCCAGCGCGGCCTGCGGGGACGTCTCCAGGCTTCGTCGAACGTTGTCGGCCAGCCGCACGCGGTCGACGTACACCTGTTCATAGAGGGCGTCAGCGGCGATACGCGCCTCGCCGACGACGACACCGGCGCTGTCGACCACGGGCTTCCATGGTGGCACGAAGAGGGGCTTGTCCATCGGGAGCTCGACGGCCGCGGCGCTGTCCTCGATCTCTGCGAACGACCCCGCGGGCGGCTCCAATCGCAGGGCGAGCGCGCTTTGCTCTATCTCGCGGATGACGGTCATGATGCGCTTGTTCTCGAGGAAGAGCTGGTCGTCCAGGAACCGACGAAGCTGCTCGGAGAGACGGGCGACGGTCCGCTGGGCGACCTCGCCGGCGTCGAGCCAGTCATAGTGGACGCGCCCGAGCCGCGACTCGGGAGACAGGGATTGGACGGCTGGCAGGGCCAAGACCCGCTCGAGCAGCGATGTGAGCTCTTCCTGCCGAGAGGGGGACATCAGAAAGTCCCAGAAAGCACGGAAGCTGCGCCCCTGATCCGAGTCGCCGATCGCGTCCCGCTCGCCGAAGATGTCTTCCAGCAGCTCCCCCTTGCTCCCTTGCCAGAGCGCGATGCGCTCCCGCACGCCGCGATCGAGCTCGCGGAAGTTCTGCTCCACCTCGCGGAAATCCGAGAGTAGCGCCCGTGCGGTCGACGCGAGCTGAAGGAAGCGATCCTTGACGGCGGCGTCGTCCATGAACGTGACGTCGCCGGCTTCCAGCCTCCGAATCTCGCTGTCGATCTGGTCGCGCCGCCCCCGCAGGTCGGCCAGGCGTGCGCCGCGGTCTTGCTCGGTGCCCTCGACGATCTGGCGCAGGAGGTCGAAGACCGTGAGCAATCGTGATTCCGTCGCGACGAACGGACGACTACGCAGGCCGGTCACCCACTCGATCGCCTTCTCCGCTGCCGGGGTCAGATCGAAGCTGGGCTCGTCGCCACCGGCCGCCGGGTAGTACTTGCGGAGGTAGCCGGCGTCGTCGCTCGCCCAGGCATCCAGATACTCGGCCGCCGAACGCGGGTAGACGCCCTCACCGAGGTGCTCGCGGAGCTCGAAGAGGTAGTCGTCGAGCCGTGACGTCAGCTCCGGTTGCGCGATTGCACGAGCGTTTGGCACGACGAACACCCGATGCAGAAAGCTGAGGATCAGCGGAGCATGTTCGGCGCGCAGCAGGCGCCACGCGGCGTGCCGGCCGCGCAGCAACTCGAGGGTGTCATGATCGAGAAACCGCGCGTCTCCCGTCACTGATCAGGAACCCTTCAGTCGTCCAACCCAGTACCCGGGACGCCGCTTCTCGTGGGCGACGGCGAGGACACGGACGACTTTGGCGAGCTCGATGAAGGCGATCGAATAGGGGAAGCGTCGAGCAGCGGCGCGACGAACTCCAAGTTCCGGTGCTACGCGCGGGTAGAGCGGAAATCGGCCCGGGGTGCGTGCGATCGCAGCGAACACAGCGTCCACCTCTTCCACGAGCTCGAGACCAAGGCCTTCACGCCGCTGCTCGTACCATTGGGCCGCAGCCGCGAGCTCTTGCTTCGCCTCCGGCTCGACCCGGACGGGCTTCACGGCCGGCGGAGCTTCGATTCGATCTCTGCGCGCGCAGCGGACCAGTCTTCGCCGCCGTCAGGATCAGCTAGAACGCGGCGCGCACGGCGCTCTATCTCGGCAACCCAAGCGTCCTCGGCGCCGGCGTCTCTTGGCCCGTCCAAGCTGGCAACGAGCTCGAGCGCAACTTCGGCCCGCTCATCATCCGTGAGGTCCAGGGCCTCGCCAAGCACCTTCTGGGCGCGTTCGCTCATGGACTCAAATGTACCCGGGCACGGCTCGCCAGACCAAGCGTCCGTGCGAAATTTTGTGCCCTCCTTGTGCCCCGACTCTGCACCGCTAGACGGCATCATGTGGGACGGCGCGGGAGCGAACGGGAGCGACTTGTCCAAACGATTTCGTGGGTTTGGTGGGTAAGTCCGCGTCTTCTCTCGTTTCTGTTCGGACCCATCACATGGGTTCGACTCCCGGCGCCTCCACCCTTTTTCTTTTACAATTTCAACTACTCGCGCTGCCGACAGGTGCCGTTGTCAGCCTGTTGGCAGGACGATCGGACGAAGGCGTCCGAGCCGGTGCTGGCAGATCGAGCACACTCACCGCGTCCCGGCGCGCGTCCGGGCTGAGGTGGGCGTAGCGCATCGTCATCTCGATCGTGGCGTGACCGAGAAGCTCCTGGACCGCCTTGAGCGGCACGTTCCGCATCACGAGGTGTGAAGCGAACGTGTGGCGCAGAGCGTGCCACCCGACCTGGCGCAGACTCGCCCGCAAGCACGCTCGCCGCAGAGGCCACTTGCACGCCCCCTTGGTGAGCATCTTCCCCGTCGCGCCCTGGGTGACCGATCGGAACCCACCTCGCAGCGAGGTTAGAGCTCCACCACTCCTTTTCCCTGAGGACCGGCGACGTCGCGTGCGTCCCACACAGACGTTGTAGCACTCAACGCGGCCGGCCCTCCGGCGCGCTAGGCTCAAGTACTCAAGACGGTCAGACGGCCACGCTCTCTTCCTTGCCTAATCAATCACCCTCGCCGACACCTCACGGCCGAACAGGTCGACACCGACGGTTGGATCGGCCGGTGTGGCCGGCAAGACTCGGCCGAGCCCCCATCCTGGGGGGCAATACTGAACAGCCGCTCGGGCTCGAGCAAGAGGGAAGCGGCACGGTTGTGCGGAAAACCATCCGGGCAAGTGCCTATTCGGCCGTCGCTCGACCAAGCAGCCACTCCCACCGCACAACAAAATCTGGCAGTGCTCACCCTACGCTTGCAGCGCATACGCTTCTAGCGTACTATCTACCCATGGGTACGCTCTGGACGGTAGTCGAAACACCGTCTTACCTATCTCGGGCGGAGAAGATTTTCTCTGCCAGCGAGCGGGCAGAGATCGTGACGATGTTGGCGTCTGATCCCGAGTGCGGCGAAATCATGCAGGGCACGGGTGGCGTCCGCAAGGTACGCGTAGCTGTCGGTGGGCGCGGCAAGAGCGGCGGCGCGCGGGTGATTTACTACTTCCACGGCAGTGAGCCGCTGCCGATCCTAATCTTCGCCGTCTTCACGAAGAACGAAAAAGCGAACCTATCGGACACAGAAAAGAACAACCTCGCGAAGCTCACGCAGGCGATCAAAGCGCGCGCGAAGTAGCGAAACAGACGAAAGGGGCAACAGCATGGCGAGCAAGGCGTTTCGAGCTATCGAAGCTGGGATGAAGGATGCGATCGCGTACCTCGATGGCGACAAGACCAAAGGCGTGGCGACCGTCGTCGAGGTGCCGAATCTCGACGTCGCAAAGGTACGCGAGAAAACGGGTCTGTCGCAGGACCGTTTCGCCGGTGCCTTCGCGATCAACCCCTCGACGCTCCGCAACTGGGAACAGGGGCGGACGCGGCCGGACGGAGCTGCGCGCGTGCTACTCACGGTGATCGATCGCGATCCAGAAGCGGTGCTCCGGGCGCTCAGGATTGGTGCAAAGCCCGCACCGGCTCGGGCGAAGCGAGCTCGGATCGCAGCGAGCGGGTAGGATGACGGCCCGCCGAGCGGCTCCTCACCGCTGCCTGCGACTCGTGCCTGAGCTCCAACACGAAGCGGCGCGAGCGGCATCTCACATCGCCCGTTCTGCGCTCGGGCGAGGCTCGTTATCGGCATTTCTGTCGATTGCGTAAGCGCGGAACTGCCGGGCGGTTTATCGCCTCGGGGTTCCCGATCCCGTAAGGCATTGCGAAGATACGGTTCGTGCCTAGGTTGGGGCATGTCCAACCATCAGGAAATGAGCCCGGATCCGAAGATTGCCGAAATGGGCAACGGCAGGCGGGCGGGAATCATCGGGACCGCTGTGGTGGGGGTTTTGGCTCTGATCGGAATTTTGGTCGTCGGATTCCGCGGCAGGCACATCGGGCGAAATGCCGCCGCGTTGACGATGCCCCTCGTGGGGCCCGTCAAGTCCGAAGCGCCCCACCCGGCGGCCGCGCGGCCTCTGTGATTGTCGCTGTCGAGATCGCTGGCCAGCAATCGCCCGAACGCTAGAGTCCCTAACACGGCGCGTGCTCACCGCCACAATCACGCGACGCACATGAGTGTCGTTCGATGCTAGGTCGCGCGGCCGGAGACCGTACGCTCGGTGAGAGGCCAGCGTTCCCCGTCACCAGGGAACTCCTTACGGGTTACCCGGGGATACCCGCATGGTCCCGGCACCCCGCGAAGCCTATGTGAGAGGCGGTCGCACCTCTCTCGCGGCCAGCGGAGGAATCGATGTTATTGCTGTATGGAGGCCTGGCGATAGTCGGGTTGTTGCTGCTGACCGGGGCGCGGATCGTCAGACCGACCGGCAGGGGATTGATCGAGCGCTTCGGCAAGTACCGACGCCTGGCGATGCCCGGCTTCAACTGGATCATCCCACTGATCGACCGAATGTTCCTGGTCAACGTCACGGAGGTGATGGTGAACGCGGAGCGCCAGGAGATCATCACCAGCGACAAGCTGAACGCCCGCGTCGACGCTCAGGTCTACTTCAAGGTCAAAAGCGACGAGGAGAGCGTAAAGAATTCTCAATATAACGTCTTCAACTACCAATATCAGATCGTCAACCTGGCCCGGACGACCCTCCGCAACATCATCGGCACGCTCACTCTCAAGTCTGCCAACAGCGAGCGCGGAAGGATCAACAGCGAGCTTCAGAAGACGATGAGGGAAGAGACGACGCACTGGGGGATCGAGATCGTGAGAACGGAGTTGAAGGAGATCGATCCTCCACCGGACGTCCAGGAGACGATGAACAGGGTCGTCAAGGCCGAGAACGAAAAGGTGGCGGCGATCGACTTCGCCACCGCGACCGAGACGATCGCAGATGGGGCACGAAGGGCGGAGATCAAGAAGGCCGAGGGGGTGAAACAGGCCAAGATTCTCGAGGCCGAGGGCGAAGCGCAAGCGATCCAGCTCGTCAACCAGGCCGCGGACAAGTACTTCGTAGGCAACGCCCAGCTTCTCCGACGGCTGATTGCAGTCGAAACGTCGCTCTCGACGAACTCGAAGATCGTGGTCCCTGCGAATACCCAGCTCATCAACATCGTCGGAGACCTGGCCGGCATTCTGCCGGCCAACGGCGTCCCACCCGTTCTTCAGATGCCCCCCGCGACGCCCCAACCCGAGCCCAAGGCGCGCCAGTTCGGCCACCCTGACCTGCAAAACGGAGAGAGCGGCTCGGCCGAGGACGCCGCGTGACGCCGACCTGCCGAGGTTCTTCGGACCAGTAGATCCTCGAGAACACTCAGCCTCGGCTACACTGGCATCGTGCGCGAGCATCGGTGGTCACCAATCCACCTCCTACTTGTTCTCATTCCTGGCCGCCAGTTCGGTGGCCGCGACCGCCAAGACGCCAGGCGCGACCCCTGGGATCGATCCCGCAGCGTGATTTTCCACCCGCATCGGGGACGAACGAACCTGCTGACGAAAGCAGCGGGACGAGATGAGTGACGCGACAGTCAGCTCGAGTGCGCCGGTGCCCCGGGCCGCCGTACCCGGCCACGTGGTGAGACCGCGCCGCCAGCATCTGGGGACGTTCGCCCTCTCAATTCTCTCGGTGGGATTGGGCGTGGTCGCCGGCGTCGGTGCGTTCGCTTTTCGCGCGCTCATCGGTCTCCTCCACAACCTCTTCTTCCTGGGCCGGTTCTCTTGGCTGTACGACAGCAACAACCACACTCCGCCGGGACCCTGGGGATCGTGGGTGGCGCTCGCTCCGATGATCGGAGCGGTGGTGGTGGTCTTCTTGGTGAAGAACCTCGCCCCCGAAGCCAAGGGCCACGGCGTGCCGGAGGTGATGGACGCCGTCTACTACGCAAAGGGCGTCATCCGACCGGTGGTGGCGCTGGTCAAGTCGCTGGCGTCCGCGCTCTCCATCGGCAGCGGTGGCTCGGTGGGGCGCGAGGGTCCGATCATCCAGATTGGAGCGGCCGTCGCCTCGGCCGGCGGGAGGCTGGCGGGCGCGTCGCGATGGCAGCTCGCCACGCTGGTCGCCGCGGGCGGTGGCGCCGGGATTGCCGCGACCTTCAACACCCCGATCGGAGGCGTGCTCTTCGCCGTCGAGATCCTCATGCTCGAGGTCAGCGTGCGCACCCTGGTCCCGGTGGCGCTCGCGACCGCGACCGCCACCTACGTGGGGCGCTACCTCCTCGGGAGCCATCCGGCCTTCGAGATACCAGCGGCCGCGACGCCGGGAGCGTCGGAGCTGGTGCTGCTCCCGGCGTACGTGGGGCTGGGATGTCTGATGGCCTTGATCTCCGTTGTCTTCATCCGTTCGCTTTACGGGGCGGAGGACCTCTTCGATCGGCTGATTCCGAACCGCCCCTACCTGCGGCACGTCGCCGGAATGCTGTGTGTCGGGATCATGATGGTGCTCCTGATGCGGTTCGCCGGGCATTACTACGTTCAAGGCGTCGGATACGCGACCATCCTCGACGTGCTGTCGGGAAGACTGGCGGACGTGGGATTGCTGTTGGCGCTCCTCGCTTTGAAGCTGCTGGCGACGTCGCTGACGCTGGGATCCGGAGCCTCCGGGGGAGTCTTTTCGCCATCGTTGTTCATGGGAGCGACCTTGGGCGCCGCCTACGGCTCTCTGGTGGGCGTCTTGCTGCCCGGTCTTCACCTCAACCCCGCCACCTTCGCCCTGGCGGGAATGGCCGGCCTGGTCGCCGGCGCCACCGGCGCCGCTCTGACGGCCATCGTCATGATCTTCGAGATGACCCTCGACTATGGGGTGATCCTACCGCTCACCATCACAGCCGCCGTTAGCTACGGCCTGCGCCGCGCGCTCAGCGCCGAGAGCATCTACACCATGAAGCTGACCCGGCGGGGTCACACCATGCCGCAAGCGCTGCAAGCCAACGCTCATCTCGTGCGCCGCGTGTCTGACCTGAAGCTGGGGTCGGCACTCGTCCTGCCCGCAGATGCCCCGCTTTCTGCATTGGAGCTGCGCGACGACCCGAGCGCGCCCGAGCACGTCGTCGTTCTGAGGGGTGCCGACCAGATTGTCGGCGTGGCCCTTCGCAGCTGGCTGCTCGAGCGAGCGAAAGGAGACGACAAGACTCGCCCTCTGGCCGACATCGCCCGTCGCGACTTCGTGACCATCCCGGAGAGCGCGACGCTGGTCGATCTCCTTGGCCGCATGGCTTCGGCGCACGCCTCGGTGGCCGTGGTCGTACCGGCGTCGCCAGAAGCGGACGCCAAACCGGTAGTAGGGATCATCACACAAAGCGCCATGGCGGAGGCGCTGGCGGCAGGAATGGAGCTCTTCGGCGACTGATCGATCGTACGAGCGTCGAATCATTCGATCGCACAACAGGCGAGCAGGCTGTAGAGCGTCCGAACGCCGAAGCGGAGGACTGGACCGGATACCGGGGTGGTGCGTCGGCCTCACGGATCGCCGTCGATAGATTTGACGGTTCCGTCCGAAGTGGACGACTCCCTTACAACGTGCCGTGCGCCGGCCCCGCCGTATCGGCCGATCTTGCGGCACGGCGGATGCAGTCTCTCGAAGTCGTGGACGAACAACGGATGATGACGGCGCCAGCCTTCCTCGACATCATGGCACGCTGGCAGCCGCATCTCGCCCCCGTCGATGAGAGCGCGACGGATCCGTGCCCGCCAGAAGAGCGGCGAGCGTCCCGCGAACGGCTCTGGGCCGCTCTAGATCTCCTGGGCGCGCTCGACGAAGCGGTCGGCACCGCCCGGGACCACCTGATGCAAACAGTGCTGAACGCTCTTCATTCCGAAATCCTTCGCCCGACTCTTCGACTGGGCGAACGACAGCTCGCCATCGTCATGATGACCCTCTCAGAGCTAAATCATGAAACGACGCGCGCGATGCCCGACGTCGCGCAGTTTTGCCGACGCGCCGCGCTCGTCGTCGACACCATATTGCTTGCCTGAGATCTCGCCACAAAGGAGGAAGACGTGAACATCAGAATCATCGCCGAAGACGACGCGCTCACGGAGTCGGAGCGACAGCGTCTCCGGCAGGCATCGGCGCACATCCCTCGGTACTTCCGTGACATCGTCAGCGTCGAATGGCACGTCTCGCGGCAGGGGCGTGATCGGTTGGTGAGTTGCATGGTGCATTCCGGAAGCGGCTACTACAGAGCCCAAGTGGGATCCGAAGTTACGGAAGGCGCGATCGGTCAGGCTCTCGACAAGATCGTCCGCCAGCGACGGCGCCGCAAAGCGATCAGAGAGACGGGACGTCGGCACATATCGCACGACGCGGCGTAGAGCGGGCTGCCGGAGCGAGCCCGCGCTATCGGACGCCCTTGGCCCTCGGAGCTCCGCCGCGAACGATGAACACGGACAGAACGGCGAGGCCGACTGCGAGGACGGCCGCACCGCCAAAGAGCGCTCGCAAACCGAGGCCCGCCCGGTCGTGCAGCGGACCAACGCCGAAGGCAGCCAATCCGAACCCGATCTGGTAGGCAGCGATCAGCTCGCCTGCTGAGGCCGTGGCGCCGCCCAGACTGATCGTCAGCGGAAGAAGTGCCGAACAGCCGAATCCCGCGAGGGCGAAGGTCGCCGTACCCAGAACCTGCGCCGAGGATGGGATCAGCGCGGTGGCTACGAACGCGAGTCCGATCATCCAGGGAAGCAGGCGGAAGGTCGTGCGCGAGGGCATCCAGCGCTCCAGGCCTGCGAAGAGCACCCGACCGGCGGTCGCGGCAGCCCAAAAACACGTTAGGGCGAGAGAAGCGAACCTTGCGTCGGCGTGTACGACGCCCTTCATGTAGAGGATCGCCCAGTTCCCATTCATCGTCTCCGCCACGCCGTAGAGCACCGCGAACCCTGAAAAAAGCCACAATCGAGGCGACAGGCGCGGCGGGACCTTCTGGCGAGAGCCGGCATCGGTGAGAGGCAGGAAGAGAATCCAGCCCATCGAGGCGGCCAGCAGAACCGTGACGGCGAGCGGAAGACCCCACCAGATGCCGATGCCGACGAGCAGGGCTACGAACAGTGGCGCCAGCGCTGTTCCAAGGCCCAGCAGTGCGTTCAGCGCCAGCACCGCCGCGTCGACCCTTCGGGGAAATAGCGAGCCGGCGAACATGTTGAGCGCCGGGACGGTCAGGCCAAACCCGATCCCCATCAGCGCGGTTGCGCCGAGCAGAAGAGAGAACGCGGCCAGATGCGTGCCTACGAGCGCTCGGCTCACGAGCAGCAAGGCCATTGAGCACAGATCGGCGCCCAGGCCCAGGAGGAGCACGCGCTTGCCCCCCCATCGCCCGACGACCTTGCTACCGAGCAACGCTGCCGCGATCGCCATGATGGTCTGCGGGACGAACAGCCCGCCATACTCGGCATTCGAGAGGGCGTAGGCATGCGGACTCGTAAAGATGGCGCTGGCCGCGGGAAAAGTGACGAGGGCCAGCCCCTGCAACAGCCCCGCCCCGTAGACCGCACCGACCTGCGCTCGGTTCTTCAAGACGTCTCTGGCCACCACCGCCCGCTCACCGCTGACAGTCTTCCCATCGCCAACTTACGTCCTATCGCAGGCGCTGTCGCAGCTGCTCGCCCACGCGCAATGCGTTCGCCATGGCGGTGAGCCCCGGATTCACGGCGCCAATACTGGGAAAGAAGCTCGTGTCGACGACGTAGAGATTGTCCAGCTCATGGGCCTTGCAGTTGACGTCCAAGACCGACGTCGCGGGATCGGCGCCGAAACGACAGGTCCCGGCTTGATGGCTGACCGCCCCGAGGTTCATCTCGCTTTTCAGATAGAGATTGCGGGGAAGCAAGTGATCGGGGTGCATCCCGAGCTGTCCCAGCATCGACTTCAGTCGTTGGTAGAGCTTCTTCGTTGGAACCTGATTGCTCTTTTTGTAGCTGAGGCGAATGCCGCCGTCACTTTCGACAGTGACACGATTGTCGGACCGAGGCAGATCTTCCGTCGTCAACCAGAAGTCGACCGCGTGGCGAGCGAGAACCTCGAGCGACCACATCGGCGCCAGCTTGGCGATCTCGGCTTCGCCCCGAAACATTGGGGCCTGTGACTTGCCGACCATCTGGACGCTGCCGAGCGGAAAGTCGACCTCCGGCGTCTCGAAGTAGAAATCATTGAGGCCGAGCGTCTTCTGATAACGGGTCGGATTCGGCTCTTTCGAGACCGCGAGCACGGCCGTGCTGTTGTGAAACATGTAGTTGCGGCCCACCTGGTCCGACCCGTTGGCCAGACCTCGCGGATGCTTATCGTTGGCCGAGGCCAGCAGCAACCGCGCCGAGTTGGCGGCACCGCAGGAGACCACGATGATCCCGCCGCGGTAGGTCTCGACGGCACCGTCGTGCTCGACGACGACCTCGGTGACGGCGGTGCCGGCGGAATTCGTTCGGAGCTGGGTGGCGCGCGCGTTCGTCAGGAGCGTGATGTTGGGAAACTGCAACGCCGGTCGGACCGCTATGACCTCTGCGTCGGACTTGGCGTGCACCAAGCAAGGGAAGCCGTCACAGTCGGCGCAACGGACGCAGCGGCTGAATGGCATGTTGCCCTCGTCGAGCAAGATGCCGCAGGGAGAATGAAACGGCTGATAGCCGGCGCGCGCCAGATCGTCGTGCAGCTGTTGAATGCGCGGCTCGTGGGAAACGGCCGGGTGCGGATAGGGAGCGCTGGTCGGCGGCTCAGTTGGATCTTCGCCGCGCGCTCCGTGCACCTGGTAGAGGTTCTCCGCCCTTGTGTAGTAGGGCTCCATCTCGGAATAGGAGATCGGCCAGGCGGGCGAGATCCCATCTTCATGGCGGAGCTCTCCGAAGTCGCGCTCGCGCAAGCGGAAGAGCGCGGCGCCGTACATCTTGGTCGCGCCTCCCACGAAGTAGTGAGCGCCGGGTCGAAACGGCTTGCCGTCGCCGTCGAGCCATC
>CAVRRT010000100.1:0-17860 GCA_963723305.1 uncultured Pseudomonadota bacterium
GCTTGCCGGAGGCGGCGCCGTTCATCCTGCGCATCATGGGCGAGAACCAGGGGTGGCAGGTCGGCGAGATGTGGGAGGTGGAAGAGGGGCGGAAGTTCCTGCGCTCTGTCGACATCTGGTACGCCGACGGCTTCGCTCACCCGGAGCTCCTGGCGCGGCGGCGCAAGGTGCACATTGCGCCCGACGAGGGGCTGGCGGGGCGGGTCTGGCAGCGGCACCTGCCGCTCTGGATCCCCGACCTCGCCGAGGAGCCGACCTTCCCGATGGCCGGATTCTCGGCGGAGTCGGGGCTGCGCGGCGCCTTCGCCATCCCGCTCCTGCGCAGCGGCCCGGAGGTGATCGGCGTGATGGCGTTCTTCAGCGACGAGGTCCGTCAGGCCAACGACGACCACCTCTCGATGTTGAGCGCGCTCGGGGGGCAGATCGGTCAGTTCATGGAGCGCAAGCGGGCCGAGCAGGGGCTGCGCGACAGCGAGGAGCGCTACCGCTCGGTGATCGCGGCGCTGGACGAAGGAATCATCCTGGTCGACGCCGAGGGGAACGTGCTGGCCACCAACGCCAGCTGCGAGCGGATCTTGGCCCGGCCGGCGGCCACGATGGCCTGGCGCCCGTCGGCCGAAACGTTCGCCTCGGTGGTCGATGAGGACGAGCAGCCGGTTCCCAGCGCCGAGCTCCCTTTTCTCGTCACCTTGCGCACCGGTGAGCCGCGCCAGAACGTCGTCCTTTGCCTCCACCGCGGCGACGGGGGCAAGGTCTGGATCTCGATGAATTCGCAGCCGCTGGTCCGCTTCGGGGAGACCATCCCCTACGCGGCGATGGCCTCCTTCTCCGACATCTCGGGGCGGAAGGCGGCCGAGTCCTCGCTGCGCGCAATCATGTCGGAGCTGGAGGTCCGGGTCGAAAGGCGCACCATCCAGCTGACCGACGCCAACCTGCGGCTCAAGGACGAGGTCGGCGAGCGCGAGCGCGCGCAGCGCGAGATGCGCGAGGCCAAGGAGGCCGCCGACACCGCCAACCAGGCCAAGAGCGCCTTTCTGGCCAACATGAGCCACGAGCTGCGCACGCCGCTCAACGCGGTGATCGGGTTCTCCGAGCTTCTCGAGCAGCAGATCTTCGGCGGGCTCAACGACAAGCAGCGCAGCTATGTCGGCCACGTCCTCGTTTCGGGGCGCCACCTCTTGCAGCTGGTGAACGACATCCTCGACATCTCGAAGGTGGAGGCGGGGCGGATGGATCTGGTGTACGAGCGGACGCCGATCGGCAGCATCTGCGACGTCGTGCGCGGCGTGATCGGCGCGGTGGCCGCCAAGCGCGGAATCAACCTGGAGGTGACGCTCCCTCCCAGCCTGCCCGACGTCTACGTCGATCCCGGGCGGATCAAACAGGTGCTCTACAACCTCATCTCCAACGCCATCAAGTTCACGCCCAAGGGCGGCGTGGTGAAGCTGTCCGCCCGCGCCGACGCGCGCAGCCTGATCGTCTCCGTCTCCGACACGGGGATCGGCATCGCCCGCGCCGACCTACCGCGGCTCTTTCGCGAGTTCGAACAGCTGGCGCAGCCGAACGGCGGGCGCCCGGAGGGGACGGGCCTCGGCCTGGCGCTGAGCCGCCGCCTCGTCGAGCTGCACGGCGGTCGCGTCGAGGTCGAGAGCGAGCTCGGCCGCGGCTCCACCTTCTCCGTCCACCTCCCGCTCAAATCCCCCGACGAGACGACCGGCCTCCGCGTCCCCGGCCTGGCGGTGTGAGCGTGAGAGTCCCCTAAAGGGGTGGAAACCTCCCGCGACGGAGGATGACCTCGATTTACCCTCTCTCTTGAGAGACCTGATCTTCTGTGGCGTCGGAGTCGATGTGTCGCCGTGGCTCCTCTTCGAGCTCCGCGTCCGCGAGGCGTGTTGGCCCGTGCTGAAGCAGCGGCCCCTTTCTCAACGGAAGAAATGCTCTCATTCGATCCTTCTGCGCGAGATAGCCGACGCCATCTTTTGCGATCAGTCCCAGTCTTTCGAGCTCGTTCAGATCGCGTGTGAGGGTCCGCGGCGTTTTCTTCGCGTAAGCGACCGCTGTGCGCCCGGTGACTGTCATCAAAGAGGCATAAGGCACGGGAACATTGTGCTCTGAAAGATCGAGGACGAGGTTGCGCCGGCGCTTCTCGGTTGCGGACTTGTGTTTTCCGCCGGCGCAAACCTCATGGACGAAGTTCGCCCAGGCCACATCTACCTGATGGCTTCTGATTCGCTCGATCTGAGCCCTGAGCCCGTCGACGAAACCTTGGGCGGCATAGCTTACGAAACGGACAATATCTCCCTGCGACCGGCTCGCGTAGTCCAGCTCGCGATAGTACCGACTGCGCGTTTGGTTGTAGTGATCGGAGAGGAGGTGCGCGGCCGGAACAGGTACTCCCGCAGACACGAGGAGCTGAAATTCGACGAGTCGCGCCGTTCGGCCGTTTCCGTCTCCAAAAGGATGAATCCAGGCAAGATAGAGGTGAGCCAGGATCGCCAGGATGATGGCGCGACTGGCACCCTGCAACGGCGTCAGATTGCCCTGAGGCTCATTGATCCAATCGCACATCCGTTCAAGCAGGAACTCGCAGTCTTCGGCCGGCGCGCCACGATAGTTCGCCACTCCAACCGAGTGCTTCCGGATTTCACCGGGTACGGCGTCATCGTCAGATAGGTCGAGACCATCAAGCACCAGGCGGTTGAAGAGCTTGATTCGATCGATTGTGATGCGTCCGTCGGCAGCTGCCGCGAGGTCCCGCAGGATGACCTTGTTGCAGGCATCGAGAATATTGTCGACCTCGCGGCCGAGATACTTCTTTGACTCCGGCAGGCTGCGCTTCCCTTCAATTCGTGCGCGAACATCCTCCTCCGAGAGGGTGTTCCCCTCGATCGCGGTCGTCGCATGTACCCCCTTCGCGAGATAGATGCGGTGTAGATCCTCGGCAATTTTTGGCGCCAGCGGAACACCCGCGATGTGTTCGCATTTCGAGATTGCTTCGCCGAGCAACATCCACAGCTCGGTGGACGCGCGGTCGAAGTTCGCCGTAAAGGTGATCCATGGATGAGACTTCTCGTAGGTCCTCATGTTGTCATCGGCGACTACGGATTTAATCAAATTATTCCAACTAGTTATTACTTATTGGTGCTGATTCTGACAATCTTGATGGCAACACTATGGCATCCGTTTTGACCGTCGGCAAGGCTCCCTCGTTCAACGGTTGACGGCGCTCGCCGCCGGCGCGCCCCGGGCGCAGCCATCCACGCGCTCGAGCAGGCGAACGGCTATCCGAAGCTGGCGTGGTAGGCGGGGTCCTCGATGGAGCGGGCGGCGGCGGTCGCCTGGAGGGAACCGGTGGTGTCGAGCATGACGGCGAGCTCGTCGGTGGCGCGGGCGCCGATGCTTCCTTCGTAGGCGCCGGGGTGCGGGCCGTGGATGACGCCGGCCGGGTGGTGCGAGAGGCTGCCGACGCCGACCCCCTTGCGCGAGGTGAACGTTCCGCCCGCGTAGAAGATGATCTCGTCGCAGTCGACCGATGAATGCGGGTAGGGGCAGGGGATGGCGTCCGGGTGAAAGTCGAGCGGGCGCGGGACGAAGCTGCAGATCAGCGCGCCGCGCGCGGCGAAGGTGCCGTGCACCGTGGGCGGCAGGTGCGTGAGGCCGACCCGCGGGCGGAAGTTGAGGATCGGAAACGCCCAGGGGTAGACCGTGCCGTCCCAGCCGACCACGTCGAGCGGCGATGTCGGAAGCCGGAAGCCGTGGAAGGAGCCGCCGCGCTTGACCACCAGATCGCGCAGCCCTTCGTCGCGCGGGCCGCTGAAGGTCGGGCGGCGGAAGTCGCGGTGGCTGTAGGGGGCGTCCATGCGGAGCTGGCCGACGGCGTTGCGCCATTGCCCGAGGAGGCCGAAGCCGCCCGCGCACTCGATCGAGAACCAGGCCTGCGTCTTGTCGTCGGGGATCATCCGGTGGGCGAGCCCCTTGGGGACGAAGAGGTAGTCGTGCGCCCCGAAGGGGAGATCGCCGAGCGGCGAGCGGAGCAGACCGCCGCCCGCGGAGATGAAGTAGAGATTGTCGCCGTCGCCGTTGGAGAAGTAGACCGGGTCGGGCTCGTCGGGCTGGACGACGGAGAGGACGACGTCGTCGTTGAACAGGAGCGGCACGCGCGCGTCGAGGGGGGCGCCGCCGCGCCGGGCCAGCTCCTGCGACAGGTAGTGGCGGCGGCAGAGCGGGTGCGGCTCGTCGTCGGTGGCGGCGGGGATCTCCCAGCCGTGCCCGGCGCTGGTGGGGGTGGAGAGGTGCGGGCGCTCCAGGTGGTAGAGGATGGTGAAGGGCCCCTCGAACCCCTGGCGCGTCAGGCACTCCTCGTGGCGCAGCCGGCCGCTCCCGTCGCGCAACGCCGTGTGCGCCTTGTCGGGAACCACGCCGGTCACCATGCGATCCAGCATCGTCCCTCCTTCTTCACATGCGGGGTGGCGCGGCGCCACCGGGGAGCTTGCCTGGCCCTTGCGCCTGCTCCCGTTCGATCGCCTCGAACAGCGCGCGAAAGTTGCCGGCGCCGAACCCCTGGTCCCCCTTGCGCTGGATGATCTCGAAGAAGAACGGCCCGGCTTCCGGATCGTGGTAGCGCCCGGCTGCCTCCTTCAAGAAGATCTGCAGGAGGTACTGGTGCCTCTTGGCGCCGTCGACGAGGATCTCCAGCTCGCGCAGGAGGTCGACGCTCTCGTCGATGGCGCCGACGCCGATCCGTTCGAGCCGCTCGGGCAAGGCGTCGTAGTAGCTGCCGGGCGTCGGCATGAACTCCACGCCGGCGGAGCGGAGGCCGCGCACGGCGCCCACGATGTGGCGCACCGACAGGGCCGAGTGCTGGATCCCGTCGCCGCGGTTGTCCTCGGCGAAGAGGTTGATCTGCGACTCCTTGAAGAACGGGCGGAACGGCTCGTTGTTGGCGAACTTCACGCCCGACGCCGGATCCCACATGACCACCGACTTGAGCCCCGACCCATGCTGGCGCTTCTCCGTGCTGGCCACGTCCTGGGTATGGAAGGCGATCTCCCAGAGCTGCTGGAAGCCGAGCACGTGCTCCATCCAGAGCAGCGCCGGCTTCATGGTCTGAAAGTTGGCGGTCAGGTGGTCGATCCGTTCGAAGCCGAAGCGGTTGCCCGCCGAAATCGGGCTGGCCGCGCCGGTCGCGTTCGGCACGAAGCCGGGGAAGAGCCGCGAATAGCCGCGCCGCTCGACGAAGCGGAAGGTCGTGTCGCCGAACGGCGTGGTGATCGAGAACATCGCCAGCGTGCCGCCGACGTCGGTGAAGCGCTGCACGTCGGTGATGAGCGTGCCGCCTCGCTCGTCGAGCAGCGCGAACGCACGGTCGATCTCCTCGACGTCGAGCACCACCGTGCCGACCCCCTCCGGGTGCTTGCGGAGGTAGCGCCAGGCGCGTCCCCCTTCGCCCAGCGGCTGGTGGATGACGTAGAGCGCGTCGCCGGCCTGGAAGGCGGCTGAGCGCTGCCGCCCCTGGCGCTCCAGCTCGGGCCCGCTCGACCCGATCTCCACGAAGTCCAGCTTGTCGACGAAGAACCGCCGCGTCCGCTCCAGGTCATGGACGTAGTAGTGCAGCGCCTCGATCCGCTGGATCCCGAGCGACGGGCGGGCCATGCCCCGATCTTAGCGCGCCCGGGACCCGCCCGCCCGGTGTGACACGCGGACCAACTGCCGCTGCATGACCGACGCGACCGCCACCCCCAGAAACGCCACGGCGAAGGCGAAGTTCAGCCAGCTCGCCCAGCCGGGCTGGCCGCTGGCCATGCTGGCGATCCAGACGATCGCCAACCCGATTCCGATCAGGGCCGGTCCGAAGGCGCGGCTGGGGCTCCGCTCGGGATCCGACAGCAGCGCCGCCGTGCCGAACGCCAGGACCGCGGCGATGGCGTCGAACCAGAGCGCGGTGGCGGCCTGGTTCTCGCTGAGGCCGATCCACCAGAAAATGCCGAGGGCGATCCCCAGGATGAAACAGCTCTTCCGGACCATGGGCCCTCCTTCCGAACTTCCGAACTTCCGTACTGGCTACCTTGAAGCTGGCCACGGCCGGAGAGGCGAGCGAGCTGGTCCGGCTGTGGCCGAGCCTCGAGGGGCGCTCTCAATCCTGGCAGAGCTCCGCGGTGGGTACCGTGCACATTCCGGTGATCCAACCGCCGTCGCTGCCGGAGACGGAACCCGAGCAGCGCGCGGGGAACATGCAGTCCGGGCCAAACTCGGTGTTGCAGGGGGCGTTGTCGGCCGCGAACGGGATGCAGGTCCCCATGTCCGCGCCGCCGGCGAGGCCGGTCGTCGTGTAGCAGCCTCCGGCGACGCAGCCGACCCGTGAGCCATCGGCGAGCTGACCGCAGACCGTCCCCAGGGGGGTCGTCGTGGCGCCGCCGTCAGAGCCGCCGCCGTCGGTTGCGGTCGCGCCGCCGTCGGCCACGGTACCGTTATAACCGGGGTAGACGACCTGCATGCAGGTCTTGGCGCCGGTCGTTCCGCCGCAGTAGAGCCCGCGCGTCGGGTCGCAGCCGGGGAGAGTCGTTCCGCCGCAGGCGACGCCAACACGCGTGCCGGCCGTCTCGCAAACGCCAGTGGTCATCGTCTTGGTGTTCTCGCCCACGCAGGAGAGCCCGCGATCGCAGGGGTGGTTGCTGTCGCACGTGCCGTTCGACGAGACGACGGCCGCGCACGTCTTGGTGGCGCTGAGGCAGCGGTCGCCGCTGCTGCAGGTCGAGTTGTTGCAATCGCCGCCCACTCCGGGCGCCGCGCCGCAGGTGCCGCAGATGCTGGTCTTGGTTCCGTTGCAATAGCCGCTGGCGCACTGTCCGTTGAACTCACAGTTGGCGCCCGCCGCGCGCGAGCCGGGCGGCGCGCAGGCCGTCGGGGGCTGATTGTCGAAGTAGTCCTGGCAGGAGTAGGTGGTGAACGCGGTGACGCACATCTCGACCTCGGTCGGGTTGTTGCCGTTTTGGGGAGCCGCGAGCGCGTTCGTGCAGTTGAGCGCCTGCCGGGTCAGGCAAGTCGCCATGTCGCCGTAGTTCTCGAGAATGTTGAAGCCGGTTCCGGTCTGCCCGTCGGCCAGGGTGCACACGGAGCCCTCGTAGCAGCGGGCCTGGGCGACGTCACCGCAGGCGGTCGCGACGCTCACGCTCGACCCGCCGCCGCTGCTGCCGCAACCGGCCGCCAGGGCGGCCAACCCGAACCCACACGACCACCACGCGCTGCCCGGGAGTCTCTTTTTCATCGAAGGCCATTTTCGTCGCCGGCGCGGTCGCCGTCAAACGATCGCCAGCACAGTGGCCGCCCGGAATGAGAGATCGGCGGCGGTCGCCTCGCTGAATCAGCCGGCCGGGACGTCGACCTTGACGCCGCAGCCCTTGAGCCGCCAACCGCCGCCCTGCTGGCGTTCGCGGTGCTCGGGCAGATACTCGCTGCGCGCGTGCGGCGTGAGGAGCTCGCAGGGGTCGAACCAGTGCACGGTCCGCGCGGAGGCGAGCACCGGCGCCAGCTCGCCCTGGAAATCGGGGTTCTCCGGGCAGCGGTGATGCCAGAGCGCATCGTGCTCCGGCTGCTTCGAGAAGCAGAGGACCTCTTTTACCCCTCCGTTGCAGTTGGTGGCGACGACCAGAACCTGTCCCGGCAGCTTCTCGCTCGCCGCCACCCGAATCACGATGTCGTGATGGAACTCGCCCTGCTGCCAGTGATCGAGGACGTCGTAGCCGCCGAAGCTGCTGTGCAGCGCCTCGAGCAGCGTTCCCAACCCCAGATGCTGCGCCAGCGCCTCCACCATCGTGGGCTCGATTGTGTCACGACGGCGCGACGACCGCGAGAATTCGGCCCGGGAGGCTGTATAGTGGCACGGCCGATGAAGCGGTATCGCCCGGTTGCGCAAGAGGACGCCTGGGGTTGCGGCGCGGCCTGCGTGGCGTCGGTCCTGGGGGTGAGCTACGCGGAGGTCGTCGTCAAGCTGGCGGCCAAGTCTGTCCGCAAGGCGCGCCCGAAGCGCTGCGGCCCCGCGGGCGAGCAGCTCCAGCGGGTCCTCAATGACGCGCTCAAGGACACCGGGCTCATCTACGACATCGACAGCCCCTTCATCGGCGACCCCGATTCGCTGGAGACCGGATCGATCGTCTCGCTCGAGAGCGGTCACTACCTGATGCGCGCGGCCGAGGGGTGGATGGATCCGGCCAACGCCAAGAGGATCCGCAAGCGGCTGCCGGAGAAGGTTCACCAGGCGCTCGTTCTCACGCCGGACAACGAATAGCGTTGGCGCCGGTCCGCCGATTGGTTGTCCTGACGCTGCTCTGCGCGGCGCTCACCTCCATGTCCGGCTGCTCCTGGATCTTCACGCAGCCGCTGCGCGAGGATCGGTCGCAATACGACTACCCCGTCTGTTCGACCAACCCGGCGCCCCCGCTGATCGACACCCTGCTCTTCGTCACCAACGCGGGGTCGACAATCTACCTCGGGACCCGGGACAACGTGAACGAGAAGGCCTTGCTGGTCTCGGTCGGGATCGTCACGGCGACGGTCTACTTGCTGTCGGCGGTGTACGGTTACAGCAACACCAACGAATGCCAGAACGCCCTGGGCGTCCACAAGGCCGGGTACCAGCCTCCTCCCATCGGCACCGGCGGCGAGGTCTTCCTCAAACCACCGGCGACGATCCCGGGACAGCGGGACGAGCAACCGGATCAGGAAGACCCCCAGCATCCGCGGCCGCGCCCGAAGCCGCCGGCTCTCCCCGAGAGACCGGACGCTCCTCACTTCGGAGGCTGACGTGAGGAAGCGCTGGCCGCCGCGCCGACCGGCGGTCCGGCGGGAGCGGCAGGATCTTTTCGCCCTTGACGGCCAATATATGCATAGATATACATATGCATATAAATGCACTCCGCCGAAACCGCCGGTCGAACGTTTCCAGCGCTGCAGACGTTCCAGACTTTGGCCGACCCGATGCGCCGGAGCATCGTCGAGGCGCTGCTCGACGGTGAGCAGGCGGTGAACGACATCGTGGCGCGGCTCGACATTCACCAGTCGGGGGTCTCGCGCCACCTGCGCATCCTCAGCGACGCCGGATTCGTGAAGGCGCGCCCCGACGGCGCCCGCCGCCTCTACTCGCTCCGTCCCGAGCCGTTCCGCGAGCTCGACGCCTGGGTGGGCCGCTACCGTCGCCTGTGGGAGGGACGGCTCGACCGGTTCGCGGCCGAGCTCGGGCGGCGCAAGACGAACCGGCAGACGAGCCGCAAGCGGAGGCCCCAATGAGCGAGACGACCAAACGGCGGCGCATCACCATGGAGCGGACGTTCGAGGCGCCGATCGAGGACGTCTGGGACCTCTGGACCACGAAAGAGGGGATCGAGTCCTGGTGGGGGCCCGAGGGGTTCAGCGTCACCGTGCAGACGATCGACGCCCGCCCCGGCGGCACGATGCGCTATGCGATGCGCCCGACCGCGCCCGAGCAGATCGAATGGATGAAGCGGGCAGGGCTGCCGCTCGTCAGCGAGGTGCAGGCGACCTACACGGAGGTGGCGCCGCGCCGGCGGCTGGTCCTGGTCCAGGTCGCCGACTTCATTCCCGGCGTGGCGGCCTATGACATCACGACCGTCGTCGAGCTCAGCGTGGCGGCGCGCGCCGTCCGGATGCAGGTGACCATCGACGCCATGCACGACGAGCACTGGACCGAGATGGCGGTCAAGGGTTGGGAGAGTCAGCTGGGCAAGGCCGCGCGCGCGCTGGCGGGGGCGCGGAAGCCGTAAATCGAAAGGAATCACGATGCCAAAGCTCACACCGTTCCTCTGGTTCAACGACAACGCCGAAGAGGCCACGAGCTTCTATCTCTCGGTCTTCCCCAATTCGAAAGTCGTGGCCGTCACCCGCTACGGCGAGGGGGGGCCTGGCCCGAAGGGGTCGGTCATGACCGCCGCGTTCCAGTTGGACGGCCAGGACTTCGTCGCCTTGAACGGCGGCCCGGTCTTCAAGTTCAACGAGGCGGTCTCGCTGGTCGTCAATTGCGAGACCCAGGCCGAGGTCGATCGCTACTGGGACAAGCTGACGGCCGGCGGCGGGCAGCCGGGCGAGTGCGGCTGGCTGAAAGACAAGTTCGGCTTCTCGTGGCAGGTCGTTCCGTCGCTCCTCACCAAGCTGCTCGCCGACAAGGACGCCGCCAAGACCGCCCGGGTCATGGGCGCGCTCATGAAGATGACCAAGCTCGACGGCGACGCGCTCCAGCGGGCCTACGACGGCGCCTGAGCGAACGCCGCGCCGCCGTCAGCCTCGGTCGGCGAAAAACGCAATCGCTCGTGGATCGACGGCGGCAGCCGTGCCGAGGAGTGCCTATTGGCGAGAGAACAGTGACGGTCAGCACGTGGCCGGCCGCTTTGCCAAAGATCCGTAAATCGCCGGCGTGGCACTTGATGCGGAGCTTTGCATTGCGCTTCTGCTACCTTTAGGCGGGGGTGAAGAAGGGGGGATGTCGATGGGCGGTTCTGATATCACGGTCGAGATTCTGAAAGAGATCCGCGACGAGATTCGCGTCCTACGGGCCGACACAAACGTGCAGTTCAATGGTGTGCGGGTCGAGATTCAAGGCGTACGCGGCGAGATTCTCCAATTGCGGGCGGACACCAATGAGCGATTTGGCGTCGTCGAGAGCAGCTTGCTCGATTTGACGGAGCACCGACACTCCTTCGTCCAGTACGCCCGAGCGATGTCCGAGCGAGACGCTCGGCTCGAGGCGCGCTTCGGCGCCCTCGAGAGCCGCGTCGACAAGCTCGAGTCGAAGTAGCGACCGGCGCGACCGTTCCTGCCGATTCTGGCAAGCTCCGGCCTCATGCCAGCCTCTCTGACTGATCGTCGCATCTTCATCACCGGCCTCTCACGCGGCATTGGCCGCGCGACGGCGCGTCTCTTTCTCGCCGAAGGCGCTTCCGTCTTCGGTTGCGCGCGCGACGAGGCCCGCCTCGCCGCCGCGCGCGACGCGCTCCGCAAGGAGGCCGGCGACGGCGCCGGCGCCGGGGAGAACGCCCGGTTCGACGCGTTCGCTATCGATCTGTCGAGCGCCGACGCGCCGGCCACGGTCGCCGCGCGGATCACGGCGCGCTGGGGCGCGCTCGACGTGCTGGTCAACAACGCGGCGATCATGACCGAGGGACCGGTCACGCTCGACGACGAGCCGGACGGCACGCTGGAGCGGACGCTGGAGGTGAACCTGCTGGCGCCGTTTCGCCTGGCGCGCGCGCTGATTCCTCTGCTGCGCGCCGGACGCGAGCCGCGGATCGTTCACGTCACGTCGGGCGCGGGGACGTTCGCGGCGCTGGCCGAGTCGGGGATCTCCAGCTACCGCCTCAGCAAGTGGGCCCTCAATGGCCTGGTGCGCCTGCAAGCCGAGCAGCTCCGCGGCGCCGTCGCGGTCAACGGGCTCGATCCCGGCTGGGTGAAGACCGACCTCGGCGGGCCGCGCGCCCCCGGCGTCCCCGAAGACTCCGCGCGCGGCGCCCTGGCGCTCGTCACCGCGCCCTTCACGACCACCGGCAAGCTCTTCAAAGACGGCGACGAGATCGCGTACTGACCCGGGCAGAGAGGGGGCTTTGCCGGGGACGCGCCGCTCATCGCAGCCTCAGGGGGCGTCGGCGGGGCCAGTCTTGTGGGCCGCCTTGGCCGCGGACTTCGCCCCCCTGCCGTTGCCCTTGCCCCTGTCCTTGCCCGCGCCGCCGACCTTGGCCAGCTCCTGGTCGGCGACCTTCTGGAAGGTCTCCAGCGGGTAGGCGCCGGCGATCTTGCGCCCGTTGATGAAGACGGCGGGCGTCCCGTTGACGCCGACGTCGCTTCCCTCCTTGGTGTCGGCTTCGATCCGGGGCTTGAAGCGCCTGCTGTCGAGATCGGACTTGAAGCGGGCCAGGTCGAGGTTCAGGGCGGCGGCGTAGCCCTCCAGGCTCTCGCGGTCGAGCGCGGTGTTGTTGTCGAACAGCTTGTCGTGCATCTGCCAGAACTTCCCCTGCGCGTCGGCGGCCATGGCGGCTTCGGCGGCGATGGTGGCGTTGTTGTGAAACGGGAGCGGGTAGTTCTTCCAGACCACGCGCAGCTTCTTGCCGTAGTGCTTCTGCAGGTCGGCCAGCGTCGGCTCGACCCGCTTGCAGAACGGACACTGGAAGTCGGAGAAGACGACCATCACCAGCGGCGCGTCGGCCGGTCCCTTCGCCGGCGCGTCGCCCGGCTTGACCGGGTAGACCTGTGCGTCGGCCTCCGGGCCGGGCGCGTCGTCGCCCCCCGTGGCCGACGGAACCTTGAACGTCTGGGCGTCCTTCATCAGCACCGCGTAGAGCCGCGCGGGCGGCGTCCCCTGGGCCAGCATGGCGTCGGTGACGCGAAGCTCGGCGTCGACGCGCGCCTTGAACGTCTCGTACGGCTGCGCGCCGCGGATCGGCTTGCCGTTGACGAAGAAGGACGGCGTGCCGACAGCGCCGATCTTCGTGCCGGCGATGGCGTCGGCGTCGATGGCCGCCTTCCCTTTGTCGGCGTCGAGCGCGGCGCGGAAGCGCTTCATCTCCATCCCCAGCGCGGCGGCGTGCCTCTCCAGCGCCGGCCGGTCGAGGTCCGCCTGCTCGGCCATCAGCCGGTCGTGCAGGGCCCAGAACTTTCCCTGCTCGCCGGCGGCGCGCGCCGCGATCGCCGCCGGCATCGCCTGCTGGTGAAAGGGCAGCGGCATGTCCCGCCAGACGAAGCGGATCTTGTCGGGATACTCGCTCTCGAGGCGCCGCAAGGTCTCCTCGGCGCGGCCGCAGAACGGGCACTGGAAGTCGGCCCACTCGACGATGGTGATCGGCGCGTCCTTGGCGCCGCGCACCGGCGCCGCCCCGATGTCGATCCGGTAGCGCGTCTCCGCGTCGGGGTCAGGCGTCGGTTTGGAGGGCGGAGGCGGGCCGGCGTCGGCCTCGGGCTCGCGCAGCGTCGGCTTGGCCCCCGTCAGCAGCGTGGCGTAGAGCTCGTCGGGCGGCAGCCCGCGGCGGAGCAGGCTGTCGGCGCGGGCGATCTCGTCGTCGATGATCTTCTTGAAGGCCTCGATCGGCTGGGCGCCGATCACCGGCCGGCCGTTGATGAAGAAGCTGGGCGTCCCGCGCACGCCGAGCCGGCCGCCGAGCGCGAGATCGTTGTCGACGTTGGCCTTGCCGGTGTGGCCGTCGAGCGCGGCCCGGAACGCCTTGCCGTCGAGACCCAGCTCGGCCGCGTGCAGCTCCAGCGCGGCGCGATCGAGATCCTTCTGATCGTTGAACAGCTTGTCGTGCATCTCCCAGAACTTCCCCTGCACCTCGGCGGCCACCGTCGCCTCGGCCGCCAGCGCGGCGTTGTCGTGGAAGGGGAGGGGGTTGTGCCGAAACAGGATGCGGACGTCGTTGGGGTAGTCCGCGCGAAGCTGTTCGAGCGTGGGGATCACGCGCGCGCAGAACGGGCACTGGAAGTCGGAGAACTCGACGATGGTGACCTTCGCCGTCGACGGGCCCCGCTGCGGGCCGCCGAGGGGGACCGCGATCCGCTCGACCGGCGGCCCGTCGGGCAGCGGCGCCGGCGGCGGTGTCGCCGGCGCGACCACCGCTGTCGCCGGGGCCGCGGCCGCCGGTGCCACCGGCAACGCGGCCCTCGTTCGCGAGCGGGCAGGTCCCTGCGCCGACGCGCAACCGCCCGCCACCATCGCCGTCCAAAACAACATCGCGCTTCTGAGCTTCACGCCGCTGACTTTATCATCGCGACTGACGCAGGCCCGGCTGAGCAACGAACGGCATCGACGTCCGACAAAACGGAACGGAAATGCCCAAGACAACGAAGACAGCGAAGACCACGCCTGGCCCTCTCGCGCCACGCTTCGAGGTGGAGTGGACATCTGAAGCGTGGACGGAGGTTCGCGCCCTGCCGCCCTTCGAACGCCGATCCATCATGCGGGCGGCGGCCAGTCTGGCCGGAGACGCCGAGGTCGAGACGGGCGCCCGAAACCCTCTCCGCGCCTTGGCGGGCGGGCTGCCAAGGGCGACCTGGGAGACCAGGATCCGGGGCGGGCATCGGCTGCTCTACTGCGTCGCCGACGGCATTGGCGAAGAGAGTCGCCGGTGCGTCCGGATCCTGCGCCTCGTGAGCTTCGCGCGCGATGACCGTCGATCGGCGAGCCTCGGCGGGCCCGTTTCGCGCGCCGGGGCCGGCGAGCTCAGGCGACGGGCCGAAACTCTCCAGAGGATCGGCGGAGGGATCCCCCACGAGGTCGTTCGGCGAACATGGATCCTCGAAATGGAGCGGGCACATCGGACGGTGGCGCAGGCGCGGCCCCGTCCACGGCATTGAAAATTTTTCGCGCCTGCTGTGTAAAGGAGGGGTGATGCGGAAGCGCTGGCCGTGGATCCTCCTGATTGTCGTCGGCGCCGCAGGCTGCCCGAGCCGGAGCCTGCCGCCGGCGCCCGAGGACGATCCGAAGCTCGACACGACGCCCGCCTGCGGGCTGGTCTTCAACGATCCCAAGGTTCATGGCGGGTCGGGCTGCTGCTTCGACCAGTCGGCCGGGCTGCTCAAGAGCAGCGACATCGCGGCGGCTTGCGGGCTGCCGGCCGCCGGGTACCTGGGCCAGACGCGCGACGGGGCCGCTTGCCGGCTTCACTTCCAGAAGGCGGGCGCCGACCCCGCGGAGACGTTCGTGATGGTGAGCCACCCGATCGTCCCGCCGGGCGCACCGGCGCCGATGGCGCCCGATCCGATGCTCGTCTGGACCTGGAAGAAGCTCTCGCTGCGCGATGCGCTCGGCTATCAGGCGATGGCGACCGGGCGCGAGGCGGGGCTGCTCGATCACCGGATCATCTTGTGGGCGGGTCGGGGCCGGCGGATCGTCGGTCTACAGGTCTCGAAGCAGCTGTGCGACGAGACGCAGGCCAGAGCGCTGCTGCAGAGAGCGATCGACGCCGTCCCCTGAGCGGGGCTCGCTCGTTGGCGTTCTATTTGGGAACCGTGTCGAGCACGACCAGGCGGAGACCGCTGAGGTGGCCGGCGACGCGGAGCGAGAACCGGACCCGTCCGACATGACCGTTGCCCTCGACCCGCGCTTCGTACAGGCCGCCGGGTTTGAGCCCCACGAACATGAACCCGCCGTGGGCGTCTGTCGTCGTCTGGGTGACCGGCGAATCCTCCCGGTAGAGCATCACCTTTTCGAAGGAGACGGGCGCGGCCGGCGCGAAGCTCTGCGCGACCTCCACCCGTCCGGTGACGACACCAATGTCGCCGGCGCCGGGCGTCGGGTCGACCCCGCGCGCGGGGTCTTGTCGCGCGGGATCGTTCTGCGGCGGTCCCTCGGCCTCATAGGCGGCCCCGCAACCGGCCAGAACGATCAGCACCAACGACAGGCTTCGCCAGCTCACGCGCGCCGATTGTAACCCGAGCGTCGCCGCGGTGATGGGCCAGCCTCCCCCCGCAGTCGGTCGATCACCTACGCTCGCGCTTGTTCGGGCGTCGTTCGAGTCTACCTTGAAGTTCATGGGCTCAATTCCAGGAGCCGAGGAGGCGCCAGAGCGGCGGCGCGCGCTGGCCGAGACGGGCGGAGCCGACGAGCCGGACGGGATCGTCGATACGCCGGTCGAGTTTCAGCCGGAATCAGGCGCCCTCGGTCCCCGTGAAGTGGAGGACGAGGCGTCACGCGAACGCGACCCGCGCGAAGACATCTGAACGCCTGAATCGGCTTCCTAGAGCGGCGGCTCTCAGCCACAGTAGCGCTGGCCATGATCGTGACCCATCCGCCGGGAGAGCTCTCCGCCGCCGTCTGGATCGATCTGCTCCAGCCGACCGCCGAAGAGATCGCGCGCGTCCAGGGAACGACGGGGCTGCGCGTCCCGAGCGAGAGGCAGATCAGCGAGATCGAGTCGTCGAGCCGCCTGGGGTTCGAGGCGGGGGCCTTCTATCTTTCGGCGCCGCTCGTGGCGCCGTCGGCCGACGGCCACCTGACACCGTCGCCGGTCGGGTTCGTGCTGTCGCCGCGGGTCTTGCTCACGATTCGCTTCGCGCCGCTCGCCTCGCTCGACGCCGCGCACGCCGAGGCCACCGCGCGGACGCCCGAGAGCGCCGAGCAGGCGCTGCTGGGGATCTTCGAGCTGGTCGTCGATCGGGCCGCCGACGGCCTGGAGCAGGCGGGCGCCGCCTGCGACCAGCTGTCGCGTGCCGCCTTCCATGGCGGCAGTGGGCGCGCAAAGGTCGCCTCCAAGCTGGGCGCGGCGCTGCGCCAGATCGGCGACGCCGCCGATCGTATTTCGCACCTGCGCGACGAGCTGCTGGGCCTGGGACGCATCGCCGGCTACGTCGAGGAGAGCGGGATCGCGGAGGCGCCGCGGGTGAGCGCCACCCGGCTCAAGGCGATCCGCGCCGACATCGCCTCGCTCACCGACTACGAGGCGCACCTGGCCGGCAAGGTGCAGTTCCTCCTCGACGCCACGCTCGGATTCATCAACATCGAGCAGAACGAGATCGTCAAGACGCTGACCATCGCCTCGGTGGTGGGAATTCCACCGGTGCTCATCGCCGGCATCTACGGGATGAATTTTCGCGTCATGCCCGAGCTGCGCTGGGTGCTCGGCTATCCGATGGCGCTGGCGCTGATCGCCGTCAGCGGGCTCCTGCCGCTCTGGTGGTTCAAGCGCCGCGGCTGGATGTAGCCGGCCGGGGATGGCCGCGGGGCTTCGAGGATCCGCGGTGCTATCGTTGTGGCGTGACGCCTCTGTCGGTCCTCGATCTCGCGCCCATCGTGGAGGGGGGAAACGCCGCGCAGGCGTTTCGCAACGCGGTCGATCTCGCGCAGCACGCGGAGCGATGGGGGTACAGGCGCTTCTGGCTGGCCGAGCACCACAACATGCCCGGCATCGCCAGCGCCGCGACGTCGATCGCCATCGCGCACGTCGCGGCGGCGACGTCGACCATCCGGGTCGGGGCCGGCGGGATCATGCTGCCCAACCACGCGCCCCTGGTCATCGCCGAGCAGTTCGGCACGCTCGACGCGCTCTACCCGGGGCGGATCGATCTCGGCCTCGGACGCGCGCCGGGGACCGATCAGGCCACCGCCCAGGCGCTGCGCCGCACGCTGGTCGGCGACGTCGACCGCTTTCCCGAAGACGTCGTCGAGCTCATCTCCTATTTCAAAGCGCCCGAGCCGGGCCAGCGGGTGCGCGCCTTTCCGGGGGCCGGCGCCGACGTCTCAGTCTGGATCCTCGGCTCGAGCCTGTTCGGCGCCGAGCTGGCCGGGACCTTCGGTCTGCCCTTCGCCTTCGCCTCGCACTTCGCGCCTGCGCTGCTCATGGAGGCCGTCGAGACTTACCGCCGGAGCTTTCGCCCGTCGGAGCAGCTCGATCGACCCCGTCTCATGCTGGGGGTCAACGTCGTGGCGGCCGACAGCGACGACGAGGCCGGCCTGCTGCTGACCTCGCTGCAACAGGCGTTCGTCAATCTGCGGAGCGGCCGGCCCACCCCGCTGCCGCCACCGGTCGCGGGCTTCGCGGAGCGGTTGCCGGCCCAGCACGTCGCTCTCCTCGACGGCATTCTGGCCTGCGCGGCGATCGGCTCCCCCGACACCGTCCGGCGTCGCCTCGAGAGCCTCGTGGAACGCACCCAGGCAGACGAGCTGATCTTGACCTCGCAGATCTACGACCACCGCGCCCGGCTGCGCTCGTTCGAGATCGCCGCCGGCGTCATGGCCGGTTGAGGCCGTAGCGGGAGGATCCCGATCGGCTCCGCCCGGCAACGTCGGGTCGTGGCCCGACGATCGGGCGCATTGCAATCGGAGACCAACAAACGGTCTTCAGTCCTCGGGTTCAGAAAACCGTGTTTCGGC
>CAVRRT010000101.1:0-4888 GCA_963723305.1 uncultured Pseudomonadota bacterium
CGCTGGAACAGGTGAACGATTTCCTGCGGAGGGGCACCTGCGCCTCGGGGAGCTGCTGTTCGATCATGAGCTCGTCTCCGAGGCGCTCGAGGAGGCGCGGCAAGCGGAGGCGGCCGATGCGAAGGGGGCTCGCCCCCACCGGCTGCTGGCGCAGATCGACGAGCGACAACAGAAGCTCGACGACGCCGCCGCCGAATGGCGCCGCGTGCTGACGATGGCCGAGGGGCTGCAGGGCGACGGGCCGGGCCTGCGGCGCGAGGCACGGACGCGCCTCTTGGCGCTGCTCGCCCGGCAAGGGCACGGCAGGCTCGACGCCGAGGTCCACCGCCTCCGGGACGAGGCGACCATCCACCCCGACGACAGCGAGACAGCGATGTTCCTGGCGCAAGCGGAGCAGCGCCTGGGCGACATGGCCGCCGCGATGGCGACCTTGCGCGCCGTCGCTGCGCAGGGGTCCGGCGCGGCCGACGCCGGGGCGCGCGAGGTCGCCGTCGAGGCCGGGTTCGCGCTGGCGCGCCTCCTCCGGCAGACCGGGCAGCTCGACGAAGCGGCGGCGCGCCTCGGCGATCTGGCGCGGCTCTCGCCCGGCCGCGCCCGCGAGGCGGAGCTGCAGATCGCCGACATCGCGCTCGACCGTTACGATCCTTCGGGCGCCCTCGCCCACGCCGCGGCGGCCGAGGAGGGCGCCGGCGCCGACACCGACGCCGCCCAGCTCACGCGGGTCGCCGAGATCCGCGAGCGCGCTGGCGCCGACGCGCTGGCGGTCGCGACCTACCGAAAGGCGATCGCGCGCGACGCCACCCCGACGGCGACGCTGGCGCTCACGCGCATCCTCCAGCGACAGGGGGACGCGGTGGGGGCCGCCGCTGCGATCGAGGCCCTGCTGCGCAGCGCCCGCGATGACGCTTCGGTCTCTGACGCCGCCCGGCGCGCGCTGGGACTCGACGAGGCGCTCGGCCGCCTGCCCGATCTGGCGGAGGCGCTGGCCGCTGACACCGACGGTGGAACGGCAACGCCGGCCCGCCGCCGGGCTCTGGTCGACGTGCTCGAGCGGCTGCTGCCGGCTCTCTACCGCGATCCGTTGGCCGACGAGGCGCGCGCCCGCCTGGGCCGGGTGGCGCTGCGCCCGCTGCTCGATCTGGTCGTCGCGAGCGACGTGCCGGATCGAAGGGTGGTCGATTTGCTGGGGATGTTGGGCAACGCGGACGCGGCGCCGGCGCTGGCGCGCATCGCGGGGCGCGGCGCGGTCGAGGGAGGAAGGGCTGGCGATCCGCGCGGAGCGGCCGCCAGCGCGGAGGCGCGCGCCGCGGCGCTCGTCGCGCTCGGACGGCTGGGCGATCCGCGCGGGCTCGCGCCGCTCGCGGCGGCAGCGACGGGAAGTCCCGTGACGACGCGGGCAGCCGCCGTCTGGGCGCTCGGACGGATCGCCGGCGCGCGGGTCCCTGCCGGTGTCGCTGCGAGCGTGGCGGCGATCCTCTGGCACGCGCTCGAGGATCCCCGACCGGAGGTGGTGGCACTTGCCTGTCTTGGGCTGGGCCGCAGCGCCGACGCCCGCACGGTGGTCACGCTGGCGAGCCTGGCCGGCAATGCGGCGCGGCCCGGCGAGATCCGCCTGGCCGCCACGCTGGCGCTCGGACGCGCGGGTGGGCAGCAGGCGGTGGCGGCCCTCATCGAGCTCCTCGATCGCGGCGATGCGGAGCTCTCGCGCGGCGCCACGATGGCGCTCGGCTGGACCCGCGATCCACGCGCGTTGCCGGCGCTCCTGGCGCGCGCCCTGCTCCCCGGCGCCTTCGCGCTCGCCGGTCCAGAGGCGCCGCTCACCGCGCTCGGTGTCTGGCAGGCCGGCGGCGCGCCGCCCGACGAGGCCCGTGCAATCGCGGGGAACGACCTCGCGGTTCGGGCGGTCCTGGCGGCGTTGCTGGAGGCGCCGCCTCCCGGTGATCTCACGCCGCTCTGGCGGGCGCACACCGGGGAGCTCGACGCCATCCTCGCCGACGCCCTCTCCCGCGGCGGCAGCGCGCGCCGGGCCGCCCTCGACGCCCTCGACGCGCGGACGGACGGTCCAGGTCTGGGCGCGCTGGCCGGACCGGAGAGCGCGCCCTCCGCGCCGGAGGCGGCCAGCGCCGCGCGCGAGATCGCCTGGCCCCTCGCCGATCAGATCGCGGCCGCACTCGACGATCCGGACCGGCGGAGCCGCGCGGCCGCGCTGGGCGTGCTGGCGAAGCTCGACGATGAGCGGGTCTCCCCCGTGCGGCTGGCCGACGCCGTCGCCCAAGGCGCGCCCCAGCTGGCTGATGCCGCCGTGGCTGCCGCCCGGATCCTGGTTCGGGCCCACCCCGCGCTGGCGGCGCCAATCGCGGCCGCGATCGCCCCGCTGCTGGCCGACGACGACTCTCGGACCTCTGCCGTTTCCTGGGGCGGCCGGCTCTCGGCGGTGGAGCTCCTGGCCGTGCTGGGAGCGCCCGGCCTGCCCCTGCTCGACCGCGCCACCCGCGATCGGAGCCCCCTGGTCCGGGCGGCGGCGCTCGAAGCCCTCTCGAGAGCCCGCGGCTCGGGCGCGCAATCACCCCACGGGTAACGGTTTCGTCCGACCCCGCTTGACTTGCGGGCCGCGCGGCTGAAAATGCGAGGATGCTCTGTCCGACCTGCGGCGGCGAGATCCCCACCGGCAACCGATTTTGTGGAAGCTGCGGTAACAAGATCGACGCCGCGCCCGGCCCCGCCAAGACGATGTTCTTCGGGGCGACCCAGCAGGCGCCTGGACGCGCCAAGCTGACCGTCATCAAGGGAGAGGGGACCGACGGCGTCACCTACCTGCTCAACGCGAACGAGCACCTCGCCGGCCGCCTCGATGGCGCCATCATGTTCCCCGACGACTCGCTGCTCTCACCCCGACACTGCAGCTTCATCTACCGCGATGGAAAGCTCCACGTCGTCGACGAAGGATCGGTCAACGGCGTGTTCATCCGGATCAAGGCGCCGGTCGACCTCGTACCGGGCGCGCTGTTCCTGATCGGCGAGCAGCTCCTGCAGATCGAGCCGTCGCCCCCCGATCTCGGCCCGCAGCCCGACGCCGAAGGGACCTACTTCTATGCCAGCCCCAAGCGCCCCTCGAAGATGAAGCTGATCCAGCGCCTCCGCGGCGGCGAGATCGGCATGATCTATCGTTCGCGCAATGAGACCATCTCGATCGGCCGCGAAGGAAACGACGTGAACTTCCTGGACGACCCCTTCATCTCCGGTCGCCACGCGCAGATCAGCATGAACGGCGATGGCCAGATCACGCTCACCGATCTCGGATCGAAGAACGGCACTTTCGTCCGGATCAACGACGAGCTGGCGCTCGACCACGGAGACCACGTCTTCCTGGGGCAGCAGCTCCTCCGCGTCGAGATCAGCTGACCGCCCGTCGCGACGGGCCGCAGACGCCGGATTTCCTGCTAAAAAAACCCCTGCGGCGCCCGCGAGACCGAATTGACGATGGACGTTCGCCATGTTAGTTGCGATAGGCTCACCGGGGGTCCCTTTTGATTACCTGCAACCGCTGCGGCAAAGAAAATCAGGACCACTATAAGTTTTGCCTCGGCTGCGGCAGCGAGCTGGTGAAGCCGGCTGCCGCCCCCGCCCCGAGCCCGCCGGCCGAGAGCCGCGATCCGGCGCTCGACCGTACCGTGCTCCCCCCGGCGGCAATGGGTGCCGTCGCCGGTGAGCTTCGGACCTCCTCGGCGGCGGCTCCCAAAGCGCGCAGCGGCATCCCCTGGGGCGACTCGCCGAAGATGCCGGCACCGATCCCCTTCCAGCTCCCACCGAATCCGCTGGCGGGGACCCCGGCTCCGCGCGTCACGGCGGGCGTGGGCACCAGCAACGGCGGCGCGGTCGGCGTGCCGGCCGGGGCGACGCCAGCGCCGGTCCGGGTGACCGGAGCTGCGGGGCTGACCCCCTCCCCGGCCACTGGAAGCGGCGAGGTCCCGTGCCCGACCTGCGGCAAGGGCGTGCAGGCCGGATTCGCTTTCTGCGGTGCCTGCGGAACCCGCATGGCGAAGCAGGCCTCGGGCCCGCGCGCCGCCACGGGCCCCCGCACCATGTTCATGGCCGGAGCGACCAGCGCCGCGCCGGTCGCCATTCCCCGTGGCCGGTTGATCTTGATCCGTCCGGACGGCTCCGAAGGAGGCGCCCATCCACTGCATGACGGCGAGAACATCGTCGGCCGCGGGCAGGCGCCGCTGTTCGACGCCGACGCCTATCTCTCCCCGCGCCACGCCGAGCTCTCGGTCGGCCCCGAGGGGGTCACCATCCGTGACCTGCAGAGCCTCAACGGTATCTTCCTCAAGATCTCCGGGGAGGAGGCGCTCGAGTCGGGAGACATCTTCCGGATCGGTCAGGAGCTGCTGAGGTTCGAGGTGATCTCACCGCCCCAGCCGCTCGAAGACGGCACCGAGATCATGGGGACGCCCAACCCGGGATTCTGGGGCCGGCTCTCGGTCATCGTCGGACGCGACGTCGACGGCTCCGCCTTCCCGCTGTTCGGTGAGTCGATCGTTCTCGGCCGCGAGCGGGGCGACATCCTCTTTCCGGAGGACGGATACGTCTCCGGGACACACTCGCGCATCGCGCTTCACGACGAGCAGGTCTATCTCTCCGACCTCGGCTCGTCGAACGGGACGTTCCTTCGGCTCCGGCACGAGCGCACCGTCCCCACGGGCGCGTTCATGCTGATGGGCCAGCAGCTGTTTCGGCTCGAGTTTCGATAAGATCGGGGGGCCGTCGCTCGCTGCGGCTCGCTTTGGCCCGCCGCGCCCCCGGCGAGCTCCGGGCTGGCAAAGCCACCCTCCGCCCCCCCATAAAATCGGGGCGCGTCGCTCGCTGCGGACCCAGCGCCCCCGGCGAC